>NZ_JBHTRI010000003.1:0-317685 GCF_042796085.1 Streptomyces sp. NPDC056452
TCCGTCGACGCCATACCGCAGATGACCAGGTCGTAACCGGTCTTCTCGATCGCCTTCGCGAGCACCAGCGACGTACCGATCACGTCCGTGCCGTGAAGGTCGTCGTCCTCGACGTGGACGGCCTTGTCGGCACCCATCGACAGCGCCTTGCGCAGCGCGTCCTTGGCATCCTCGGGACCCACCGTCAGCACGGTGATCTCCGCGTCGTCCGCCTCGTCGGCGATCTGCAGCGCCTGCTCGACCGCGTACTCGTCCAGCTCCGACAGCAGACCGTCGACGTCGTCACGGTCCAGGGTCAGGTCATCGGCGAAGTGCCGGTCGCCGGTGGCGTCGGGCACGTACTTCACACAGACAACGATCCTCAAGCTCACGCCGGCTCTCCTACTGCATCGTCTTTTCTGGGCTGCCTTGTTGCACGCAGCATAGGCGCCTTATGGGGCGGTTTCCGGTCGGGGCGACCGATGCTCCGGTGGAAATATTACTCGCCAGTACACCCATCGATTTACCCATAAGCAAGCGCTTGGAACTGTGACGTTGCCAACGCGGTCCGCCCATGTGCCGCATGCGTGTTCTCAGTCTCGCAGAGCGGTGAATCGGCCCTGGTGGTAGACCAGCGGACGGCCGCCCCCGGACGGATCCCCGAGCACCACCTGAGCGATCACAATGCGATGATCCCCGGCCGGGATCCGGGCCACCACTCGGCACACGAGCCAGGCGACCACACCGTCGAGCAGGGGCACGCCTTCCGGCCCGCTGCGCCAGCCGGTGGACGGGCCGAACCGGTCGGCGCCGCTGCGCGCGAACGTGGCGGCCAGCTCCTGCTGTTCCTCGCCGAGTATGTGTACGCCGATGTGTTCGGCCTCGGCCACCACCGGCCAGCTGGAGGACTCGGCGCCCACGCCGAAGGAGATGAGCGGCGGCTCGGCGGCAACGGAGTTGAGCGAGGTGGCCGTGAAGCCGACCGGGCGCTCGCCGGCCGCGGTGATCACGGCGACACCTGCGGCGTGCTGGCGGAAGACCGAACGGAGGAGTTCGGGCGAGGCCGTCCGGGGGGCGGCGAGATCGGGTGAGGCCGTCATGGAGATGTCCTTCTGCGAGGGGATGTTCGGGGGCCGTGGGTTCTCAGGCACCCGGACAGCGCGCACTGGCATGGCGGACGAGGTCCACATGGACCCGGCCGTAGAGAAGGAGTGCTGGCGGCATGACGTCAGACTGGCGATACGTGGTGTGTGCAGTCAAGCGTGTCCCGCTATGTGGGAGATGCATCACGGTCCGTCACATCGCCCGCCCCAGCGCCGCGACGACGTCGGCCGTCCTCGGCTGCCCCGCTGCCCGTCGGACGATCGTGCCAGCCGCGTCGAGCACCAGGACGGTGGGCGTGCGAGCGATGCCGAGCCTGCGTACGAGCGTGAGATGCGCCTCGGCGTCGATCTCGACGTGCGCCACGCCGTCGACCATCCCCGCCACCTCGGCCAGCGTGCGCCGAGTGGCCCGGCAGGGCTGACAGAACGCGCTGGAGAACTGCACGAGAGTCGCCCGCTCCCCCAGTTCCGCGCCGAGTTGGGCAGCGTCCAGGGTCTCGGCAGCCGTCTGCCCGTCCATCCGCGTCCTCCTTCTCAGAGCTCTGCGCAAAGGGTCAGCACCGTATGGCCCCATTACATTCCCGGAGGTTTCACGTGACGAGAATCTCGCGCGCCGGGGCCTTTGGGGCTGGCCACGGCGTCGCACATGGGGCACGATCGCCACAATGCCGATTACCTACGGCTGCGTAACTTCCGCCGGGAGAACCCACCCCAGGCACTGAAGAAGGGTCTTCATCCAGATGGCAGAACTCGTCTATCGGCCGGTCATCGGCGCCGCTCGCACGCTGTTCAAGGCGCTCGACCTGAAGATCGACACACAGGGTTCGGAGCACATCCCGAAGACCGGTGGCGCCGTACTGGTCAGCAACCACATCAGCTATCTGGACTTCATCTTCACCGGACTCGGCGCCCTCCCGCAGAAGCGGCTCGTCCGCTTCATGGCGAAGGAATCGGTCTTCCGGCACAAGGCCTCCGGCCCTCTGATGCGCGGCATGAAGCACATCCCCGTCGACCGCAATCAGGGTGAGGACGCCTACGCGCACGCACTCGCCTCGCTGCGGTCCGGCGAGATCGTCGGCGTGTTCCCCGAGGCGACGATCTCCCAGTCCTTCACCCTGAAGAGCTTCAAGTCGGGTGCCGCGCGACTGGCCCAGGAGGCCGGCGTGCCGCTGATCCCGATGGCGCTGTGGGGTACGCAGCGGCTGTGGACCAAGGGCCGCCCCCGCAACTTCCGGCGCAGCCACATCCCGGTCACCATCCGGGTGGGCGAGCCCATGGAGGCGCCCACCGACCAGTACGCGGGTGCGATCACCCGCCGGCTGCGGGAGCGCGTGCAGGAGCTCCTGGAGGCGGCGCAGCGCGCCTATCCGGTGCGCCCCAAGGACGCGAGCGACACCTGGTGGGTTCCGGCGCACCTCGGCGGTACGGCTCCGACGCCCGCCGAGGTCCGCGAGCTCGGCTGAACCGTCCGGACCGCAGCGAAACGTCACGCCGGTTCGTGGAGGGTGATCCGTACCCCGGGGCTCAGTTTCTCGAGGGACTCGGCGAGTTCGGTGGCTGCGGCCCCGAGCTCGCCGGGCGTGACGGGGGCAAGACCCTCCAGCAGGAAGAGGGCGTTCACCGACTCCTCGGTCAGACGCGTGCGCACGCCCTGCCGCCAGTTCCAGCGTCGGCAGGTGACGGCCTCGTCGTCGCACCAGACCACCTCGCCGGGCTCGGGGTGTTCCACGGCCTCCTCCCCGCCGGCGACGGTGGGGAAGGGCTCCTGCCCCGTGGCGCGCACGAGCCGCATGGCACCGCCGATACGGTCCAGGTCCTCGCCGCCGACAGGGATCAGGTGGGCGACGCTGATCGCGTTGTAGAGGTCGACCAGCAGGTTGATACGGGGCAGTCCGGCCTCGGTGAGCGCGCGCCTGGCCAGCGCCTCGGCGGAGTTGCGGGTGCGTGAGGGCTTGGCGCCGAAGGCCGCGTAGGTCTCGCGCCAGGCAGCGAGGTGCGGGTCCTCGTGCGGCGCCCGGCCGCCGAGCCGCTCGACGAGCCTGCGGGTCGCATCGTCCAGCAGCGCCGAACTGTCCTCGTTACTGGGCCCGTTGACCAGACCGTGCGCCTCGACGGCGACATGGGTGAAGCCTGGGGCCAGGCTGCGCACTTCGTCGGTAACCGTGATCGTCAGAGCCATCGTCCGCCTCACTCCGGCGCGTTGCGGGCACAGGTCCGGGCGTTCCGGAACAGCCGCATGCGGTACGACACAGCGTACTGGACAGTCCACTCCACTGAACTTACGCGTGCGCCCGCCGGACACAGCAATGCGGCCGACCGGGCGCTCCGGTCGGCCGCATCCCCTGCGACTACTTGGACATCTCGTCCTTGAGCGCGAGCACGAACGCGTCGACGTCCTCTTCCCGGGTGTCGAAGGCACACATCCAGCGGACGTCCCCGGCCTTCTCGTCCCAGAAGTAGAAACGGAATCGCTTCTGGAGCCGTTCGCTCACGGCGTGCGGCAGCCGGGCGAAGACGGCGTTGGCCTGGACGGGATAGAGGATCTCCACGCCGTCCACCGAGCGGACCCCTTCGGCGAGGCGCTGCGCCATGGCGTTGGAGTGCCGGGCGTTGCGCAGCCAGAGGTCTCGGGCGAGCAGCGCCTCGAGCTGGACGGAGACGAAACGCATCTTGGAGGCCAGCTGCATCGACAGCTTGCGCAGGTGCTTCATCGCGCGGACGGAGTCCGGGTCGAGGACGATGACCGCCTCGCCGAACAGCGCGCCGTTCTTCGTGCCCCCGAAGGAGAGGACATCGACGCCGACCGTGTTGGTGAACGTACGCATCGGTACGTCCAGCGACGCGGCGGCGTTGGCTATCCGGGCTCCGTCGAGGTGGACCTTCATGCCCCGCTCGTGGGCGTGGTCGCAGATGGCCCGGATCTCGGCCGGCGTGTAGACCGTACCGAGCTCGGTGTTCTGGGTGATCGACACGACCTGCGGCATCGCCCGGTGCTCGTCGTCCCAGCCGTAGGCCTGGCGGTCGATGAGCTCCGGTGTCAGTTTGCCGTCCGGCGTCGGGACGGTGAGCAGCTTCAGCCCGCCCATCCGCTCCGGCGCTCCGCCCTCGTCCACGTTGATGTGGGCGGACTCGGCGCAGATCACCGCGCCCCAGCGGTCGGTCATGGCCTGGAGGGCGACGACGTTGGCTCCGGTGCCGTTGAACACCGGGAAGGCCTCGGCGGTCGGTCCGAAGTGGCTGTGGATGACCCGCTGGAGGTGCCCGGTGTAGTCGTCCTCTCCGTAGGCGACCTGATGGCCGCCGTTGGCGAGAGCGAGGGCGGCGAGGATCTCCGGGTGCGCGCCCGCGTAGTTGTCACTGGCGAATCCGCGTATCTGCGGATCGTGGTGACGTCGCGCATCGGTCCTTACGGTTGCGGGGTCAGCCACAGACGCTTTCCGTTCACTTCTCCGGCGGGCATGTCCCAGACGCCGGCGATGGCCTCGGCCAGCTCCTTGACATCGGTGAAGCCCGCAAACTTCGCATTCGGGCGCTCGGCGCGCATCGCGTCGTGCACCAGTGCCTTGACGACCAGGATCGCAGCAGCCGAGGTCGGGCCGTCGCCGCCCCCCGCCTTGCGGAAGGCGTCGCCCAGAGCGAGCGTCCAGGCCTCTGCCGCGGCCTTGGCGGCGGCGTAGGCCGCGTTGCCCTCCGTGGGCTTGCTGGCTCCTGCCGCGCTGACCAGTACATAGCGGCCGCGGTCACTGCGCTGCAGGACGTCCTGGAACGCGAGAGACGTCGACTGGACCGTACGGATCAGCAGCTTCTCGAGGAAGTCCCAGTCGGCGAGCGACGTCTCGGCGAAGGTGGCGCCACCGCGCCAGCCCCCGACGAGATGGACGAGGCCGTCGATCCGGCCGAATTCCTTCTCCGTCTTGTCCACCCACTCACGCGCGGCACCCACGTCGAGCAGATCGACGGTGTCTCCCGTGACGGTCGCTCCGCCGTGCGCGTACCGCGCGGCGTCGACCGCCTCGGCGAGCCGCTCCGGATGGGAGTCGGACGCCACCACGGTCGCGCCCGCCTCGGCAAGCCTCAGCAGAGTGGCCCGGCCGGCGGGTCCCGCCGCTCCGGCCACCGCGATCACTGCGCCCTCGAGCACACCGCTGCCCTCGTTCTTGTCTGTTCCGTTCATGGCCACCGACTCCTCAGAACGCGCGTTCACGCAGCTGCCCGCTCGGCATCCGTCGCCGTGATCCCCTTGGTGGAGGCGATCACGTGCTTCAGCTTCTTGGAAAGCGCCTCATAGAACATGCTCAGGGGAAACTCGTCCGGAAGCACGTCGTCGACGAGCTTACGCGGCGGCTGGGTCAGATCCAGGGCGTCCGGACCCTTGGCCCAGCGGGAGCCGGGGTGCGGGGCGAGATAGCCGGCGACCAGGTCGTATGCGGCGAACCAGTGCACGAGCTTGGGGCGGTCGATGCCGTCGCGGTAGAGCTTCTCGATCTCGCCGCAGAGCTGGTTGGTGACCTGCGGGGCGCGGGCCCAGTCGATCTTCAGAGTGTTGTCGGTCCAGCGGACCACGTCGTGCTTGTGGAGGTACGCGAAGAGGAGCTGGCCGCCGAGGCCGTCGTAGTTGCGGACGCGCTCGCCCGTGACGGGGAAGCGGAACATCCGGTCGAACAGCACCGCGAACTGCACGTCACGGCCCTGGCCGAAGCCGTCGGCCTCCAGCGTCACCGCCTCCCTGAAAGCGGTCAGGTCGCAGCGCAGCTCCTCGAGCCCGTACATCCAGAACGGCTGGCGCTGCTTGATCATGAAGGGGTCGAACGGCAGGTCACCGTGACTGTGGGTGCGGTCGTGGACCATGTCCCAGAGCACGAATGCCTGCTCGCAGCGCTTCTGGTCGCCGATCATCTCGCGGATGTCGTCGGGCAGCTCGACACCCAGGAGCTCGACGGAGGCCTCGGTGACACGGCGGAAGCGGGCCGCCTCGCGGTCGCAGAAGATGCCGCCCCAGCTGAACCGCTCGGGCGCCTCGCGCACGGCGATGGTCTCGGGGAAGAGCACGGCGGAGTTGGTGTCGTAACCCGAGGTGAAGTCCTCGAAGGTGATGCCGCAGAACAGCGGGTTGTCGTAGCGGGTGGCCTCGAGGTCGGCGAGCCACTCGGGCCAGACCATGCGCAGCACGACCGCTTCGAGGTTGCGGTCCGGGTTGCCGTTCTGCGTGTACATCGCGAAGACGACGAGGTGCTGGAGGCCGTCGGCGCGGTTCTTGGCGGGCTGGAAGGCGAGGAGCGAGTCGAGGAAGTCCGGAACGCCGAACCCGTCGGCGGACCAGCGGCGCAGGTCCTGGACGAGGGCGCGGTGGTACGCGGCGTCGTACGGGAGCAGGGGGGACAGCTCCTCGACGGCGGTGATCACGCGCTCGAGCGTGGCGGCGGCCGTCTCCGTGGAGGGGGCTCCCTCGGCCGCGAAGTCGATGGAGCCGTCCTTCGACTGCCAGGGACGGATCTCTTCCACGGCACTCTTGAGCACGGGCCAGGCCGGGTGCTCGACAACCCGCGGGGCAGCAGCTATCGCGCCGGTGGCGGTGGCATGCTCAAGAATTTCCGTCATAACACTTCCTTCACAGAAGAACCTCGCGTGGAGCAACGGTAACCACGTGCGGCCACTTCGAACAAGTCGGATCCAGAAAATTATCCTGCGATCCCTCATCATCACCGTTATTTTTCCTGCCACACATCCGCTGGACAACTTCTTCCGCCGGACAGGCAGGACATTCGCCTTCCTGCGCGCGATACCTGGTTCCCTGGGGTATGAGCAGCACGCGGGGGCCGACGACGGACGGAAGCGGGATTGCCTTGACTTTTCTCACCATCGGTCACCGCGGAGTCATGGGTGTCGAGCCGGAGAACACGCTGCGCTCCTTCGTGCACGCGGAGCAGGCCGGCATGGACGCCATCGAACTGGATCTCCATCTGAGCAAGGACGGCGCGCTCGCCGTCATGCACGACGCCGCAGTGGACCGCACGACCGACGGCAGGGGGCTGATCGCCGAGAAGACGCTGGCAGAGCTCCGCGAGCTCGATGCCGGACAGGGTGAGCGCGTGCCCGTCTTCGAGGAGGTGCTCGATGCGGTCGGCTCACCCGTGCAGGCGGAGATCAAGGACGTGGCCGCGGCGCGGGCGCTCGCCGAGGTGATGCTGCGGCGTGATCTCGCCGGCCGGGTGGAGGTGTCGTCGTTCCACGACGAGGCGGTCGCCGAGATCGCGCAGCTGGTACCAGGGGTGCGGACGGTGCTCATCGCGAGCCACTGGGGCGGGGACGTGGTCCAGCGCGCCCGGGCGGTGGGCGCTTCCACGCTCGCCCTGAACATCCGCCGCACCACGCTGGAGGTCGTCGAGCAGGCGCACGCGGAGGGCCTGAAGGTGATCGGCTGGGTGGTGAACACCCAGGACCATCTGCGTCTGGTGCGCGGGCTGGGTCTGGACGGGGCGACGACCGACTATCCGGAGATCCGTCGGGCGGGCCGCTTCACCGCCTGAGCCCTGGGCGGGCCTACAGCTCCTTGACCAGCAGCTCGAACGCGAGATCATCGCGCTGCGGGATGCCGAAACGCTCGTCGCCGTACGGGAAGGGGGTCAGCTCTCCCGTACGGCGGTAGCCCCGGCGCTCGTACCAGGCGATCAGCTCCTCGCGGACCGAGATCACCGTCATGTGCATCTCGGTCACACCCCAGCTCTCGCGGACCATGCGCTCCGCCTCGGCGATGATGACCTTGCCGAGGCCGGCGCCCTGGAGCCCGGGCTTCACCGCGAACATGCCGAAGTAGGCAGCCTTGCCCCGGTGCTCGAGCTGGCAGCAGGCGACCGGCTCGCCGTCCCGCTCGGCCACCAGGAGCCGCCCGGAGGGAGCCGTGACCACCTCGCGCACCCCGTCCGCGTCCGTCCGCTGCCCTTGGAGGATGTCCGCCTCCGTGGTCCATCCGGCCCGGCTCGAGTCGCCGCGGTAGGCGGACTGGATGAGCTGCAGGAGGACCGGCACATCATCCTCGGTCGCGTCGCGGAAGGTCAGCTGTGCCCGGTCAGGGGACGGTGCGATGTCCATGGTGGCGTTCTCCGTTTGTCTTCTGCCGACGGTGCGGTCCGAGACTAACCCGGCCGCCGGCCGCCCCCTTCGGGCCCTGGCGCGCTCCCCCAGTACCCCAATGCGCCCCGGTAGCACCGCTCGGCGTTGGGCAACGAGTAGGTGACACCGGCGTTCACCGTAGGGGGAGGTGCACCGTGCACGGACCGGCGCTGGCCGGCTGGCTGTTGATGGTGCTGTGCGGGGCCACGGGGGCGTACTGCCTGCTGCGTACGCGCAGCGGAACGGAGGAGGAGCGCAGGACGGCACGGGCGGAGGGACTGATGGGTTTCGGCATGGCCGCGATGGCTGTGCCCGCGGCCGTGTTCACGCTGCCCGGCTGGACCTGGGCGGTGTACGCGGTGGTGTTCGGCGGAGCGGCTCTGCGCGTGCTCGTGACCGCCCCGTACCGCGCCCACCATCTGCACCATCTAGTCGGTTCGCTCGCCATGGTCTACATGGCGGTGGCGATGGCACCCGGCGCGGGCCGGGGCGGCGGCGGGCACATGGACCACGGAGCCGCTGGATCCGCGGCCTCGGCCGGAGGCATACCCCTGCTGACCGGGGTGCTGCTGGCGTACTACGCGCTGTACGTGCTGCGCTCGGCGGGGCGGCTGATCCCGGTGACCGCAGCGGCCGGCCCGGGCGGTCCGGGCGGGACTGGTGGTGCGGCGGGCCCCGGCCGGGAGTCGCGCCCCGAGCTGGCACTGGCCTGCAGGCTGACCATGGGGATAGGCATGTTCGCGATGCTGCTCACTCTGTGAGACAGCGGGCCGGTTGCGCCGTGTCGTGCGTCACTTGCCGTGTACGCCCATACCCGCGAGCGCCATGGCCCTCATAGGGTGACGCCATGCTGGTCTCCCTCGTGCTGCTGGTCCTCGGTGCACTGACCGCCGTGGTGACTCCGCGCCTGATGGCCCGGGCCCAGTGGCCGGAGCGCGAGCCGGTCGTGGCGCTGTGGGTCTGGCAGTGCGTGGTGGCCGGGGTCCTGCTGTCCTTCGGGCTCTCGATGACGTTCAGCGCGGCCGCCGCCTGGCAGGCGGTACGCGGACAGGTCTTCGCGCCCGCCCCGCGCGCGGTGGTGGAGGCCTACGCACTGGCCGCGTACGGGCCCTGGTCGGCCGTCATCGCGGTGCTGCTGGCGCTCGGCGGCCTCTGGACCGTGGCCATGCTCGTACGGGAGATCCACCGGGCGCAGCAGCGGCGCAGGCGGCGCCGGCGCGAACTGCTGGTCCGCTCCCCGCTGATGCCCGGCGAGGAGCCCGGCAGCGGCCCTCTGGTGGTGCTGGAGGGCGAGCGTCCGGATGCCTGGTGGCTGCCCGGTGCGGCGCCTCAACTGGTCATCACGACGGCGGCTCTCGGACGGCTGAAAGGCCGTCAGCTCGACGCCGTACTGGCCCATGAGCAGGGCCACGCGCAGGCCCGCCACGACTGGCTCCTGCACTGCTCGGCGGCGCTGGCGACCGGATTCCCGCAGGTGCCGGTGTTCGCCGCGTTCCGCGACGAGATGCACCGGCTGGTCGAACTGGCGGCGGACGATGTGGCGTCCCGGCGCTTCGGGCGCCTCACGATCGCCCTCGCCCTGGTCGAACTCAACGAGGACCGCGGGGTGTTCGGCCCGTGCCCGACCCCGGACGCACAAGTGCCGCTCCGGGTGAACCGGTTGCTCGCCCCGGTGGAGCGGCTCACCGCGGGCCGTCGGCTGCGGCTGACCGCGGCGGCCGCACTGGTGCCGGTCGTTCCGCTGGTGGTGGCCTTCGTTCCGGGACTCAGCGCACTGGGATGAGCGGGTTTCGCCCCACGTCCGCGAGGATCGTCCCCATGCACTCCCCTTCCCGGACCCCGCACACCGCAGCCGGCTTTCCGACGACCGGAGTCATCTGCGCGGCCTTGGCCGCTGCGCTGCTGACCCTGGTCGCGGTGCGCTGGTCACCCCTGATGTCACTGGACCGAACGGTCGCCGATGCCCTGCACCGCAGCGCGGTGACCGAACCCGGGCTTGTCCGGGTCAACCGGGTGCTGACGGACTGGGTCTGGGACCCCTGGACGATGCGCGCCCTGATCGCTGTCGCCGTGATCGCCCTGTGGTGGCGCGGGGCACGGTTGCTCGCCGTGTGGGTGGCCGCGACCAGCGCGCTCGCCACCGCGGTGCAGCAGGGGATGAAGGCCGCCCTGGGCCGCGAGCGCCCGCAGTGGCCCGACCCGGTGGATTCGGCGAACTACGCGGCCTTTCCGTCGGGCCACGCGATGACGGCGGTGGTGAGCTGCGGACTGCTGCTGTGGCTGCTGCGCCTGCACGGCGCGGGACCCGGGCTGTGGCATACGGCACTGACGGTGGCGGGGGTCTCCGTGGTGGGAGTGGCTGTCACACGCCTCTACCTGGGGGTGCACTGGATGACCGATGTCCTGGGAGGCCTGCTGCTGGGCGCCGCCGTGGTCGCGTTCTCGACAGCCGGTTACACGGCGCTCCGGCTGCGCCTCGGCCCGGATGCGGCCTTGTCACGCCGTCCGTGAGACGGCGAGGATCAGGCCCATGGCCGTCAAAGGTGTGCTCTTCGACTTCTCCGGGACCCTCTTCCGTATCGAGTCGGTCGACTCATGGCTGCGCGCCGTCCTCGACGCACGGGGCACAGCCATGGGACGGGCCGACTTCGAACGGTACGTACAGCGGCTGACGGCTGCCGGCGCCCTGCCGGGCGGCCCTCATCCGCAACGGGTCCCGCCGCACCTCACAGCGGTCTGGGCCGATCGCGACAGGAGTGCGGAAATGCACAGGCAGGCGTTCACCGGCCTGGCCCGCCGGGCGGAGCTCCCGGATCCCGGCCTGTGCGACGCGCTGTACGACCGCCATATGACGCCCGAGGCATGGCGCCCGTACCCCGATGCGGTGGAGGTGCTCCGAGGGCTGCGGCGCAACGGGGTCGCGGTCGGTGTGGTCAGCAACATCGGCTGGGATCTGCGGCCCGTTTTCCGGGCGCACGGCATGGACGGCCTGGTCGACGCGTACGTCCTGTCCTTCGAGCACGAACTCCAGAAGCCGGATCTCCGTCTGTTCCGGACCGCCTGCACGCTGCTGGGGCACGATCCGTCGGACGTGGTCATGGTCGGCGACGACCGTCACGCGGACGGGGGCGCGGCGGCACTGGGCTGTGAGGTGCGTTTCGTGGATCATCTTCCCGTGCCGGAGCGGCCGGACGGGCTCCGTGCGCTCGGGCTGGTGGCGCCCGTGGAGGGGCGGCCCGATCCGTACGCTTCGTGAAGGCTTCCTGGAGAAGGTGTGAGGGATGTCCTGTCCGCCGATGGGGCTGATTGTCGGACAGGGGCCTTAGCCTGGACGCATGTCCCCGTATCCGAACACGTCCGGTTCCGTGCGTTCCGCCTCCGTGGTCAACGAAGAGATTCGTGACCTGTGGCAGCGCTCGGGCGGACTGCTGTCCCCGGACGACGAGACGGAGTACCAGAGCCTGCTGGTGGAGTGGGCCGCCGCGGCGGGTACGAGCGTGAGGCCGGCGGCCTGAGAGCGTCCGGTGTGACACGGACCCCCGGCTGGTACCGCCGTTGCCGTCCGGTTCCGCCCGGCTCCCGCCGATGGCGCTGGGTCCTCTGATTCCGGCGATCCCCCGCGTCGCCGGATCCAGGGGTACAGCATGTCCCCGCGTGGCTCGCCGGTCAATGAATTAACCGTGCCCCGCCGGGTGTGAGCCACCCGGCGGGGCACAGCGTTTTCGTGCGCGACCTACGGCCGGGTCAGCGGTCGAAGTAGTCCGGCTGCGTCTGCACGTTGAGCTCGTGCATCCGCACCCGCTTCGCCGGGTCCGTCCGCCAGTCGTCGAGCCTCAGCACGTCGAAGCCCTTGGCGATGTCGTTGGAGTAGATGTAGCCGTTGTAGTAGTAGGCCGACCAGGGACCGGCCGTGGTGACCGCCGCGGTCGAGACGGGACCGCGCTCGAAGAACGCGATCTCCTTCGGCTTCGACGAGTTGGTGAAGTCCCATACGGAGACGCCACCCTGGTACCACGCCTGGACCATCAGGTCGCGGCCCTTGACCGGGATGATCGACCCGTTGTGGGCGACGCAGACCTCGGTCTCGGCCTGCGGACGGTCGATCTTGAAGTAGCTGCGGAAGACCAGCTTGCGGTGGTCGCCCCTGCCGATGATGTCGTAGATGCCGTCGGCGCCACGGTTCGGACCGACCTCGTCGTTGCAGGTGGCCGCGCCGCCTCCGCCGAGCTCATCGGTGAAGACGACCTTGTTGGCCCCCTGGTTGAAGGTCGCGGAGTGCCAGAACGCGAAGTTCACGTTGTCCTGGACCCGGTCGATGATCTTCGGGTTCTCGGGGTCCTCGATGGAGAACAGCAGACCGTCCCCCATGCAGGCACCTGCCGCCAGGTCCTTCGACGGGAGCACGGTGATGTCGTGGCAGCCGGTGGTCTTGGAGACACCCGGGTTGTCCGGAGCGCCCGGGTTCCCGCCGTCCGGGAAGAGGATCGGGAAGTTGACGATCCGGGACTTCTCGGGAGCGTTGCGCGGCACCTTGATGACGGAGATCCCGTCGTGGGGCGGCTGGCAGTCCGGGAACGTCTCGTTGGGCGAGTACGAGGAGACGTACACGTAGACGTTCTTGCGCTCGGGAACGATCGTGTGGGTGTGCGAACCACACGCGGTCTCGACTGCGGCGACGTACTGCGGGTTGCGCTTGTCGCTGATGTCGAAGACCTTCATGCCCTCCCAGGAGGACTTCTCCGTGGCGGGCTGGGTGGTGCTGGCGCACGAGTTGTCGCTGCGCGAGGAGTCGGTGGACAGGAAGAGCAGGTCCCCGGAGACCGAGATGTCGTTCTGCGAACCGGGGCACAGGACCTGTGCGACGGTCCTCGGGCTCTTCGGGTTGCTGATGTCGAAGATCCGGAAGCCGTCGTAGTTGCCGGAGAAGGCGTACTTGCCCTGGAAGACCAGGTCCGAGTTCGTGCCCTTCAGAGCGTCCTTCGGGACGTTGGCGACGTGAGTGATGTTGTCGCTGTGGACGATTTCGTCCACGCCGGGTATCTCGCCGCTCTTGATGGCAGCCCTGGCTTCGGCCTGCTGGCTCACGGAGACACCGCTGCTGGTGGCAGCCTTGTCGCCGGGGTCGGGTGTCGCGGCCGCGGGTCCGGCCGTGAACAGCGTGGCGATCAGTCCGGCCGCGGCTGCCGCCACACCCAGACGTCTGCGCCGCACTCTGGTGGTGTGCAACGAGGTCACTGCGTCCTCCCTTGTGTCCGTTCATAGTTGAACGGTTCATGGACCCCGGCAGTATCGTCCCTCGCATGTACACACCAACAGATGGCAACAGAGACGTAATAAAAGTTTTTGATCTTTGCCCTGTGGAAGGTGTTAGGACGGTGTGCAACACACCCATGTGGCACAGGAGGTCGCCGTGTTGATCCGCTGTCAGACCCCGCGCATACGCACAACCGCTCTCGCGGCGACGCTCGCGGTGGCCGTACTCGCCCTGGGGGCCTGCGATTCCGGAAGCGGCGACAAGGAGACGAAATCCGCGTCGGGCAAGGGGCCTTCGGTGGTGGCGCCCGGGAAACCGGGCGAGCCGGCAAGGACGCTGTCCGCCGAGGAGGCGGTGAAGGCCGCCGGGGACGACACCCCGAACTCCGCGGACTTCCGCTACGCCGAGCTGATGATCGAGCACCACAAGCAGGCCCTGGTCCTCACCGCACTGGTCTCCGGACGGGACGCCTCCACATCTGTCCAACGGCTCTCCGAGCGCATATCGGCAGGTCAGAAGCCGGAGATCGGCGCGATGGAAGGCTGGCTGAAAAACAACGGCGGAGACAAGCGCACGGAGGCACACGACCACTCCGCCATGCCCGGCATGGCGACCGACGGCCAGCTGAAGAAGCTGCGCGCGGCACGGGGCAAGGCCTTCGACGCGCTGTTCCTCGACCTGATGATCACCCACCACCAGGGCGCGATCACCATGGCGACAGAAGCCCTCGCCGATGGCAACAACGTGACCGTCGAGGAGATGGCCACCGATGTCGTCGCCCAGCAGACCGTGGAGATCGACCGGATGCGCAAGCTGATGACCTGACGGCCCCGGGCAAACCGGACCCCGCGTGCCTCTCCCCCGTTCCGCGCCGCGGTGCGATGCTGGAGGCATCCTGCGGGAAGAGGTGCGCCGTGCTCCGTGTCGCCGTCGTCGGTTCGGGCCCCAGCGGGGTCTACACGGCCCAGGCCCTGCTGCAGCAGTCGAGGGTGCCGGATGTGCGGGTCCATGTCCTGGACCGGCTGCCCACCCCGTACGGCCTGGTCCGCTACGGGGTCGCCCCCGACCACGAGAAGATCAAGTCGCTCCAGAACAGTCTCCGGGCGGTCCTGGAGGACGACCGGATCACCTTCGTCGGCCATGTCGAGGTGGGCGGCCCGGGCGGGCTGTCACCCGCCCGGCTCAGGGAGCTGTACCACGCGGTGGTCTACTGCGTCGGAGCGGCGGCCGACCGCCCGCTCGCCGTTCCCGGCGAGGACCTGCCGGGGAGTTTCTCCGCGACCGAGTTCGTCTCCTGGTACAGCGCGCACCCCGACACCGCCGCCGACGGCTTCACGCTCGGGGCACGCTCGGCCGTGGTGATCGGCGTCGGCAACGTCGCGGTCGATGTGGCCCGGATCCTGGCCCGTGGCGCGGCGGAGCTGCGTTCCACCGACGTGCCCCCTGCAGCCCTGGACGCACTCGCGGCGAGCCGGGTCCGCGAGGTCCACATCGCGGGCAGGCGGGGACCCTCGCAGGCGAGGTTCACCACGAAGGAACTGCGCGAGCTCGGTGCGCTGCCGCGCGCACGGATGGTCGTGGACGGTACGGAGCTGGCCCTCGACCCTGCCTACGCAGCCCCGGCGGGCGCGCCGGGGACGCCGCCGCTGCCGGCCGTGGTGCGGCGGAATCTGGAGGTGCTGCGCGGGTGGTCGGCGGATCCGCCGCCCCGGGCGGGCGACCCTGAGCGACGCATCCGGCTCCGCTTCTTCCTGCGCCCGGTCGAGCTGCTGGAGAGGGGCGGACGGGTGGCGGGTGTGCGGTTCGCGCGGACGGCTCCGGACGGTGCCGGCGGAGTGCGGGACACCGGTGGCTACGAGGACATCGAGGCCCAGCTCGTGCTGCGGGCCGTGGGCTACCGGGGAACTCCGCTGCCCGGGCTGCCGTTCGACCCGGCACGGAGCACGGTGCCGCATCTGGCGGGCCGGGTGCTGCGGGACGGGGTCGCGTCGCCCGGGGAGTACGTCGCCGGGTGGATCAAGCGGGGCCCGACGGGCGTGATCGGTTCGAACAGGTCGTGCGCCAAGGAGACGGTCGCCTCGCTGATCGACGACGCGCCGCTGCTCGCGGAAAGGGCGGTGGCTGCCGACCCGCTGGGCGCCCTGCGGAACTGGGGGCTGCGGCCGGTGGAGTGGAACGGCTGGCTGTCGATCGAGCGGGCGGAGGCGGCACTGGGCCGTTCGCTCGGACGTGGACAGGTGAAGATCCCCGACTGGCCCGGGCTGCTCGACGCGGCGCGGGGCGACGGCCCCGGGTAAGGGACAGCCCTCGGCCGGCCGTCGGTCAGTCCTCTCCGAGACGCTTCGCCTGCCGGTCCGCCGCACCGAGAACACTGTCGAGCAGGCCCGGGAAAAGGGCGTCCAGGTCCTCTGTCCGCAGGCCGCTCAGCTTGGCGGTACCACGGTAGATCTGCCGGATCACACCGCTCTCGCGCAGCACCCGGAAGTGGTGCGTGGTGGTGGACTTGGTGACGGGAAGCTCGAAGCGGGAGCAGGCCAGTTCGTCTGCGGCGCCCGCCAGTTGGCGCACGATCCGCAGGCGCATCGGGTCGGAGAGCGCATGGAGCACGCCTTCCAGGCGGATCTCGTCCCGCGAGGGGTGGGCGAGCGCACGGGCGGCATTCGACGTCACTGTGGCTCCACTTCGTCCGGGGCGTCCATTGTACGAGATCTGTCGTAGTTTTACCGGCGGGTGGCGACCACCAGACGGGCGCGGGGACTGCCGTCCGGCCCCCGGCCGAGGTCCGTGAGGGGAAGCAGCCGTACGGAGAATCCGGTGCGCACGAGATCCTCCGTCACATCGGGAAGCCGGAACGTGCGGTAGTACATGACGAACGGCGGACGCCACAGCGCGTTGCGCACGCGCATGGCCGCGTCGAAGCCGAGCAGCGACCAGTAGGCACGCGAACCCACCGGGGGCGGCGCACCGACCGGGAAGACGAACAGGCCACCAGGCCGCAGCGAGGCGTGCACCTGCCCGAACAGCTCGGGGCGCTCCTTCGGCAGGAAGTGACCGAACGCCCCGAGGCTGAGCGCCAGATCGAAGACCGGCGCGAAGGGCAGCGCGAGCGCGTCGGCACGTACCCAGTCCACCGCCGGACCGCTGGGGGCCCCTGCCTGTGCCCGCCGCGTCGCTTGTGCCGCCTGCGCCACGGCGAGCATCCCGGCGCTGAAGTCGACTCCGGTGACCCGCTCCCGGCACACCGCGCTCAGTACGCCCACTCCCGCTCCGGTGCCGCAGCAGACGTCGAGCCCTCTGCCGAACACCCCGAGGGGGCGCACTGCCCGGGTGACGGCGTCGAGCACCCGGTCCGGGGTCCGGTAGGGCGTCCGGTCGAACTTCGGGGCGAGCAGGTCGTATCCGCGCATCGTCGACGACAGCGCCTGAACGGCCAGTTCGCGGAGGGTCGGGCCCTGTGGAGTGAACATCACGTTCAGCGTACCGAGAAAGGCCCGGGCCCAGCCGACCCGGGCACGGCCTCGTGTCAGACCGCCCGCTGGTACTGCTCGGGTGTCGGAACATCGCCGCCGAGCGCGCGCGAGGCGTTGCGGGCGAAGTAGGGGTCGCGCAGCAGTTCCCGACCGAGCAGTACGGCGTCCGCACGCTCCTCGGAGAGGATCTTCTCGGCCTGTACGGGGTCGGTGATCAGGCCGACGGCGGCCACGGGCAGGCCCGCCTCGGTGCGGACCCGTTCGGCGAACGGCACCTGGTAGCCCGGCCCGACGGGGATCTGCGCGCGGGGCGCGAGCCCGCCGGTGGAGACGTCCAGCAGGTCGACGCCGTGCGCCCGCAGCTCGCGTGCGAAGCGGACGGTGTCGTCCGCGGTCCAGCCCTCCCGCTCGTCGTCCGCGTTCTCGGTCAGCCAGTCGGTGGCGGAGATGCGGAAGAAGACCGGAAGGTCCTCGGGCCACACGGCCCGGACCGCGTCCACGACCTCCAGGGCGAAGCGGATGCGGTTCTCGAAGGAGCCGCCGTAGGCGTCGCTCCGGTGGTTGGTGTGCGGGGAGAGGAACTCACCGATCAGATATCCGTGCGCGCCATGGACCTCGGCCACGCGGAAACCGGCCGCGAGCGCCCGGCGGGCGGCATCCGCGAACTGGGCGACGACCTGCTGGATGCCCTCGGTGGTCAGCTCGGCGGGCACCGGGTGGCCCTCGTCGTACGCGACCGGGCTCGGGGCGACCGGCTGCCAGCCCTCGCTGCCCGGGGTACCCGCCTCGACCGGACCGCCGCCGCGCCAGGGGCGGTCCGTCGACGCCTTGCGGCCGGCATGGGCGAGCTGGATGCCGGGAACGGTTCCGTGCCGGGTGAGGAAGTCGGTGATGCGGCGGAGGGCGTCCACCTGCCGGTCGTTCCAGATGCCGAGGTCGGCGGGGCTGATCCGGCCCTCCGGGCTGACGGCCGTGGCCTCCACCAGGATCAGGCCCGTACCGCCCGTCGCCCGGGCGGCGTAGTGGGCGAAGTGCCAGTCGTTCGCCGCGCCCGTGTCCGGCCCGGACGTCTCCGCGCTGTACTGGCACATCGGGGACATCCAGATGCGGTTGGGAATGGACAGCGACCGCAGGGCGTAGGTCTCGAAGAGTGCGCTCACGGGGGACTCCGCTTCCTCTGGATGCGACGATGCGACGGGCAGGGCACAGCAGGCGGGCGGACATGCCGCCCACGCCTTGTACGAGATTCACCGTACTACGAGATTCACCGTACTACGGGAATCGTCGAATTACGAAGCCTCTCGTACAACCTTGCCCGGGCCGTCCCATCACCTCCCCGGCCGCAGCCGCCGCCTGAGCCTGATGTCGGTCTCGGCCGCGTACATCTGGCTCCAGCTGCGTCCGCCGCCCGACGTCCACGTCACCTGGACGTTCGCTCCGTCCACCCTGACGCCCTCCACCGTCATGGCCCGGTCGCCGTCGCGTACGTCGCCGCGGAGCAGTTCGCGGGCCTTGACGGTGACCGGATCCGAGAGACGCGCGTTCTCCACGGCCTCGGCCGCCGCGACGAGCGCCGCGGCCAGCTCCCTGGCCGCGGCCGGGGAGCAGGACCAGGAGGCGCCGCCCGGCGGGCCCTCGATCAGGATCCCGACCCTGGGGGCGCCCTCGGCCGGGCCGGGGGTCACCTCCAGCGCCGCACCGCGTCCCTCGGTGTCCTCGATCTCGATGCTCATGCCTGTCGCGCCTCCTCGTCCCGCTCCGGTCAGCTCAGCTCAGCCGGAGACTCTCCGGCGGGCCCAGGTAGCTGGGCTTGAGGCCGCCGGTGTCCACCACCAGGTTCTGCAGCACCACCGTCGGGTCGACCATCCAGAATTTCAGCACATGGAGGCCCGCCCGGCCGATGTGGTGTGCGGTGCTGGTGCGGTTGACGTTGTCCGAGGTGTTGCGGGCCCACTGCGGGTTCATGGTGCCGTCGTCGGCCCCGGTGACCGCGGTGACGTTGACGGACTGCGGGGCGTCGTCGTCGAAGGAGACGGCGTACGTGAGTCCGTCGGCCGCCCGTGCGTTGTTCCGGGGCGAGAGGTACGCCCAGACCGTGACCGGCCCGGTGGTGAACAGGCTGACCCGGTACTCCAACCTCGGCCCCTTCCCGCCCGGCGTCTGGCGTGCGGCCGTGACGGGGAAGGGCTCCATGCCCGAACCGGTGCGGCCGATGCCGGGGATGCGCTGCCAGGAGATGCCGTCGCGGCCCAGAGCCCGGTGGAAGTGGTCCGCCTCGATGGAGACGTAACCGTTGGCCTCGACGAAGCCGGCGAGCTGTGCGCGCTCCGCCCGGGGGCGGTCGACCACGGCCTGGACGACGACCTCGCTGCCACCCGGGCCGGAAACGGTGACCGGAACCCGGGTGACGCCCTCGGGTGCCCGTGACCAGTCGACCCGGAAGGTGACCCGGGTCTGGGCGTCCACCCGCCCCCGCGTCCGGTCGGCGACCAGCCAGGGCGCGCCCGTGCGGATGCGGTAGTCGAAGGGTTCGGAGCCGCGGTTGAACACCTCGACGTACTGCGCCGGCTGGCTCTGGTACGGGCTGAAGACCGGCAGTACGGGCTCGGCGCCGTCCTGCCCCGCAGCCGGCCACCAGGCGGCCGAGCCGTCGATGGCCACGCCCATCTCGGCCGTGCGCGGCAGTTCGATGCGCCGCACGGCGGGGAAGATCTCGTCGGCGATCGCCACGTTGTTGAGCTCGGGCTGCTGCCAGGGGGCGTTGGGCCCGTAGCGGTCCACATCCCCGTAGCCGATGTGCGGCTGGGTCTGGAAGCCTTCCCACTTCCCGTCGGCCACCTCGGTGTTGAAGCGGCGCGCCAGCGCGAAGTCGTCGGCGAGCCTGGCCTCGGCGGTGGCCGCGAGCTCGTTGGTGAGGGCCCGGCCCTGGGGTGCGTAGTGGAGGTTGGTGAACTCGGCCTCCCGCAGGGCGTACAGGTTGGCGGTCGCCCGGACCTCGTAGCCGACCAGCTGGTACCACGCGTCCTGGGCCGAGGCGGGGAGCTTGCGCCCGATGCGTGCCGCCGCGGTGTCCAGACGCTGCCAGTCCTCCGTGACCCGCTCCAGCTCGCGGTAGTCGGTCAGGCTGAAGGGGGTGGCCCGGTCGTCGTAGACGATGGCGGACGAGTCCTTCGCCGGGTCCTTGGCGGGGTCGAGGGTGATCCTCCGGTTGAGCAGTTCGGGCTTGCGGCGGGACTGCAGCTGGGCGTAGGTGCGCAGGACGGCGGCCACGTCCTCGGCCTGCTTCTCGCCGAAGTTCTGTCGGGCGTACTGCTCTTCCCACTCCGGGATCCGGTCCAGGGACCAGCGGTCGGGGTTCCAGGCGTACTCCAGGAAGAACTGGGTGGGCAGTTCGTTGCCCTTGAGGTCCCCGACGTTGGTGATCCAGAGGCCATGGTTGCCGTAGGCCGCGCTCTGGTGCAGCTGGTCCCACATGTTGGGGAGCGAGGCGGTGTCGACCCACTTGTAGTTGCGGCCCACCCCGACGTAGTCGAAGTGGTAGTAGAGGCCGTAGCCACCGCTGCGGTCGTCGTTCTCGAGGTCGGGCAGCTTGCGGACGTTGGCCCAGTTGTCGTCGGTGAGGACGACGGTGACGTCGTCGGGGACCCGCAGTCCGCGGTCCCAGTAGCGCTGGACCTCCTTGTAGAGCGTCCACACCTGCGGGACGTCGGCATCGGGGCCGAGTTCCTCGGCGAGGATCAGGCGCTGGGTGGCGATGATCTCGCTCATCAGCTCGATGCCGTCGCCGTCGGGCAGGCTGACGTCGCCGTTGCCCCGCATGCCGAGGGTGACCACACCCTCGAAGTCCTCGTCCGCCATGCGGCGGATGCCCTGCCTCCAGTAGGCCTTGATGGCTTCGGCGTTGCGGCGGAACGACCATTCGCCGGTGCCGCCGTAGGGGTCGTGGCCGGGCTTGGTGATGTTTCCGGCGCTGTCACGGACGGCCGCGACGGCGTGCCTGTTCCACTCCTCGATCCCCCGCATCATGGGCGCCTCGTGCGAGGTGCCCATGACGACTCCGTACGCCTTCGCGGTGGCGTGGTTCTGCGGGTCGTCCTCGGCGAAGGCGCGGCCCCAGACGGCGGGCCACAGGTAGTTGGCCTTGAGCCGCAGCATCACTTCGAAGATCTTGGCGTAGAAGTCGGCGTTGAATCCGCCCTCGAAGCCGGGGGCCTTGCCGGGGCCGAAGTAGGCGGGTGCCCAGGTTCCGAGCGCCGGGTTCTCGTCGTTGATGAAGAATCCGCGGTACTTCACGGCGGGGGTGCCCTGGCTGTGCAGACCCGGCAGGACGTACAGCGCGTCACGGTGTACGGGTGCGACGTCGTCCCACCAGTACCAGGGCGAGACACCGATGCCCCGGGAGACGTCGTACGCGCCGAAGATCGTGCCGCGCTGGTCGCTGCCCGCGATCACGAAGGCGCGGTCCACGCCCGGCAGCGGGTTCTCCACCACGGCCTGCAGGCTGGTCTCCCACTTTCCCGCGACTGCGGAGACCTTGAGCTTGCGCGCGGCGACCAGGCCGTCGATGAGCGGGCTGCGGCCGAGGGTTCCCACGAGCACGATCTCGCGGCTGCCCCTGGGAGCGGTGTCGTGCGCGAGCACGGGGCGGACCCCGGTGACGCGCTCGATGTCCGCCCGGAGGTCACCGGCCACCCGCACGACGCCGGCGTAGTCGCTGTCGCTGACCACGATCGGGGCCGCCCTGCCGGC
The DNA here is from genome assembly GCF_042796085.1 of Streptomyces sp. NPDC056452. Classification (NCBI taxonomy): domain Bacteria; kingdom Bacillati; phylum Actinomycetota; class Actinomycetes; order Kitasatosporales; family Streptomycetaceae; genus Streptomyces; species Streptomyces sp. NPDC056452. The sequence goes on from NZ_JBHTRI010000003.1 coordinate 21,666, forward strand.
CCTCACCAGCGGGAAGGCGCCGGAGCGCGGGGTGAAGGAGATGTAGGCGCCGGGGTCCGTGGGCCGGAGGGGTGCGGGTCCGCCGGACATCGGCGTCGTCGCTGCGGCCTCGCCGGTGAGCCCGATCAGGGACCCGAGCGGCGTGGCCGCGAGCGCGGTCAGCCCCAGACCGGCCCCCAGGACCGATCGTCGACTGCTGTGGTGCGGGACGTGCTGGTCCATACTGCTCTCCCAGTTTTGTTCACACTCTTGACAAATTGGAAGGGTGTGAGTCCTTGACGTGTGTTCAGGTGGAGGGGTGGAACGCGTCAGTCGATGGCGCCGGACGCCTCGGCAGGCTGGGCGGCGGTGACTGCCACCGCTTCGCCGTCGCCGTCGGAAGCGGGTGAGAGTGCTGCCACGATCGCGTCGGCGGTGTCGTCGGGCTCCGGGCTGATCAGTCCGACGGCGACGTACACCACCAGCGAGGTGACCAGCGGGGTGACGATCACCAGGGTCTGGTCCGTGCTCTCGAGCACGAACTTCACGAGGACGTAGCCCAGCAGTCCCAACGCCCAGGAGGACAGGGCCGCGCGGGGTCCGAATTTACGGAAGGCCGGCAGCAGTCCCAGCAGCATCGGGATGGAGATGGGGCCCATCACGGCCGCGACGAGTCCGACGATGATGCCGAGCACACCGCCGAAGTGGTCCGCCTCGATGGCGACGATCATGCTGATGGTGATGAACACGACGGTGCAGACCCGGGCGACGAGGAGTCCGGTCGCCGGGGACAGGTCCCTGGCGCGGCGGACCACTGCGGGGATGATGTCGCGGGTGACGACCGCGGAGACCGCGTTGGCGTCCGACGAGGCCATCGCCATCGTGTGGGAGAACATTCCCGCCAGGGTCAGGCCGACGAGCCCCGCGGGCAGGTACGACTCCGCCATCAGCGCGTAGACCTTCTCCGGCTCGGCGATGCCGGGCAGCAGCACGGCCGCGGCGACGGGCGGGAACAGCAGCACGGCCGGCCACACCACGTACAGGAGCGCCGAGAGCCCGGCGGAACGGCGCGCGGCCTTCGGGGAGTCCGTGGCCATGTACCGCTGGGCCAGGTTCCACATGCCGCCGTTGTACTCGAAGAGCTTCACGACGACGTAGGCCCCGAGGAAGGTCGCCGTGTACGGACCGACGAGCGGCTGCCCGTGCCCGTCCGGCAGCCTGTTCCAGATGGTTCCGAGGCCCGCCACACCGTCGCCCAGCCGGTCCAGAACGACCCAGAGCATGGCGAGCGCGGCAGCGCCCTGGATGATGAACTGCCCGAAGTCGGTGAGCGCGTCGGCCCAGAGTCCGCCCACGGTGCAGTAGAGCAGGGTGACGATGCCGGTGATCAGGATGCCCACCGTCATCGACATGCCGGTGAACACGTTGAGCAGCACCGCCACCGATGCCCATTTGGCGGCCACGTCGAACACCTTGAGCAGGGCGCCGCTCCAGGCGAGTGCCTGCTGCGTCGGCACGTTGTACCGCTTGGCCAGGTACTCCAGCGGCGAGGCGACCGCGTAACGCTGCCTCAGCCGCTGCCAGCGCGGAGCGAACAGCCAGGCGCCCACGGCCGTTCCGAACGCGAGCGGCAGGAAGGCCCAGACATAGACGGTGATGCCGTAGCTGTACGCGATGGCGGCGTAGGCGACGAACACGGCGGCGCTGTACCCGGACATGTGATGGGAGATACCGGAGAGCCACCAGGGCATCCGGCCGCCACCGGTGAAGTAGTCACTCACGTTGCCTACACGGCGGTGCGACCACAGTCCTATGAGCAGCATCACCAGGAAATAGCCGCCCAGGGCGGCCCAGTCGAGCGGGGCCATGAAAACTCCTTCATCTGCGTCGGATCGCACCGCGGCCGGCCGGGAACCGGCGGCCGCGGCGGATCACCAACGGGGCGTTTTCTTCTCGTAGTACGGGTCGATCCGCTGCATGTAGCCGGTGTCGTCCCGGTTGCGCAGTCCGCACGCGATGTACTGCTCGTGCAGACGGGCGAGCGCGTCACGGTCGAGTTCGATGCCGAGTCCCGGCCCCCGGGGGACCTTCACGGCCCCGTCGGCGAAGGCCAGCGTGCCGGGGACCACGATCTCCTCGGTCTTCCACGGCCAGTGGGTGTCACAGGCGTAGGTGAGGTTCGGTGTGGCGGCCGCCAGATGGGTCATCGCCGCCAGGCTGATCCCGAGATGCGAGTTGGAGTGCATCGACAGACCCATGCCGAAGGTGTCGCAGATCCCGGACAGCAGGCGGGATCGGTTCAGACCTCCCCAGTAGTGGTGGTCGGAGAGCACCACCTGGACCGATCCCTGCTCGACGGCGGGCGCCAGGTGCTCGAAGGCGACGACGCACATGTTGGTGGCGAGGGGGATCGATGTCTCCCGTGCCACCCGCGCCATACCGTCGAGGTCGGGTGTCGGATCCTCCAGGTACTCCAGGACGCCCTCGAGGCGGCGTGCCACCTCGATCGAAGTGGCGACGCTCCAGGCCGCGTTGGGGTCGAGCCGCAGCGGCAGCGCGGGAAATGCCTCGCGCAGGGCCAGGATCGCCCGGACCTCCTCCTCGGGCGGCCGCACCCCGCCCTTCAGCTTGACCGCCGAGAAGCCGTACTCGGTGATCATGCGTCGGGCCTGGGCGACGATCGCGTCAGGATCCAGGGCCTCCCCCCAGCTGTCCGGCTCCGCCCCCGGATGCGCGGCCCACTTGTAGAAGAGGTAAGCGCTGAAGGGAACGGAGTCCCGTACCGCACCGCCGAGAAGGTCGCTCACCGGGCGGCCCGCCGCCTTGCCCTGGATGTCCAGGCAGGCCACCTCGAACGGGGAGAACACCCGGTCCACGGCGCTGCTCGTGGTGATCATTCCGGTGAGTCCGGATCCGCCGGTCCCGCTGTCGCCGGCCAGCACGTCGGCCACCCTGCGGTGCATGGCACCGAGCGCGTACACGTCCATGCCGGTGACGGCCTCCGCGGCTGCCCGCAGCCGGTGCAGATGCCCCTCGTCCGCGTAGGTCTCGCCGAGACCGACCAGGCCGTCGCCCGTGTAGACCTCGACGATCGCACGCAGTGCGAAGGGTTCGTGCACACCGACCGCGTTGAGCAGAGCCGGGTCCCGGAAGGCAACAGGGGTGATTCTCACTCCGGTGATCCGGAGGTCTTCCGTCATCGAGTCGCCTCTTCCGTACCCATGGAGCTGGTGCGCGTTCAGTGCCGGCCGGCGGCGAGCGTCAGGGTCTGACGCAGCGTGCCGTAGGCGGGCTTGGCCGTGTTGTTCTCGTCGAGGATGTTCGCCGCCCCCTCACCCGGGAACGTGTTCGGAACCCAGGAGTACTTGTCGCTGAAGCCCCACACCGTGAAGGCGTTGCAGCGCGGGGTGAGCAGGCAGCCGCGCAGCAGTACGGCGTAGCCCTCGGCCTGCGCATCGAGCTTCGTGCTGTCGGCGGGCAGCGGCATCCGTACGTCGGCCTCGGTGATCGCGGTCTCCAGGCCGAGGCGGTCGAAGCGCAGCATGTTGTCCGCGATGTCGTGCGGTGCGCCGTACTGGACTCCCAGGTGGCCCTGGATCCCCACGCCGTGGACCGGGACGCGCTGCTTGCGCAGTTCGCTCACCAGGCCGTGCAGCGCCGTGCTCTTCGCGTTGACGCCCTCGACGTTGTAGTCGTTGATGAACAGCCGGGCCTCGGGGTCGGCCTCGTGGGCCCAGCGGAAGGCGTCGGCGATGTAGCCCGGCCCCAACTTCCGCAGCCAGATGCTGTCCCGCAGGGTGCCGTCCTCGTCGAAGGCCTCGTTGACGACGTCCCACTGCCAGATCCTGCCCTTGAAGTGCGTGACCTGGTCGGTGATGTGGCGGTGCAGGATCTCCCGCAGCTCCTCGGCGGTGAAGTCACCGTCGTCGATCCAGGCCGGCAGCTGGCTGTGCCAGACGAGGGTGTGGCCGCGGACGAGCTGTCCGTTCTTCCTTGCGAAGTCGACGAGTTCGTCGGCGGCTGCCCAGTCGTACGTGCCTCGCCGCGGCTCGACCGCTTCCCACTTCATGACGTTCTCGGGGGTGACGGTGGAGAACTCCGACGCGGCCTTGGCCCGGTAGGGGGCGTCTTCGGCCAGGGCGTCCGTGTTGACGGCCGTGCCGATGCGCAGGCCGGCCTTCCGGCCGAGCGCGGCGAGCGTCTGCGGAGCCACGTGGGGCTCGGGTCTGTTGCGGAAGGCGGCGCTGTCGGTGGCGGCGGACGCACTGGTCAGGGTGAAGGAGGAGACGAGGAGTGCGGCAGCGGCGGCGCCGACTGCCGCCGAGCGGGTTGCCTTGAGCATGACAGATGCCTTTCCACAGTGGCGCCCCGTCCGGAGCCCCCGACTCACGCCGAGGGCTCCGGGGTGCCTTCGAAAGTTTCGACATCACCTCCGCACACCCCCGGGGCGTGCGGAGCGGGCGGGCAGGGAACCGCTGCCCCCTGCCCGTCAGTTCTCCGGGACCACCGGCTCGTGCGACGTGGTGCAGACGAGCCGGCGCCGGTGATCGACGGTGCGTTCGGGCCCCGTGAGGCGCAGCCGTACCGTGTGCCGGATGTCGGCGTGGTCGCTGGAGGCGGCGAAGCGCAGCTCGATGTCGCCGGGCTCGACGATCCGGCGCCCGCCCGTCCCGGTGAAGGACACCAGGTCCGCATGGAAGCGGAAGCGGACCCGCCGGGTCTCCCCCGCGGCGAGCGGCACCCGGGCGTAGCCGATCAGCCGCGACTCGGGGCGGGTGGTCTGGGCGACCGGGTCGTGGACATAGAGCTGGACGACTTCGGCGCCGTCGCGTTCACCGCTGTTGCGGACGGTGAGCTCGAGGTCGGTGGCGCCGTCGGTGGGCAGCTCGGCCGGGACAGGAGCGCCGGCCTCCCAGTCGAAGGAGGTGTACGAGAGTCCGTGGCCGAACGGGTGGAGCGGGGTCGGGTCCAGGTTGCTGACCCCGTTGACCCGGCCGAGCGGCGGTTGCAGGTAGGTCCACGGCTGGCCGCCGGGACCGTTGGGGACACCGATGGGCAGCCGTCCGGAAGGGTTGACCCGACCCGACAGCACGCCCGCCAGCGCCGATCCGCCCTCCTCACCCGGGAAGAAGGCCTGCACACATCCGGCCAGCCGGTCCGCCCGGCCGCCGAGTGCGTACGTGCGGCCCGTCAGCAGCACGAGGACCACCGGGGTTCCGGTGTCCAGCAGTGCGTCGAGCAGCTCGGCCTGGATGCCCGGCAGGGACAGGTCGGCCGCGTCGCAGCCCTCGCCCGAGGTGCCGCGGCCGAACAGGCCGGCCCGGTCGCCGAGCACGGCCACGCAGACGTCGGCGCCACCGGCCAGCTCCACGGCCCGCGCGATTCCGGAGGCGTCCGTCCCGTCGACGTCGCAGCCCTCCGCGAAGTCGATTCCGGCGCCCGGGAATTCCTCGCGCAACGACTCGAGCACCGTCGGAACGGATATGCCCATCGGCATCTCGGGGTGCAGGACGCCCACATGGCTGGGGAAGGAGTAGCAGCCGAGCATGGCCAGCGGGTCGTCGGCGCGCGGCCCCACGACCGCGATCCGTCCGGTGCCGCCGAGCGGCAGCACGTCGCCGGGGTTGGCGAGCAGGACGCAGGACCGCTCGGCCAGGAGCCGGGCCAGGGCCCGGTTCCGCGGCGGGTCGAGGTCCACGGTGCCGCGCGCCCGGTCCGGGTCCACCCCGTCGAGCGCGGCGGGCAGGACCGGACGTTTCGGGTCGAGCAGCCCGAGCTCGCACTTCTGCAGCAGGACGCGGCGCAGGGCCCGGTCCACCAGTTCCTCGGCCACCGCGCCCTCGCGCACGGCGGCGATGAGCTCGTCGCCGTAACTGCGTACGGTGGGCAGTTCCACGTCGACGCCGGCGGTGAGCGCGAGCCGGGCGGCATCGGCGCGACCGGCGGCGACCTTGTGCAGGGTCTCCAGGAACCCGATGCCGAAGTAGTCGGCGACGACGGTCCCCGCGAACCCCCAGGTGTCCCTGAGCAGCCCGGTGAGCAGTGCCGGGTCCGCGGCGGCGGGCACCCCGTCGATCTCGGCGTACGAGTGCATCACCGAGCGGGCACCGCCCTCGCGGAGCGCCATCTCGAAGGGCGGAAGGATCACATCGGCCATCTCCCGGGCGCCCGCGCGGACCGGCGCGAGGTTCCGCGCCCCGGCGGACGCGGAGTAGCCCGCGAAGTGCTTCAGCGTGGCGACGATCCCGGCGGACTCGAGGCCCCGGACGTAGGCCGAACCGATCGTCGCGACCAGGTACGGGTCCTCGCCGATGGTCTCCTCCACGCGGCCCCAGCGAAGGTCGCGCACGACGTCCAGGACGGGGGCGAGCCCCTGGTGGACACCGACCGACCGCATGTCGGCGCCGATCAGCCGGGCCATCTCCTCGACGAGCTCGGGGTCCCAGGCCGCGCCCCAGGCCAGCGGCACGGGATAGGCGGTGGCGCCCCACGCGGTGAAGCCGGCGAGGCACTCCTCGTGGGCGAGCGCCGGGATGCCGAACCTGCCGGCCTCGGTGATCCGGGACTGTGCCCGGGCCAGGGCGACGGCGCCGACACCCGGGTCCACCGGGGCGGTGCCGAACGGCCGGGTGAGCTGGCCGAGTCCGCGGGTGGTGAGCTCCTCGAAGTCGACCGGGTCGACCATGTCGTTCTGGTGGGGTGCGACCCCGTCGCCCTCGGCGTCGGCGCCCACCCAGATTCCGTAGAGCTGTGCGGCCTTCTCCTCGAGGGTCATCCGGGTGATGAGATCGGTCACCCGCACCTCTGGGGTGAGCGAGGGGTCGCGCCAGGGGCCGTCGGCCTCGGCTACCGGGTCGGCCTTACCGGCTTGGGGGTGGGGGTGGATTGCCATGGCGGCAGGGGTTCCTCTCAAGAGTGCGGTGGTGCGGGGCGGCAGAGGTGTCGCTACTTGCCGCCCACCCCCATCAGTCCGTTGACCAGCGCACGCCGGGCCACGAGGTACACGGCGAAAATGGGCACGACGGAGAGCACGATCGCCGCCAGCACGGCCGGGATGTTCACGCCGAACTGGGTCATGAAGTTGAACAGCCCCAGCGTCAGCACCCGGTTCTCCTCGGACTGCGTCAGGATCAGGGGGAACAGGAAGCCGTTCCACGCCTGCAGTGCGGAGAAGATCGCCACGGTGCTGATGCCGGCCTTGGAGAGCGGGATCGCCAGCTGCCACAGCATCCGCACGGGCGAGGCGCCGTCGAGGGACATCGCCTCGTACATCTCCTCCGAGACGTCCCGCATGGTGCCGCTGAGCACTAGGACGGCAACCGGCATGGAGAACGCGGCAGTCGGCAGGATGATCGCGTAGAGGGTGTCGTAGAGGCCCATCTTCCCGATCAGCAGGTACAGGGGCACGATCACCGCCTGCGCCGGTATCGCCACACCGAGCAGGAACGTCCGGAACGCCAGCGAGGAGAGTCGGCTGCGGGTGCGCACCGCCACGTACGCCACCGGGATGGACAGCACCAGCACGATGGCGACCGTGGACACCGCGACGATCGCGGTGTTGCCGAGCAGCGTGAGGAACCCGCTGTGCAGCACGGTGTTGTAGTTGTCGAAGGTCGGATCGGTCGGGAACGCCAGCGGGTCGCCGTTCAGCGCCTCGTCCTGGTGCATGAGCGACGCGGAGACCAGCGTGTACAGCGGCACCAGGACGATGACGAGCCAGACCAGCGAGCCCAGGCCGGCCAGCGGGTTGCCCAGCAGCTTCCGGCGGCGGGCGGACGCCTGGTGGCGCTTCAGGGACGGCGAGATCCGCTGCGGGGCAACGGGGCGGGTGTCGATCGACATCGCGTCACATACCTTCCCGGGTGGACCGCATGGATCCGAAGCCGCTGAAGCGGACCAGGATCAGCGAGAGACTGGTGGCCACGACGACCAGGGCGGTGGCGATGGCTGCGGCGTAGCCCAGGTCGTAGGTCTGGAAGCCGGTCCGGTACATCAGGTACGGCAGGATCGTCGTGTCCGTGCCGGGACCGCCCTTGGTCATGATGAGCACGGTGTCGAAGTAGGTCAGCGAGCCGACGATCATCAGGACCGACGACGTCGTCATCGTGTGGCGCAGCTGCGGCAGCGTGATGTGGAAGAACTGCCGCACCATGCCGGCGCCGTCGATGGCGGCCGCCTGGTAGAGGACCTCCGGGATCTGCCGGGCACCGCCCTGGTAGATCAGCGTGTGGAAGGGCATGAACTGCCAGCCGCCGACGAACGCCACCATGAGCAGCGCCCCCGTGGACGATCCCATGATGTTGGGATCGATGCCGATCCAGGGACCGATCTCCTTGATCACACCGAAGTTGGGGTCCAGCAGGGCGTGGAAGAGCATGGCGATCGCGGTGGTGGAGAGCAGCAGCGGAATGAAGAAGACCGCGGACAGCACGGCCCGGCTGCGCTGGCGTCCCGCCGCCCAGACGCCCAGCAGCAGTGCCACAGGGGTCTGGAAGGCCCAGCTGATCGTGGTGAGCAGGAGGCTCAGCCAGGCTGCCTGGCCGAACTCGGAGTCCTTGAACAACCGGGTCCAGTTGTCCAGCCCAGTCAGGGTCGGGGAGTTGAGCCCGTCCCATTCGCAGAAGGAGAGGTAGACGGCGATCGCCAGGGGGATGATCGCGAAAACAGCGAAGAAGAGGATGCCGGGCAGGGCCCAGGCGACCGGGGGGCGGCCGACGTTACCGACGGCCGCCTTCCTGTCTCCGCGCCTCTTCGCGTGCGGAGTGTGGTGGGACATCGTTACTTTGCGGCCTTCATTGCTTCGACGAACTGTTCCGGAGTGGTCTTGCCGGCGAACAGCTTGCTGATCTCGGTGAGCAGCGGGGTGGCGTACTGGGCTTCCAGGGCCTGGTCCCACGAGAGGGTGAAGCTCGGGGCCTTCTGGACCAGCTGGTACTGGTCGTTGGCGAACTGGGGGTTGGGCGAGGTGCTGAGCATCGAGGCCGCGTTGGAGGTGGTGGGGATGTCACCGTTGTCGACGAGGGCCTTGGCGTAGGTCTTCGACGCCATGGTCTTCAGGAACGCGATGGCGGCGTCCTTGTGCTTGGTACGGGCGTTGATGGACCAGTAGTTGGTCGGGTTGCCCACCACGTTCGCCGGGTCTCCCACGCCGCCCGCCACGGTCGGGAACGCGGCCCAGCCGAGGTCCTTCTTGGCGAATTCGGGTGCCTTGCCCAGCTGGGTCGAGTACTCCCACGAACCCATGAGGTGCATGGCGGCCTTGCCCTTGTTGAGCAGGGTCGGGGCTCCGCCGTTGCCGTAGTCGACCGAGTTGAAGTTCTTGCCGAACGCACCGTCGTCGATCAGCTCCTTGACGGTCTGCGCCGTCTTGAGCACCGCCGGGTCGCCCCAGCCGTCGGTGTCGCCGTTCTGGATCTTCTGGAAGACCTCGGGGCCGCCGATCCGGTCGAGCAGGTACTCCATCCACATCAGCTCGGGCCACTTGTCCGAGCCGCCCAGGGCGAAGGGGGTGATTCCCGCGGCCTTGAAGGTGGCGATGGCCTTCTGGAGGTCCTCCCACGTCTTGGGGACCTCGAGCTTGTGCTCGGCGAAGAGGCTCTTGTTGTAGAAGACCATCACGGGCTGCATGCCGCGCATCGGCACCCCGTATATCTTCCCGTCGAGGCTGCCCGCGGTCATGATCGACGGGAGGAAGCCGTCCTTGAGCGTGGCGTCGTTCTTGATGGTCGAGGTGAGGTCGACCAGGTTCTTGGAGTCGACGTACGGCTTGATGGAACCGCCGCCCCAGTTGAAGAAGACGTCCGGGGCGCTGGGCGAGCCCATGGCGCTGCGGAGCTTGTTCACGTAGTCGGTTCCGGGGACCGAGACCAGCTTGACCTTGACCTTGGAGGTCTTGTTGAACGTGTCGACCGCGGCCTGCTGTACCTTGACCGCGTCGTCGCCGTAGACGTAGGCGGTGATGGTGCCGCCGCCGTCGCTGCCGCTGTCTCCCGAACCGCAGCCGGCCAGAAGCCCGGCCATCGCCATCGCCGCACCGACTGCGACCCATCTCGTCGTACGTGTGCCCTGAGTGAAAATGCCCGACCGCATGACCGCACCCTCTGTCGAATGTTTCGGCTTGCCTTTCGAATGTTGCCGGAACCGTACGGTCGTGTTTCGGGCTCGTCAAGAGGGTAGGACTAAGGATTTACCAACACCGCCCGGCCACCTGTTCGGCGCTTCGGGGAGCTACGATTCGCGTATGAGCCCTGCAAAGGTCCAGCCCCAACCGGAGAAGGTGTCCGTCGACGAGTCGTCGGAGAGCACCGCCACGCTGGCAGAAATCGCCCGAGCGGCCGGAGTTTCGGCTCCGACAGTTTCGAAAGTGCTGAACGGGCGAGCCGATGTTGCCCCCAGCACCCGCACCAGGGTGGAGGAGCTGCTGCTGCGCCACGGCTACCGCCGCAGGCGCGGCGCCTCGCAACAGTCCCAGCTCATCGACCTGGTCTTCCACGAACTGGACAGCGCCTGGGCGATGGAAGTCGTCCGGGGAGTCGAGAACGTCGCCCGTGAGGAAGGCCTGAGCCTGGTGCTCTCGGAGAGCGCCGGCCGGCTGACCCCGGGCCAGACCTGGGTGGACGGTGTCCTGGCACGCCGCCCGGCCGGTGTCATCCTGGTGCTCTCGGACCTCGACGCCGCTCAGCGCGCCCAGCTCAACAGCCGCAGCATCCCGTTCGTCGTGGTCGACCCGGCGGGCGATCCCGGCGACGACATCCCTTCGGTCGGTGCGGCCAACTGGCAGGGCGGCCTCGCCGCCACACGCCATCTGACGGGTCTGGGACACCGCCGGATCGGCGTCATCGGCGGGCCGACGCGCATGATGTGCAGCCGCGCCCGCATCGACGGCTACCGTGCCGCGCTGGAGACCTCGGGCATTCCGATGGACCCCGAGCTCGTCCGTGAGGGCGAGTTCCACCACGAGGACGGCTACACGGCGGCCCTGGAGCTGCTGCGCCTGCCGAACCCTCCCACCGCCATCTTCGCGGGCAACGACTTGCAGGCACTCGGCGTGTACGAGGCCGCGCGTGAGCTGGGGCTGCGGATTCCGGAGGATCTCAGCGTGGTCGGATTCGACGACCTGCCGCTCACCCGGTGGATCGGGCCGCCCCTCACCACCGTGCGCCAGCCCCTGATAGAGATGGCCGAGACCGCCGCCCGGCTGGTGCTCGACCTCGGCCGGGGCAGGCAGCCCGCCACCACCCGGGTCGACCTCGCGACGAGCCTGGTGGTCCGCAGCAGCACGGCCCCGCCGGCCCGCTGACGACGCGCGAAATCCTGTTGGCGGGGCGGGGGCCGCGTGCGTACCGTCGCGCCTCGTGACTCCCACCCTGCGCACCGGGCGCCTGCTGCTGATTCCGTACACGCCCGCCGACGAGGACGGGTTCGTGGCGCTGTTCCAGGACGTGCGGGTGTCCCGGTGGATGGGCGACGGGCCCGCCCCCGAGGCCGAGGACCGGGCCCTGTTCGGGAGGATCTTCTCCGACGTGTACGCACGCGGGCTGTTCGACGTGTGGGCGGTCCACGAGGACGGCAGGAGGGTGGGTCACGCCGAGATCAAACCCACCCCTGAGTCGGGCGGCCACGAGATCGTCTACGCACTGGCCCCCGACGCCTGGGGCCGCGGCCTCGGCACCGAGCTGGCCACGGCTCTCGTCGGGTACGGCCTCGGCCCCCTCGGCCTGCCGTCCGTGCACGCGACCGTCGCCGCGGAGAACACCGCGTCCCTGGCGCTGCTGAGCCGCATCGGCTTCCAGCACGTCCGGGACATCACGGAGGACGACGGCAGCACCACCCGGCTGCTGACCCGCTCGCGCGGGCTTGCCGCCGGAGCCGGTCAGCCCGGGTAGACGTCGAGGCGGCCGCACATACCGAACCTCCCGAGCGCCGAGGGCTGTTCGGCGTGCACCCGGGCATCGCTCAGGTGCGCGTCCTCGCCGCGTGCCAGCGCGTCGAGGTGCCGGCCGGTCGCCCGGGACGCGGCCGCGGCGCCCTGCTGCCAGCGGGCGCGCCAGTCCTCGGTCCGGGGGCGTACGAGCTCCGCGGCGGCCCGGTGGAACGCGGCCAGCGGCCCGGGGTCGCCCGCCTCGGTGGCCTCGCGCAGTGCGAGGAAGCCCTGGACGGCGAGGTCGCGGCGGGTGCGTGCGGCGAACGCCTGCGCGTCCTCGGTACCGCCGGGAAGGGTGGCGGCCGCACGGTAGAGCCCGGCATCGGCGAGGATCCGGGGCGGAAACGTGAGCACGGCATCACCCGCTTCCGGCAGCCCGCTGTTCTGCATGAGGACGACGATGCGCAGCCCGTCCTCGTTGACCAGCCGGTGGATGGTGCCCGGGGTGAACCACACGAGGGCCCCGGGGGCGAGCGGCGTCTCCTGGAAGCCCGACGCCGTGAGGGTCTGTACGGAGCCGCTGCCGCCGACGACCACGTACCCCTCGGAACAGGTCAGGTGCAGATGCGGGGTGCCTCCGCGCAGCCCGTCCTCCGTGGGCCAGTCGTAGACCCTGAGGTGGGACACGGCGACAGCGCCCGGCAGTCCTTCGAAGGTCGTCACAGGTGCTCCTCGGTCGCGTGTCGTCGCCTGCCGGGGCCGCCGCTCCGCCCGTCCCCCGGTCCGTTCCGCCGTCCGTCCCCGAGTGCGTCACGCGTCCTGGCAGCAAGCGCTTTCCGCATCAGCCAACCCGGCGTACGGACGGGGGTCAAGGGCGCCTGCCGCAACAGCGCCGGACCGGGCGGCGGCCGTGCGTGCGGGCCACTGTCAGTGGCCCGGTGCAGACTGTCCCGTATCCGGCACAACGGCGTTTCGGGAGGTCTGTCATGACCGATGTACTGCTCACCGTAGGCACCCGCAAAGGACTCTTCATCGGCCGCAGGCGCGGCAGCGAGTGGGAGTTCGGCGATCCGCACTTCAACGCGCAGGCCGTCTACTCGATCGCGATCGACACCCGCGGGCCGACACCGCGTCTGCTGGTCGGCGGCGACAGCGCGCACTGGGGCCCCTCCGTCTTCCACTCCGACGACCTGGGCGCCACGTGGGTCGAGCCGAAGCAGCCGGCGGTGAAGTTCCCCCAGTTCACCGAGGCGTCGCTGGAGCGGGTCTGGCAGCTGCATCCCGCCGGACCCGAGGCACCCGGCGTGGTGTACGCGGGGACGGAGCCCGCGGCGCTGTTCCGGTCCGATGACGGCGGCGAGTCCTTCGAGCTGGTCCGCCCGCTGTGGGAGCACCCGACGAGGTCGAAGTGGGTGCCCGGCGGAGGCGGCGAGGGACTCCACACCATCCTGACCGACCCGCGGGACGCCCGTGCGGTGACCGTCGCCGTCTCCACCGCGGGCGTGTTCCGGACGAAGGACGGCGGCGAGCGGTGGGCTCCGTCCAACAAGGGGGTCTCCGCGGTCTTCCTGCCGGACCCCGACCCCGAGTTCGGCCAGTGCGTGCACAAGGTCACCCGTGACGCGGCTGATCCCGACCGGCTCTACCTGCAGAACCACTGGGGGGTCTTCCGCAGCGACGACTCCGGGGACAACTGGACGGACATCGGCGCGGGCCTGCCTTCGGACTTCGGCTTCGCCGCTGCCGCGCATCCGCACCGCGCGGACACGGTCTACGTCTTCCCGATCAACGCCGATGCCGACCGTGTCCCCGCCGATCACCGCTGCCGGGTGTTCCGTACGCGTGACGCGGGAGCGACCTGGGAGCCGCTGACGCGGGGCCTCCCCGACGGCGCCCACTACGGCACGGTGCTGCGCGATGCGCTCTGTACGGACGACGCCGACCCGGCGGGCGTCTACTTCGGCAACCGCAACGGCGAGGTGTACGCGAGCGAGGACGACGGGGACAGCTGGCAGCAACTCGCCTCGCACCTGCCCGACGTGCTGTGCGTGCGGGCGGTGGTGCTCGGCTGACCCCCGGCCGACCGGTGTGGTCGTAGCACCGGTGGAGCACCAGTAGAGTGCGGCCCGTGGCAGCACGACCGTTGAAAGAAATCGTTGAGCCGGGGTGGGCACAGGCCCTCGAGCCCGTGGCCGAACGCATCGCAGCTATGGGCGACTTCCTCCGCGCGGAGATCGCCGCGGGGCGCACCTACCTGCCCGCGGGACCGAATGTGCTGAGAGCGTTTCAGCAGCCCTTCGACGAGGTGCGCGTCCTGATCGTCGGCCAGGATCCGTATCCGACGCCGGGGCATGCGATCGGCCTGAGTTTCGCGGTGGCACCCGAGGTGAGTCCGGTGCCCGGGAGTCTGGAGAACATCTTCCGGGAGCTGCACTCGGATCTTGGCCTTCCACGGCCCTCCAACGGCGATCTGACGCCCTGGGCGCAGCAGGGGGTGCTCCTGCTCAACAGGGCGCTGACGACGGCCCCCAGGCGCCCTGCGGCGCACCGGGGCAAGGGCTGGGAGGAGGTCACCGAGCAGGCCATCCGGGCGTTGGTCGCCCGCGGCACACCGCTCGTGTCGGTGCTGTGGGGCCGTGACGCCCGCAATCTGCGGCCGCTGCTGGGTGACTTCCCGGCGATCGAGTCCTCGCACCCCTCGCCCATGTCTGCCGACCGCGGCTTCTTCGGTTCGCGCCCGTTCAGCCGGACCAATGAACTGCTGCAGCGCCAGGGGGCGCAGCCGGTCGACTGGAAGCTGCCGTGACGGCGGCGTCGGACCCGCTCGTCGTAGGTGTGGACTCCGGCGGGTCCGGGCTGCGTGTGGCGCTCGGGACCGTCGGCACGGAGCATCCCGTGTCCACGACGGTCTGCGCCGAACCGGTGCGGACGGGAACGGCCGGCATCGACGCCGGCCACATGCTGGAGCAGCTTCTCCCCGCGGTCCGGGGACTGCTGGAGGAGGCCGGGCGCGGGGCGGCCATCGCCGCCGTGACCATCGGGGCCGCCGGGATGGCGACGCTCGGCGGACAGTTGCGCGCCGAGGTGCCGGCAGCGCTGGCGCAGGCGCTGGCTGTGCGGCGGGTGGCGCTGGCCGCCGACGCGGTGACCGCGTACGCGGGTGCGCTCGGGCAGCGACCGGGCGCGGTCGTCGCGGGCGGCACAGGCATGATCGCGCTCGGTACCGACCTCACGACATGGCGCAGGGCCGACGGCTGGGGCCATCTGCTGGGTGACAGCGGCGGCGGCGCCTGGATCGGCCGTGCCGGACTCGACGCGGCGATGCGCGCCCACGACGGGCGGGCCGGCGGTTCCCCCGAACTGCTCGCCCGGCTCCGGAAGATTTTCGGTCCTGCTCCCGACCTCCCCGGGCTCCTCTATCCGCGAGGCGACCGTCCGGCGCTGCTCGCTTCCTTCGCCCCCGAAGTCGCGGCCTGCGCCGCCGAGGACGGGATCGCGGCCGGCATCCTGCGGGAGGCTGCCGTTCATATCGCCGAAGCGGCAGCGGCGGTCTGCCCCCCGGCCACGGGCGCCGGGGACGGCGGTTGCGAAGTCGCCCTGACCGGCGGCCTGTTCCGGATGGGCGATCCGCTCACCGGGCCGTTGCACGAGGAGCTCGCGCGACAGGTTCCGCAGGCCCGCGTGGTCCCGGCGGCGGGTGATCCGCTGCACGGCTCGCTGGCCGTCGCGCGGGCTCTCGCCCTGTCGGAACTGCGGCTGCCCACCCACCCGACACTGCTGTTCGTACCGGAGGTAACGTGAGCATTCCGAGCATCTGACCGCCCGGACAGAGCAGGGCAGTTGACCGGTATGCCACTCAACAGACATAACCGGACAGATAACGCCCGACCGCCCCCTCCCCGAACAGAGGGGCACCCAAAACCAGTAGCATGCGGCGCCATGAGCACCCCCACTGGGCCCGCTTCCGGCCTGCCTGTACGAATGCCGCGACCTCGCCAGTCCGGACGGCACCGCCGCC
Organism: Streptomyces sp. NPDC056452; assembly: GCF_042796085.1. NCBI lineage: Bacteria > Bacillati > Actinomycetota > Actinomycetes > Kitasatosporales > Streptomycetaceae > Streptomyces > Streptomyces sp. NPDC056452. Next base: position 37,526 of record NZ_JBHTRI010000003.1, read on the forward strand.
CGGAGCCCGTGGTCGCACCTGAGGGCGCTGCCGCGCTCGTTCTCGCCGTTCCCGGTACCCCTTCCTCGGCCACGCGCAGCATCGCCGAAGAAGTGATCAGCATCGCCCGTTCCGAGCTTCCCGGTCTGAACGCACAGATCGGTTATCTCGACGGTGACGACGCCGAGTACCCCACGCTCGTCTCCGTACTCGCGCATACCGCCGCCGAGCGCACCGCGCGCTACGAGCAGGCCGTCGCCGCGGGGCGTGAGGTCTCCGAGCCGCAGGGTCCGTCCGCCGTCGTGGTGCCGCTGCTCGCGGGGCCGGACAGCGCCCTGATCCGGCGGATACGGCAGGCGGTCATGGAGAGCGGCACCCAGACCGAGCTGACCGATGTGCTGGGCCCGCACCCGCTCCTCGCCGAGGCACTCCACGTGCGCCTTTCGGAGGCCGGCCTGGCGCGCGCCGACCGTGCCAGGCTGTTCACCGTGGCGACCGCGGCCGACGGCATCGTGCTGGCCACGGTGGGCGGCGACGAGGCCGTGCAGGCCGCCGGGATCACCGGCATGCTGCTGGCCGCGCGCCTCGCGGTTCCGGTGATGGCCGCCGCGCTGGATGTGGAGGGTTCGGTCGCCTCGATCGCCGCGCAGCTCCAGAACTCCGGTTCCGCCCAGCTCGCGCTCGCGCCGTACCTGGTGGGTCCGGAGGTGGACGCCGGCCTGCTGGAGGCCGCCGCGAAGGAGGCCGGCTGCGCGACCGCCGAGCCGCTCGGCGCGTACCCGGCCATCGGCAAGCTCGTGCTCTCGATGTACGCGGCGACGCTCGGCATCACGCCGGCGACGCCGCAGGGCGCCCAGGCGCACTGATCGGCGCCCGCACCTCCGACTGATCGGCGGCACGGACCGGATGGCCCCGGTCCGTGCCGCCTGCCGTTCTCCGGGCGTGTCCCCGGGACTCAGGGGGACGCTCCCGGGGCACAGGGCCGGCCGCGACCGCCTCAGGCGAAGACGACGCAGGAGGCGGCGGGAGCGTCGATGGAGCCCGCGTGGGACGGGATGCCCGTTTCCGCGTCGACGGCGAACCAGCTGACGTTGCCGGAGTGCTCGTTCGCCACGTACAGCCACTGCCCGGTGGGGTCGAGGGTGAGGTCGCGGGGCCATTGCCCGCCGCAGCCCACGGCCGCGGCCAGGACCGGCTTCTCGGCCGTCCCGTCGAGCGTGAGGACGGAAATGCTGTCGTGGCCGCGGTTCGCGGTCCACAGGAACCGCCCGTCGTGCGCGACCACGACCTCGGACGGGTACGTACGCGCGTCCCCGGCCGTGACACCTTCGGAATTCACGTCGTGGGGCAGCACAGGCGTCTCACCGACCGGCTCGAGCCGGCCCGTGGCCGCGTCCCAGCGGCATACGGTGACGGTCGGCTCCAGCTCGTTCAGCACGTAGGCGTGTCCCCCTGACGGATGAAAGGCCAGGTGGCGCGGTCCGGTGCCGGGGCGCATCGCCGTCTCGCCGCGCAGCCGCAGCGCCCCGGTGCGCGGGTCGAGGGCGCAGACGCGCACGGAGTCCGTGCCCAGGTCCACGCTCAGCACCCAGTTCCCCGAGGGGTCGGCGAGCACCTGGTGTGCGTGCGGGCCCGCCTGGCGGCCGGTGTCGGGCCCGCTGCCCTCGTGCCGCAGCACGGAGGCCGCGGGGCCGAGGGAGCCGTCGGCCCGTACCGGCAGCGCGGTGACGCTTCCGGAGCCGTAGTTGGCGGTGACCAGATGACCGGCGGCGAGCGCCAGGTGTGTGGGGCTGCTCCCGTCGACGGACCGCACCGGACCGACGGGCCGCAGGCCGTCGTCGCCGATCTCCCATGCGGCGGCAGCCCCGTCGGAGGTCTCGCTGACCGCGTACAGAAGCCTGACACCCGCTTCGGAGGCGGGGCCGACCGTGAGGAAGGAGGGGTCGGGAACCGCGTCCGTGGTCGCGAGCACGGTCAGCGCCCCGGTGTCCCGGTCGACGGCGGCCGCGGTGATCCCGCGTCCGCCGGCCGAGGTGAACGACCCTATGAATGCCCGCCCGGCGCTCCTGCTGCCCATCGCGCTACCCCGCCTTTGCCGTCTGCCCGCGATCTTCCCGTGCGACGGTAGCAGGCAGCCCTTCGTGGTCCAGACCAATCCGGAAAGCCTCTCGGACACGTACCGCTCGCGTACGTACCGGGTGCCGGACGAGGGGGCCCACTCAGTGGGGCGGCAGGACCTCAGGCACCGACCAGCGGGGCCCGGGGGGAGCTGTGCAGGGGCGCGGCCAGTTCGGCGAGCGCCCGCTCCAGGCTGTGCAGATGGGCCAGCGCGGGTTCGGCGACACCGGCGGCCGGCAGGGCGCCGGCGACGGAGACCGTCTCGTGGTACCTGCGCCCGGGCGCCGTCAGCGCTTCCACGGAGGCTTCGACTCGCCAGCAGGCGGCGGCGAGACGGGCGTCGTGCGACGCCTCGGGGTCCGCCGCGACGGACGCGAGTCCGCGCACCTCGCGGGCGCACACGTCGAGCAGTGCGAGCACCTGCCCGGCCCGCGCCTTACGGGCGCGCAACGGGCTCAGGGGATGGACGAGCGGGCCGAGCGAGAGCCGTACGCGCCCGAGGAGCGCTTCCAGTTCGGCGACCCGGGGAGCCGGGTCCGCCGTCGCCGAGCCCGCGAGCCGCGCGGCGGCCTCCGCGGTGCAGGCGTGCACACAGCGCAGGGCCCGCTGGATCCAGGCATCGGTCGTGGCGTGCGTGGTGACCGGCAGCAGGAGGAGTACCGCGGCCATCGCGCCGAGCGCCCCCACACCCGTCTCCACGAGCCGCAGCGCGAGCAGCGAGGGGTCCAGCACGCCGAGAGCCCCGTAGAGCGCACCCGCCATGACGGTCACCGAGAACATCATCCAGGTGTACGAGACGGCGGCCGAGTAGAAGATCCCGAAGACACCGGCCGCCACGACGAGGGCGGTGGGCACTGTGGCGCCGTGCAGCGGAACGACGACGATCAGACCGACGGGGATACCGATCAGCGTGCCCAGGACCCGGCGGAATCCCCGCACCAGCGTCTCGCCACGGGACGCCGTGTTCACGAAGACCCACCAGGTGGCGCCCACGGCCCAGTACCAGCGCTGCTCGGAGAGGAGCTGCCCCACCAGGAGCGCGAAGGCGCCGCCCGCGGTCGCCTGGATCGCCTGGCGTGTGGTCGCGCGGGCCAGCCCCCGGCCGGCCACGGGGGGCAGGACCGAGGGTGCGGGCAGCCGCCGCTCGTAGCACCAGAGGCCGAAGCGGACGGCGGACGAGGCCAGCAGGGAGAGGCCGACCGCGGAGTACAGCTCGGGCAACTGCCCGGGAAGTGTGTGCAGGAACTGCGTGACGAAGAAGGACATGAAGGCGAACACGCCGAGCGCGTGACCTCGCGGCCCCCACCGCCGGGCGTACACGCCGGCGCCCATCACCGCGAGGAAGGCCACGTCGCGCGCCACCGGCTGGTCGTGCAGCAGGGCTGCCAGGGCCAGCACGGGGAGCCCTGCGGCGGGCAGCAGAGCCGTCGTGAGGGCCTGCCCGCGCACGGTGGGGTCGGTCACCGTGAACAGGGCCAGCAGTGCGGCGAGACCACCGGTGATCGCCCCGACGAGCGAGTGACCGGCCAGCCCGCACACCACGACCGCGAGCCCGATGCCGAGGACGGCCCGGACCCCGCTGCGCAGGCGCAGCCGTCCCGGATCCGCGGCAACGAACATCCTCTTCAGCAACGAAGGCTCTCCCCTGTGAACCCGGCCCCGTGCACCGGCATGAAAAAGGCGCCACGGGGATCCGCAGCGCCATCGACAGGTACATCAGAGCATCCCGGCACCTCATGGCTCAAATCGAGGCGATTCCACTGGGCCATTGGTACAGCTAAGGGCTCATCCTGCGCGCCACGAGTAGGCCAACGGACCCGGTCGGCCCCGGGGGGCACGGATCGCGGGCCGCGCCGCGGTTACAGTCGGGCGAAGGATCACCGAGCCAGGAGGAGAACGGCCGATCATGGCGGTGGACGCCCTCGACACCCGAATCCTGCGGCTGCTCATCGAGCAGCCGCGCACCAGCGTCCGTGAGTACGCGCGCATCCTGGGAGTGGCGCGCGGCACCCTCCAGGCCCGGCTGGACCGCCTGGAGCGGGACGGCGTGATCACCGGCACGGGACCGTCGATCTCCCCCGCGGCCCTCGGCCACCCGGTGCTCGCCTTCGTCCACCTGGAGGTCACCCAGGGGCATCTGGACGAGGTGGGGGACGCGCTCGCAGCGGTCCCGGAGATCATCGAGGTGTTCTCGACGACCGGCGGCGGGGACCTCCTGACCCGCGTCGTGGCCCGCGACAACGGTCATCTCGAGGATGTGATCCAGCAGCTGATCCAGCTCCCCGGTGTGGTCAGGACGCGGACCGAGGTGGCCCTGCGCGAGAGGGTGGCGCACCGGGTCCTGCCGCTGGTCGAGGCGGTGGGGCGGGCGGCGGGCAGTCCGGGCTGATCACCGGCTGGCATGCTGGAAGCCATGAGTTCCAGGCGCACCCCGGCCCCGTGGGTCATCTTCGATCTCGACGGCACGCTCGTGGACAGCGAGCCGAACTACTACGAGGCGGGGCGCCGCCTCCTCTCCCGGTACGGCGTACATGACTACGACTGGGAGAAGCACACCCGCTTCATCGGGATCGGCACCCGGGAGACCCTGACCGTCCTGCGCGCGGAGTACGGGATCGAGGCGCCGGTCGAGGAGCTGCTGGCGGGGAAGAACGCTCTGTACCTGGAGCTCGCCGGCGCTTCGACCAAGGTCTTCCCGCAGATGCAGCTCCTGGTGGAACGGCTGCACGAGGACGGGGTCGTGATGGCGGTGGCCTCGGGTTCGTCCCGGGCGGCGATCGCAGCCACCCTCGCCGTCACCGGGCTGGACGCGTACATCCGCCTGTACGTGTCGGCCGAGGAGGTGGCGCGCGGAAAGCCTGAGCCCGATGTGTTCCTGGAGGCTGCCCGCAGGCTCGGCGCCGAACCGGCGGACTGCCTGGTGCTGGAGGATGCCGTGCCGGGCGTCGAGGCGGCGCACGCGGCGGGAATGCGCTGCATCGCGGTTCCCTTTGCCGAAGAGATCGCCGGTGAGCCCGCGTTCGCGACTGCGCAACTGCTCTTCCCCGGCGGGCAGGACGAGTTCACCGCGCAGGCCGTGCTCGACGGTCTCCGCCAGGGCCTGTAGTTCGGATCAGGCCGGATTCGGCGCAGTGGTGGCGGCCCCGGCAACCGGAGGCCCGGCGGACGGATATCCTGATCATGCCGCACACCCCACGTACCGTACCGAGCCGTTGAGCCCGATGAGGTCGCCGCTGCGGCAGTCGGAGCGGGCCACAGTTCGAGATAGGTGTGCACAGGTGCTGGTAGCTGGTCGGTACCGGTTGATATCCCCCATCGGTCGTGGCGGCATGGGTGAGGTGTGGCGCGCCACGGACGAAGTGCTGGGCCGGGCCGTGGCGGTGAAGCTGCTGCTCGGGGACCATGCCGACGCCTCGTCGACCGCCCGGTTCCGTCTGGAGGCGCAGACCGCGGCGCGTCTGAGCCATCCTCATCTGGTGGCCGTGTTCGACTTCGGCTCGTGGGAGGACCGCTTCTATCTGGTGATGGAGCTGGTCGAGGGCAGAAGTCTCGGAGACCTGCTGGAGGCTCAGGAGTCGGTTCACCCCGAGCAGGTGGCCGACATCGCGGGCCAGGCGGCTGCGGGTCTGGCGGCCGCGCACCGGCAGGGCATCGTGCACCGCGACATCAAACCCGGCAACCTGATGCTGGACGCCGACGGTACGGTGAAGATCGGCGACTTCGGCATCGCCCAGTTCGTCGACGATCCCTCGACGGCTCTGACCACCGCCGGCCACATCGTGGGCACGAGCCTGTATCTGGCTCCGGAACGGGCACTGGGCCGCACAGCCGACTCCGCGTCGGACATGTACTCCCTCGGTTGTGTCATCTACCAACTCCTGGTCGGCCAGCCTCCGTTCCGCTCGGACACCGCGACCGCGACGCTCTACCAGCACGTGGACACGCCTCCGGTGCCGGTGAGACAGCGGGGCGTCGGCGTCTCCCCCGCCTTCGATTCATATCTGCTGGGGCTGCTGGCGAAGAAGCCCGAGGACCGGCCGAGCGCGCAGCAGGCCTCCGAATGGTTCCGCAGCGGCGCCTGGCGCGGGCGCCCCGAGCCGCTGCCGCAGCAGCACCCTGCCGCCCCGCGGCCTGTCGCCCCGGCCGCTCCGGCGCCGGGTGCCGCCACTCCGGACACCGGGGGCATGTCGACGTACCGGCTGCCGCAGCCCACCGGGCGCAGACGGGCGACCCCTGCGCCGCGGGCTGCCAGATCAGCGGCCACGCGCCGCCTCAGCGCGGGTGAGGCCATCCGCCGACGGCCCCGGGTGGCGAGTGCCGTCGCCGGAGCCGTCGCCTTCGTGGCGGCGGTGTACCTGGGAACGGTCCTGTTCTCGCCGGACTCCGATGCGGCGGACGTCCCGGATCCCGGTCCGACGCCGACGGCCACGCTGCAGTCGCCCGCACCTGTCGAACCGGCCGGCCCTGCCGGGGACGGGCCCCGGCAGGACGGTCAGCAGGATGGCGAGGACGGCGAGGAGTCGGAGGACTGAGACCCGCCGCGACGCCCGGCCGACGCTCGTGTCCGCGTCACCAGCGCGCGTGGATCTCCGCACGGATCCGGCGGTCGTACAGCTCCCGCACCGCGTCCAGCGTGCTCTGCGGCAGCGGGGCAAGAGCGGCCGCGGCGGCGTTGGCCCGGGACTGAGCCACGGAACGCGCACCGGGGATGACACTCGTGACACCGGGCTGCTGGATGATCCAGCGCAGCGCGGTCTGCGCCGACGTGGCACCTTCGGAAGCGAGTCCGGCGAACTCGGCGGCAGCGGCCACGCCGGTCGCGTAGTCGACGCCGGAGAACGTCTCGCCCTGGTCGAAGGCCTCGCCGTGGCGGTTGAACGTGCGGTGGTCCTCGGGGGCGAAGACCGTGTCCTTGGTGTACTTGCCGGACAGGAGTCCGGAGGCGAGCGGAACCCGCGCGATGATGCCGACTCCCGCCGCGGCAGCCGCCGGGAGCACCTCGTCCAGCGGCTTGAGGCGGAACGGGTTGAGGATGATCTGCACGCTCGCGACACCCGGCCTGGCGATCGCCGTGAGTGCCTCCGCGCACGTTTCGACGCTGACCGCGTAGGCGCTGATCCGCTTTTCGGCGACGAGGGTGTCCAGGGCGTCGTAGACGGCGTCCGAGGAGTAGACACTCGTCGGCGGGCAGTGCAGTTGTACGAGGTCGAGCGTGTCGACGCCGAGATTGGCGCGCGAACGGTCGTTCCAGCTACGGAAGTTGTCCAGCACGTAGTTCTCGGGGACCTGGTCGGCGCGCCGGCCCATCTTCGTGGCGACGAAGACGTCCGCGTCCGGACGGCCCTTCAGATAACGGCCGATGAGCTGTTCGCTGCGGCCGTCCCCGTAGACGTCGGCGGTGTCGAAGAAGGTGACTCCCGACTCGACGGCCGCGTCCAGGACATCGAAGGCGTCGGCCTCCCGCACCTCACCCCAGTCCCCGCCCAGCTGCCATGTGCCCAGTCCTACGACCGATACGTCACGTCCGGTCCTGTCCAGTGTCCGCTGCTCCATGGGGAGCATGCTACGTCGCTGCGCGGGGCCGGCGGCGTGGCTGACCGCCGGCCCCTGGAGGCACTCAGCCCCTGTACTGGGCGAAGACCCCGGTGAATTCCCAGGGTTGCTGACCGATGCCGGAGCAGGTGTCCGCGCCGCCTCCGGTGCAGGGCCGGTCGCGGTTGAGCGACCAGAAGGTGAGCCGTGCCAGGTGGTGCTGCTGGGCGTAGCCGAGGATGGTGCGGAAGTCGGCGACGGTGACGGTCTCGCTGTTGTCGGTGATGCCGTTCATCGAGGAGATGCCGGTGGCCCGGTAGGCCTGGTCGTCGCTGTAGCCGTAGGCGTTCTTGACGGCGGTCTTGAGGCCTTCGGCGGCCCGGACCGTGAGGGTGCCCATGTTCTGGCCCGCCCCGCCGAAGTTGAACGGCATGATCGTCCAGCTGTCGACGGTCAGGCCGGAGGAGGCCGCCCGGTTGATGAGTCCGGTGCCGGGGCCGTTCTGACCGGTGCCGAAGGTGATGTAGATCTTGATGCCGGGATTGTTGGCCCGGACGGTCTTGAGGGCGTCGACGGTGCGCTGCTGCACGGTCGGGCTGTCGTACGCCGCCGCTTCGATGTCGATGTCGATGGCCTTGAGCCCGTAGGCGTTGATGACCTTCTGGTAGGCGGCCGCCAGCTCGCCCGCACTGGAGCAGGAGCTCTCCAGCTTGTTGCCGCTCCAGCCCCCGAACGACGGGATGATGTCTCCGCCCGCGGCCCGGACGGTGTTGACGGTCTGCTGGTCGACGCCGCCGGTGAGGGGGCGTCCGCCGTCCCACTGGGGGTTGCAGTAGCCGTTGCTGAGGACGAAGGCGAGGGTGAACCAGGTGACGCCGGTGGCGTTCATGACGGTCGTCGGGTTCGGCGGGCTGCCCCAGCCGTTGTAGAGGTAGGGAGCCACCGCCATGGGCGCCTTGCCCGGTGCCGGGTCGCCACCGCCCGCCGGTGCGGTCCACTTCTGGTTCGCCGCGCCGGTGCAGGTCCAGATCTGCAGACGGGTTCCGTTGGCCGAGCTGTTGCCGGAGGCGTCCAGGCACTTGTCCGCCGGGACGGAGACGATGTCGCGTGCGGCCGAGACGGACCAGCGCTGGTTGGCGCTGCCCGTACAGTCCCACAGCTGTGTGACGGAACCGTTGGCGGTGCCGCCGTCCTTGACGTCCAGGCATTTGCCCAGCGCACGGATCGTCCCGTCGGAGCCGACGTTCCACTGCTGGGCGGCGGTCCCGTTGCAGTCGTAGAGCTGGACCGCCGTCCCGTTGACGGCCGAGGCTCCCGCCACGTCGACGCACTTTCCTGCCGGCCCTGTGATCTGTCCGACGGCCGCGGCCGCCGCGCCGGCGGGTGCGGCGGGGGTGAGGAACGAGGCCATCGCCACCAGGGAGAGGGCAGGCAGGATCAGCCGCCCGAGTCTCCTGCGAAGTGTGCGCACACCGGTCATGCGGTCACCGTCCGTTTCGGGGAAGGTTGGGGAAGGTGCGGGGAGGTGCGGGGAAGCCTTGGGAGAAGAGGAAAGGCCGGTGCCCGCCCGCAGGTTGTGCGACGGACGGGCACCGGGAGTCTGCGGGCCGGGTTCGGGTCAGTTGTCGGTGGTCACGCGTACGTAGTCGACGACGAGCTGCTGGGGGAACGTGGTGCTGCCGTCCGGATCGCCGGGCCAGTAGCCGCCGACGGCGAGGTTGAGTATGAGGAAGAACGGCTTGTTGAACACCCAGGGATTGCCGTTGAGGTCGGCGGGCGTGCGCCTCTGGTAGACGGTGCCGTCGACGGACCAGGTCACGGAGTCCGGGGCCCAGTCGACGGCGAAGGTGTGGAAGTCGTCCGCGAAGGCGGCCCCGCCCGGGAGGCTGTATCCGGCACCGATTCCGCCGGACCCGGAGTAACCGGGGCCGTGCAGGGTGCCGTGGACGGTGCCGGGCTCGAAGCCGACGTTCTCCATGACGTCGATCTCACCGCTGTTCGGCCAGCCGACACTGCCGATGTCGGCGCCGAGCATCCAGAAGGCGGGCCACATCCCCTGTCCGCGCGGGACCTTCATCCTGGCCTCGACGTGACCGTACGTCTGGGTGAACTTGCCGGACGTGTTGAGACGGGACGAGGTGTACTCGCAGGTTCCGTACCAGCACTGGTAGTTCCCGGGGTTCTCCTTGCGTGCGGTGATGACCAGGTTGCCCTGGCCGTCGAGGGCGGCGTTGTTGTTGCCCGCCGTGTAGTACTGCCGTTCGTGGTTGTTGACGTTGTCGCCGGTCTCGATCTGCCACTTGCCGCCGTCGACGGCCGAACCCGCGGCTCCGTCGAACTCGTCGGCGAACGCCACTGCGGCCGGGACCGCCGCCTTCGATTCCGTGGAGGACGCAGCCGTGTGGGGGGCGGGTGCGGCCGAGGCGCCTGCGGGAAGGGCGGTCAGGGCCGCCGAGCAGCAGAGCAGCGAGAGGGCGTACATCATCGTGCGACGCCGTTTCGCCGGACGCCTCATGGTGTGTTCCGAGGGGTGCACAGTCATCACGTCACTTCGAGGTGGAGGATGGTGGGGGGCATGTGCATGACAGGTGGACGCCGAGAGATGAACGGTTGGGGCGCTCATCCCGGGCATATATTTCAACTCTTGATTTAAGACAGGTCACGAAGAGCCGTCAAGGTCTTGGTCCAGACCGGGCGGGTAGAAGTCAACGCGATGGGGAACGGACAACTCATGCGTATTCGACCCGTACTCGCCGTTCCCGCCACTCTCGCCCTGGCCCTGCTGGCCCCGGCCGGCGCCCTGGCCACGCCCTCCGCCGTCGCGGCTCCGGCGCCGCCCACCTGCCGTGACAGCCGTCTGGCCGTCGCCGCCACCGCTTCGGACCAGCCCGACGCGGTGAGGATCAGCATCACCAACCGCGGCCGCACGGCCTGTGTCGTCGACCGCATCCCCACCGTGGTCTTCGGCGGCCTGGACGGCTCGGCCCAGCCGGTGCCCGCGAGCGAGAGCGCACCGTACCGCCTGGCGGCCGGCCGCTCGGCGTACGCGGCCGTGCGCACGCTGGACCCGACGTCGACGGAGCTGCGGGTGGCGGACCGGCTGACGGTCGCCGGGGCCCCCTCCCATCGGGGACGGACGTTCGACGCCGCCTCCCTGGGAGCCCCTGACGGGATCCGGGTCTGGGAACCGGTCACCACGTGGTGGCACCCGTCGCAGGCCGCCGCCGACGCGGTGCTCGAGCGGCACACGGACTGACCGGGCAGATCCCGCGGCCCGCCGCGCGGCCGCCGTCGTGCGCCGCGCGGCCGGCAGCGGCACAGTGGAGGTACGGACGGTGCGGTGCCTGCGCGGCCTCGGCCCGGCGGAGCCGCACGCTTCGTCCGACGGCATCCCGTGCGGAAGGATCCAGGCGTGAACAGCGACGGCGCACGACGTTTCGTGGTGCAGATCCATGACGCCCGGCGGATGCACTTCGACTTCCGCCTCGAACTGGACGGAGTGCTCAAGTCGTGGGCCGTGCCCCGCGGCCCGTCGGACAATCCGCGCGACAAGCGGCTGGCCGTGCCGACGGAGGACCACCCGCTGGAGTACCGCGAGTTCGAGGGAGTCATTCCACCCGACGAACAGGGCAGCGGCACCGTCATCGTCTGGGACCAGGGCACCTACCGCCCGCTCAGCCACGACGCCGAGGGCGCCCCCGTACCGTTCGGTGAGTCCCTGGACCGCGGGCACGCCACGTTCTGGCTCGACGGAAGCAAACTGCACGGCGAATTCACGCTCACCCGCTTCCGGATCGGCAACGACGGCGACACCGAGGGTCCCGAGGCCTGGCTGCTCATCAAGGCGAACGACCGGCAGGCCGTACGCGACAGGCCCGGCACACCTGACCCGTACCACGCCCGCTCGGCCCGCACCGGCCGGACGCTGCACCAGGTCGCCGCCGCGGAACGGGAGAGCGCCGGCTGACCGTGGTCCGCGTCAGGTCACGGTCGCGCGCCCCGCGACCCGCGCCGCGAGCTGCTCCCGCAGCCGGCTCAGCCGGGCGATCTCCGCGTCGAGTACGGCGAGTCTCCGCGCCGCCACTCCCTCGCTCTCCACGCCCCCTTCCACGAATCCGACGCAGGGCCGGGGCGGTCCGTCGACCAGCAGGTCCAGGCGGTCCGAGCAGTGACGCACATCCTCGACCGTCAGCCCCAGCGAGAGCAGCTCACGGATGACGCGGACCCTGGCGACATCACGTGTCCCGTATTCGCGCTGGCCCGTCGTGCTGCGTGGGGGCGGTGGCAGCAGTCCCCGCTCCTCGTAGAACCGCAACGCTCTGCGTGTGGTCCCCGCCGCCGCAGCAGCGTCACCGATCCGCATCCGCCACCCCCAGGGTTCCCGCTTCGTTCTCACAACGTGACGACGACGGTGCCGAGATGGTGACCGCCGATCATCTCGTGCAACGCCCGCGCGGCGTTGTCCATGCCCGCGATCCGCACATGCGGGAAGGTGATCTCCCCGGAGCGCAGCCACTGCCCGAATCTCCGGTTCCACTCCCCGTGCGCCTGTGGGTGGTCGAGCCCGCTGATGCCGGTCATCGTGATGCGCTTGACGACGAGCTGGAACGAGTCGATCTCGACCGGGGCCGCGGTGCCGCTCCCCTGCTCGGACAGCTGACCTGACAGCGCCCCGACCAGTACGAACCGCGCTCCCGGGCGCGCGGCCCCGACGGCCGCCCGCAACTGCTCTCCCCCGACCATGTCGACGAACACATCGATGCCCTGGGGCGCCGCTTCGGCCAGCCGCGCGGACAGCGAACCCTCCGGTCCCCTCAGCACGACCGCGTCGTACCCCAGGCTCTCCCGCATCACGGCGGCCTTCTCCGGTGAACCCGTACTGCCGATCACGCGGCCGGCCCCGAGCAGCCGGGCGGTCTGCCCCGCCATGGATCCGATCGCTCCGGCCCCGCCGGACACGAACACCGTTTCCCCGGCCCGCAGTTTTGCGACCCGGGTGAGCGCCGCGTACGCCAGGGAACCCTGGGAGAGATGCGCCACCGGGTCGGGCAGTACGTCACCGAGCGGCGTGCATCCGGCGGCGGGGACCACGGCGTACTCCCGCCAGCCGAGGTAGTGCGAGACCGGTTCGCCGACGGCCGGTCCGCCGGGGCCCGGGTTCGCCACGACCTCTCCGACCGCCGCGCCGAACAGGGTGTCCCCCGGGCCCACACCCGGGAAGGGGGCACCTTCGACTCCCCCGCCGATGACCGTACGCAGGGCGGGAAACACATGGAAGCAGTCGTTGCGGACCAGCACCTCGCCCTCCCCCGGCTGCGGCAGCGGTGACTCCACGACACGGAAGTGCTCCGGGCGCGGAAGTCCGTCGGGCACGGCGGCGAGCCGCACTTCCCGGGAGGTGCGAGGCAGGGACGGTCGAACGGTCATGCGAGGCTCCTCGTCTGCGTGCCCCGGCCGGTCGGCCGGAAGCACGCAGACGCTAAACCCTCACCCGTACGTCAGAGGCAAGCCCCGGGCAGTCGTCACGCGGGCCTGACGCCTGCCAGGTGGGCGAACACCACGACGTTGTCCTTGTAGTCCTTCGCCTTCTTGTCGTACTCGCCGCCGCAGGTGATCAGACGGAGCTGGGCGGTGCCGTTGTCGGCGTACACCCGCTCGTCGGGGAAGTTCGCCTTGCTGAACGTCTCGACCGAATCCACCTTGAACACGGTGACGATGCCGTCCTCGCGGGTGATGCTCACCTTGTTGCCGGGCTTGAGCGTCCCGAGCAGCAGGAACACGGCGGGGCCCGTCATGGTGTCGACGTGACCGGCGACGACCGAGGTGCCGCGCTCACCGGGGGTGGCTCCGTCCTTGAACCAGCCGGCCAGATTCATGTCGTTCGCGGGCGGCGCGTCCAGCCGCCCCGACGGACCGATGGCCAGCGGAGTGAAGGGGGCGTCGACGGCGATCTTCTTGATCCTGATCCGCTCGGGCTCGGACCGGGACAGGCCGTAGGACTCGACGGACGCGGAGGGCGACGGAACGGGCGAGGGCGAGGCGGCAGCGGGAGAGGACGCGGGCGCCCGCACCGGCGCCACGGCGGCGACGGGCGGCGGGACTCCTGCCGAGGCGTCGAGGGAGTTGTAGACGAGGAGGAAGCCCAGGCCCACCGCCACGGCGGGCCACAGCAGGGAACGGCCGAGGGCAGGGGAAGCGGACTCTGTGTCGGACGGCTGCTGGGCGGCCATGCGCATGCTGCCTTTCGCGTACGAGGAGGGCGGGGGCGGAACGGACCGGGGAGGGGAAAATCGGCGCGGCCACCGCCCGGGAAGGGCGGCGGCCACGACAGGAATACCTTCGGCCGAGCGGGCGCTTGTCAGGCTGCCGCGACACCCGAGGCGTTGCGGCGGCGCAGCCGGTATGCGGCCGCTCCGATACCGCCGAGCATCAGCACGGAGCCCGCTGCCAGGCTGCCGCCGGACAGAGCCATCGCTCCACCGCCGGTGTGGACGCCGCCCTCCGGCTTCTCGTGCTTCCAGGTCTCGGACTTCTCGCTGCCCGTGGTGCTGCCGGACTCGGAGCCCTCTTCCTTGTCCTTCTGCCAGTCGTCGGCCGTGATGCCGGCCAGCGCACCGCCACCGGTGTGCACGCCGCCCTCCGGCTTCTCGTGCTTCCAGGAGTCCGGCTTCTCACGGTCCGCGTTGCTGCCCGTGGACTCCTCCTCCTTGTCCTTCTGCCAGTCGTCCGCCGTGATACCGGCCAGCGCACCGCCACCGGTGTGCACGCCGCCCTCCGGCTTCTCGTGCTTCCAGGAGTCCGGCTTCTCACGGTCCGCGTTGCTGCCCGTGGACTCCTCCTCCTTGTCCTTCTGCCAGTCGTCCGCCGTGATACCGGCCAGCGCACCGCCACCGGTGTGCACGCCGCCCTCCGGCTTCTCGTGCTTCCAGGAGTCGGGCTTCTCACGGTCGTCGTTGCTGCTGCTCGATGAGGAGCCGCTGTCCTTGTCCCAGTCGTCCGCCGAGGTCACGGCGTATGCGGCTGGGGCAGAGACCGCGAGGACCGCCGTGACGGCGGCCGATGCGAACAGGGTGCGGGCAGAGCGCATGAATACACAGTCCTTTCACCACCCCCGCGAAGGCCGGCTGGTTGTCGGCTCATCGGATCGCAGGTGCGACGTGATCCACCGTCAGCTGAAATGCCGTGTCCCACCACTGGGGAGAGCCGCATTCGAGGGACTCCATGGGCTCTTCGTGTGACAGTCGGCCGGATGTCACCCGTTGGACGGCACGCCACGCCGAGGCGATGTTTGGGCGCGGGGATCCCCTTGCGGACGCACGGGAGCCGGGTGAGCCGGTTCGCCACTTCCTGAACCAATGGGGCGTCAGATCTCACGCTCCGTCACCGAGCAGGGCGAGTCAAAGGGGCAATCACTGCGGGGGCGCCATCAGTTCTTGTCGCCAACAGGCCCTGAGACATCCGTTGTTGCACATCTCTTGACGCGTTCGTAACAAGGGTGAAGTATCTGCCGCAAGCCGGAGAGAGCGCTCTCCGGCTGTACGCGTCGTGTACCCGCCCCACGACTCAGGAGACACTCGTATGTACGCACCCCCTCTGTTCCACAGACCCGTTGCCCCACTGGGCAGACGACGCGGCGGTGTACTTGCCGTCGTCGCCGGACTCGTCCTCTCGCTCCTGGCGTTCGTTCCCTCGACCCCGGCGAGCGCGGCACCCGCGCTCCTGTCGCAGGGCAAGACGGTCACCGCCTCCAGCCAGGAGAACGGCGGCACCCCTGCCGGCTCCGCGGTGGACGGCGACAACGGCACCCGCTGGGCGAGCGCCTTCGCCGACCCTCAGTGGATCAAGGTCGACCTGGGCGCCTCCGCCTCGGTGAGCCAGATAGTGCTGCGCTGGGAGGCCGCCTACGGCACCGCCTACCGCATCGAGTTCTCCACGGACGACAACACCTGGAGCACCGCCTACTCGACCACCACGGGCCCCGGTGGCACGGAGACGCTCAACGTCTCCGGTACCGCCCGCTACGTCCGGCTGACCGGTACCACACGGGCCACCGGGTACGGCTACTCCCTCTGGGAGTTCCAGGTGTTCGGCACGACGGGCGGCGGGGGCGACCCGCAGATCCCCGGCGGCGGTGACCTCGGCCCCAACGTCCTGGTCTTCGACCCCTCGACCCCGAACATCCAGGGCAAGGTCGACGAGATCTTCAGGCAGCAGGAGTCGGCCCAGTTCGGGACCGGCAGGTACGCGCTGATGTTCAAGCCGGGCACGTACAGCAACATCAACGCCCAGATCGGCTTCTACACCCAGATCGCAGGTCTCGGCCTGAAGCCGGACGACACCACCTTCAACGGTGATGTGACCGTCGACGCCGGCTGGTTCAACGGCAACGCCACCCAGAACTTCTGGCGTTCGGCCGAGAACCTGGCCCTGAACCCGGTCAGCGGCACCAACCGCTGGGCCGTCTCCCAGGCCGCCCCCTTCCGCCGCATGCACGTCAAGGGCGGGCTCAACCTCGCGCCGAACGGGTACGGGTGGGCCAGCGGCGGCTACATCGCCGACAGCAAGATCGACGGCCAGGTCGGCCCCTATTCGCAGCAGCAGTGGTACACCCGCGACAGCTCCATCGGCAGCTGGGGCAACGGCGTCTGGAACATGACGTTCTCCGGGGTCGAGGGCGCACCCGCCCAGAGCTTCCCCGAACCCCCGTACACGACCCTGAACAACACCCCGGTCTCCCGCGAGAAGCCGTTCCTGTACCTCGACGGCAACAACTACAAGGTCTTCGTCCCCGCCAAGCGGACCAACGCACGCGGCGTCTCGTGGAACGGCACCCCGCAGGGCGAGTCCATCCCGCTGAGCCAGTTCTACGTGGTGAAGCCGGGCGCGACCGCACAGACGATCAACGCTGCCGTCCGCCAGGGGCTGCACCTGCTGTTCACCCCGGGCATCTACCACGTCAACGAGCCCATCGAGATCAACCGCGCGAACACCGTCGCGCTGGGCCTCGGCCTCGCCACGATCATCCCGGACAACGGGGTGACCGCGATCAAGGTCGGTGACGTCGACGGCGTCAAGCTGGCCGGCCTCCTGGTCGACGCCGGTACGCAGAACTCCTCGGTGCTCGTCCAGGTGGGCCCCGACGGCGCGTCGGCCGACCACTCGGCGAACCCGACCTCGCTCCAGGACGTGTTCGTCCGGGTCGGCGGAGCGGGCGCCGGCAAGGCGACCACCGGCATGGTCGTCAACAGTGACGACACGATCATCGACCACACCTGGCTCTGGCGCGCCGACCACGGCGACGGGGTCGGCTGGGAGACCAACCGGTCCGACTACGGTCTGCGGGTGAACGGCGACGACGTGCTGGCCACCGGCCTGTTCGTCGAGCACTTCAACAAGTACGACGTGCAGTGGTACGGGGAGAACGGCAAGACGATCTTCTTCCAGAACGAGAAGGCGTACGACGCCCCCAACCAGGCCGCCATCCAGAACGGCGACACCAAGGGGTACGCCGCCTACAAGGTGGCCGACTCGGTGACCACCCATGAGGGCTGGGGCATGGGCAGTTACTGCTACTACAACGTCGACCCGACCATCCGTCAGGAGCACGGGTTCCAGGCACCGGTGAAGCCCGGTGTGAAGTTCCACGACCTGCTCGTGGTGTCCCTGGGCGGCCAGGGACAGTACGAACACGTCATCAACAGCACCGGATCCCCCACATCCGGCACCTCGACCATCCCGTCACAGGTGGTGTCCTTTCCCTGAGACGGGATGAGGTGAGCGGGAGGTCCACTCACCTGTCGGCGAGGGGCCCGGCAGCAGTCACTGCCGGGCCCCTCGTCATGTCCCGACGAGCATCTCCAGGTAGGAACGCAGTTCCGGACCCGTCGCGGGGGTGATCCGCAGCCCCAGGTAGCCGTCAGGCCGTACGAGGATCGCCTCGCCGCCACGAGCGCCGTACATCGACCGGAACTCGTCGAGGCCGTCGTGCACGGCGGGCAGTTGCAGCCCGGTGGCCCGTATCTTCGGGGCGAGGACCGCGCAGGCGTTCAGCAGGCCGGGCGCCGCCTGCTCCGCGGCAGCCGCCACCTCGTCGAACCGTGCCGGCTGCTCCTCGTCGTCCGCGTAGAGCAGCAGAGTGTGCTCGCGCCCGCGCAGCAGGGTGAACAGCCGTACGGGGAAGGACGCCAGGGCGTACTCGAGGCCGCCGCAGTCGGGAGCTCGGTCGCCCGGGGCGGGGCCGTCGTGCGCGGTGCCGTCCGGGCCCACGACGGGGCTGCCCCGGTAGCCGACAAGGAGCTGTGCCTCACGTCGCATCATCGTCGCCGGGTCGTCCGGGTCGGACCGCACGCCGCTTTGCGCATGACGGAGCGTCCGCCGCACCACTTCCTCGCCGACCGGGCGGCGCTCCGTGTCGTAGCTCGCCAGCAGGCCCTCGCCCGCCCGGCCGCGCACGGCGGCGGCCAGCTTCCACGCCAGGTTGTAGGCGTCCTGGATGCCGGTGTTCATGCCCTGGGCTCCCGTGGGCGGGTGGATGTGGGCGGCGTCCCCGGCGACGAACACCCGCCCCTGCCCGTAGCGGTCCACCAGCCGGTGGCTGATGCGGAAGACGGAGGACCAGCGCAGCGACGAAGCGGTCGTGGGCACGGGCGAGAGCCGGTCGAGCACCGCCTGGATGTGCTCCGGCCCGGGCTGCGGGCCGCGGTCGCCGCTCAGGCCGTGCACCACCTCGTCCTTCCCGGTCTGCCGGGCCTGGGAGAGCTCGGGCGGAGTCAGCATCGACATCCGGTACCGACGGTGGCCGGGCAGCGGGATGCACACCATCAGATCGTCGGTGCGCCCGTCGACGACGTGCGAGGACCGGACCGCGTACCCGGCGGGCAGGTCCCAGTCGACCTCGACATCGCCCAGCATGTACTCCTCGGGGTGGGCCGCACCCTCGAAGGCGAGCCCGAGGCCCTTGCGTACGACGCTGTGGGCGCCGTCGCAGCCCACCAGGTAGCGGGCCCGGAGCTCCTCCGTTCCGCCGGAGGCCGACGCGAGACGTGCCCTGACCTCGTCGTCGTCCTGTTCGAAGGAGATGAGCTCCGTGCCGCGCTCGACCTCTCCTCCCAGGCGGACCAGGAGCTCTTCGAGGAGCCGTTCCGTCTCGTACTGCGGGAGGGCGGCGAAAGCGTAGGGAACGTCCGCGGGCAGGGTCAGATCGATCCGGGCCTGTTCCTCACCGTTGACGTAGAGCAGTTGCCCCTTCAACGGGATCGCGGTCTCCAGTGCTTCGCGGACCATGCCCATCCGGTCCCAGATCTCCAGGGTCCTGGGCTGGACGCCCACCGCCTTGGCGAACGGCTGACGGGCGCGGAGCCGGTCGACGACCCTGCACCCGATGCCCCGCCGCTGCAGCTCCGACGCGGCCGTGAGACCGACCGGGCCCGCCCCTACGACCAGCACGTCGACGTCGATCACAGTGCCTCCCGGGAGGAAGTGCGTTTCACTCAAATGCAGCACACCGGGTGCGCTATGTCCATTTCGCGCATCGGGCGGGCCGGCGCGGGAGGACTGGTCCCCTCCCGCGCCGGCCCCTGAACTCAGCCCGTGGGCGTCAGACGACCGTGCAGGCCTCACCGCCCAGGGTGAAGGCCGACGGCTCGGCGTTGCTGCCCGACCAGCTGCCCGAGAAGCCGAAGCCCACGGAGGAGCCGGATGCCACCTTGCCGTTCCAGCCGACGTCGGCCACGGTCACCTTCGCACCGTCCTGCTCGGGGGTGCCGTTCCACATCTGGGTGACCTTCTGGCCGCCGGGGAAGGACCAGGCCAGCTGCCAGCCGTCGATCGCCGTGCTTCCGGTGTTGGTGACCGTCACATCGGCCTGGAAGCCACCGGACCACTGATTGGTGATCGTGTAGGCCACCGAGCAGTCGGCGTCCGCCGGAGGCTCCTCCGGATCGGGGTCGGGATCCGGGTCTGGATCCGTACCGCCGGCGTCCGAGGACTCGCCCACCTGGATGCCCCGGCCGTTCGTGGACACGTAGACCCGTCCGTAGACCCGCGGGTCACCGGTGATCGCGGCCCCGGTCCAACCCCACTGGCGTGCGTCGTCGTTGATGCGGGTCCAGTGCGCGCCCGCGTCCGTGGACCGGAAGATCCCGCGCACCCCACCGATCTTCGCGCTCACGAAAACGGTCTGGTACGAGGCGCCGGGGGCCGCTTTGCCGAAGCCCACGCTGTCCGCCTGCTCCACACCGGAGAACTTGGTGAAGCTCGCACCGGAGTCGGTGGAACGCCAGAGCCCGTACGCGCCCGTGGACGTGCCGCCCGCGAGCCAGATGTCGCCCTCGGTGCCGGGCAACGCCTTGAAGCGGACGTTGCCTTCGGCGGGCAGGCCGTTCGCCCTGGCGGTGAAGGTGGCACCGCCGTCCGTCGACACGTAGAAGGTGCCGGCCTTGAAGCCGTAGAACTTCTTCGGGTTCTTCCGGTCCGACTCGACCGTCGCCCCGGCCGGGATGCCGGTGGACGCGGTCCAGGAGTTGCCGTAGCCCGTCGTGCGGTGGACCGCCGCGCCGTCCGGGCTCCAGACGAATCCACTGGCGTCGGCCGCTGCGGCGACCGTGCCGCCGCCGGTGACCCCGGAGGGCTCGGAACCCTGGAACCAGTTGGCCCCGTTGTCGGTGGAGAAGCCGATGTGGGGCGCGGCGTCGGCGTTGCCGACCCGTACGACCGTGCCCGGTGAGGCCTCCGCGAAGTCCAGGCTGGTGGTCGAGTCGAGGTTCGGCGAGGTGAACATCAGGCTGGGCACCGCGTCGAGATTCGTGTGGCGGAAGCCTCCGATGTCGCCGAGCGCACTCAGCAGCGGAGCTCCGGAGGGCGGGCTCGCCAGGTCGTTGACGGCCGTCTCCTCCAGCCCCTTGACCATCGGGGTGATCTTGAACTGGCTGCCCGAGTCCCAGGCGGTGAGGTTCTCGGTGCCGTAGACCGTCGCGCCCGTGCCGTACATCATCCGGTCGGAGTCGAACGGGTCGATCTCCAGTGCCTCCGTCATCCAGCCCAGCTTGGGCGAGGTCTCGGGCGGTGACGGGTTGGCGCCCCAGCTGAGCCAGGGGACGGTGGAGACGTCCAGGGTGTAGCGGTTGGAACGGTTCGGGTAACTGGTGTAGTCCCAGGCCTTCGTCCAGGTCGCGCCGCTGTCGGTGGAGCGGAAGAGCTGGGTGTCGGGCCACCAGGAGCTGTAGGCGGTGGCCATCAGGGTGCCGGGCTGCTGCCGGTCCACGGAGAGTCCGCTGAAGCCGTAGTACGTGTCGGCCTCAGCGACGGGACTGACGTCCGTCCACGCGCCGGTCGCGGTGGCGTAGCGCCAGATGCGCCCCTTGCCGCCGTCGTACGGGCCGCCCGTGTCGCTCAGGGTCAGATACAGGTGGCCCGTCGAGGAGTCGAGTACGCCCTTGTGCGCGAGGTACCCGGTCGGCTGTCCGGCGATCCGCGACCAGGTGCTGCCACCGTCCGTCGAGCGGTAGACGGTGTTCGCCTTGTCGGCGACCCCCACGTAGATGTCCTGGGTGGTGCTGCCAGCGCTGCCTGAGCGCTCGTCGAACGTCACCCAGACGATGCCCTGGTTGTCGCTGGCGTATCCGCTGGTGTCGGACGGGTCCTGCGCGTAGTTGCCGGGATTCGGAAAGGCCGTCACCTCCGACCAGGTGACCCCTGAATCGGTGGACCTCCACAGCCCGTTGCCGCTGGGGGCGCCCAGGTAGAGGACGGAGTTCTTGTTCGGGTCGACCGCGAGGCGCTCACCCATCCCGCGCCCCGGCATGTTGCCGCCGAGCTTGAAGGGGAGCGTGGTCGCCTTCCAGGACGCGCCGCGGTCCGAGGACCTCAACACGGCGCCGTTCGTCGGGTCCCAGCTGTTGGTGTACGTGCCGACAGCGGCGTACACGTTGTCGGGATCGGCCGTGTCGGAGGCGAGACTCACGACGCCGGACCAGCCCCATCGGTCCCAGTCCACCCAGTCGAGGAGCGGGGTCCACTGTTTGCCCGACTGGTCCCAGCGGTAGGCGCCGCCGATGTCGGTCCGTGCGTAGGCGAGGTTCTTCTCGGACCGGTTGAAGACGATGCCCGGCACGAAACCGCCGCCGTCGATCCGCGCGTTCTTCCACGTGTAGGTGTCCGCGGCGATCGACACATCGGATGCTTCGGCCGTACGGGGCACATCGTCGGAGCGTGCCGCCGCCGGGGATCCGGTGACGGCCAACCCTGCGGTCAGGGTGAGTGCCGCCAGTAGTGCGGCGAATGGTCTGGCGCTCAAGCGCACGGAAACGTCCTCTCCGAGCTGGGCCGCCGAAGACGGCGGCTGGGGGTGGGCACAGAGATGGGAGCGCTCCCATGAAGCAACACGATGGTAGCGTCGCGCGCCGCCGGGGAGAAGGGTGGTGCGCACGGTTCATCGGATGAATCGGCCAGGAGCCCCGCGTGAGCCACCCCCACACCCCTCCGACGCCGCCACCGGCCGGCCCTTGCCACCAGCCCTCGCACCCAGGTCCCCGCAGAATCAAGGAAAGAGACACATATCCACCACATTCCCGGAGACCGTGTGACGGATGAACACGCGACGGGAGAAAGAGCTCCATCTATTACCTGACTTCACCCATTCCCGCACTTCGCTTCCCCACCGCGCGGGCGGGGATCCGTGCGGGATACGCACGCGTTTCTTCACGCAGACACGCATTTCGCCGGCTCCGCAAAAACCTGCACACCGCATACGCAGACCGAGCACGCGGACCTCCTCGGAACACCCGGTCAGGGCCAGGTACGTACCAGGTCCGGGGCCGTTTGGTACGGGAGTGTCCCACTTGAAGCAGAGAGAGTCGCGGCCATGAGGAATTCGTCCCGTGAAGCTCGTGAAGGATTTGCCGTCAGAAAATGAACAGGTCTGCACGCAAGGCGATTCGAGGGGGCCGATATCGACCTGGCTGCCGTTGTTCGATTGGCTGTTCACGCCGTCGGCGTGCTTTGATCCTGGCCCATAAGGGAGCCGCACCACGGGTTCCCGGTTTAAGGAATTTCCAGACGAAGGGCAGCGCTCATCATGAACCTCACCCCCCAGGTTGAGACCCTCGAGATCTCCGACAACGACCTGGACAACGTGTCCGGCGGCCTCATCGGTGGCGTTCTCGGCAACGTCACCGCCACCGCCGACTCGATCGCCCCGGTCACCGGCATCGTCGGCTCGGTCACCGGCCTGGTCGAGTCGACCACCGGCGTGAACACCGGCGCGGTCACCGGTCTGGCCACCGGCCTCACCGCCGGTCTCTGAGAGACGGCAGCACCCACCGAGCCCCGGAACCCGTCGGTTCCGGGGCTCGGTGCCGACCGCCGACAGGTGAGGGAAGAGTTCCGTGCAGTTCCGCCAACAGGCCCTTTCCAAGCTGCAGTCGCCCGAACAGCTCGACCTGCCGGTGCGGTTCGCACGCCCGCAGGGACTGCTCGTCCTGAGCATCACCGTGGCGGTGATGGCCGCTGCCTGCTTCTGGGCGGTCACCGGCACCGTGGCCACCACACTCAGCGCCCCCGGGATCCTCACGCACGCCAAGGGCAGCTACATCCTGCAGAGCCCCGTCGCCGGACAGATCACCGAAGTGCTCGCGGAAGAGGGCGAAAGCCTGCCCGCCGACGCACCGTTGCTCAAGGTCCGCACGGAGCAGGGCAACCAGGTCGTCCGCACCATCGACGCCGGCCGGCTGACCACGGTGACGGCCACGATCGGCGCCGTGGTCACCACCGGCGCGGACGTGGCGAGCGTCGAACGCATCGACGGCACGGACGATCCGCTCGTCGTGATGCTCTACGTACCGGGCAACAAGGGGGCGGCCGTCCCGGTGGGCGCCTCCGTCGACCTCACCGTCCAGTCCGTGCCCTCCCAGCAGTACGGAGTGCTGCGCGGCCGGGTGACCGCGGTCGGCAGGCCCCGGACCCAGCAGCAGATCACCCGGTTCCTCGGTGACGGACAGCTGGGAGAGCAGTTCTCGCGCCAAGGCAGGCCGGTGGCAGTCCTGGTGGAGCTCGACCGCTCGGCCGGCACCGAGTCCGGCTACCGGTGGTCCTCGGCCCAGGGGCCCCCGTACGCGATCGACTCCATGACCCTGGCCACCGGCTCCGTCCACCTGGCCGACCGGCGTCCGATCGATTGGCTCCTCCCGTGACCGCACCGCATCCCTCCCCCGCAGCGCAGCAGTTGCCGCCCCCCGGTCGTGGCAGGCACCGCCCCGAGAGCACCTCCGGAGGCAGGCGGCGGTCGCAGCCGCGCCCTGCGCCGAGGACGGGACGGACCAGGACCGTGCGCACCCCCACCGTGCTCCAGATGGAGGCGCTGGAGTGCGGAGCGGCCTCGCTGGCCATGGTCCTCGGCCACTACGGCCGGCATGTGCCGCTGGAGGAGCTGCGCATCGCCTGCGGGGTGTCGCGCGACGGGTCGCGGGCCAGCAACGTGCTGAAGGCGGCCCGCAGTTACGGTCTGACGGCCAAGGGCATGCAGATGGAGCCCGCGGCGCTCGCGGAGGTCCAGGCGCCGGCCATCCTGTTCTGGGAGTTCAACCACTACGTCGTGTACGACGGCATGGGACGCAGGCTCGGACGGCGGGGCGTGCACATCAACGACCCCGACAAGGGCCGCCGTTTCGTGCCGTCCGAGGATTTCGACACCAGCTTCACCGGAGTGGTGCTCGTCCTGGAGCCGGGCGACGATTTCCGGCGCGGCGGCCGTAAGCCCGGAGTCATGGCCGCCCTGCCCGCGCGGCTGCGCGGCACCACGGGCACGATGCTGGTGGCGCTGCTCGCCAGCCTGCTGCTGGTGGCGGTCGGCGCCACGCTGCCCGCCCTGAGCCGTACGTACATCGACATGTTCCTGATCGGCAATCAGACCTCACTGCTGGGTGTGCTGTTCGGCGCGATGGGCACGATGGTCGCGCTCACCCTCGTACTGACCTGGCTGCAGCAGGCGAATCTGCTGCGCGGCCGCATCATCTCCTCCACGCTCGGAAGCGCCCGCTTCTTCCGTCATCTGCTGCGGCTGCCGGTGACCTTCTTCGCCCAGCGCAGCCCCGCCGACCTCGTCCAGCGCCTGCAGTCGAACGACGCCGTGGCCGAGACGCTCGCCCGGGACCTCACCGCGGCCGGTGTGGACGGAATCGTCGTCCTGCTCTACGCGTTCCTGCTGTGGACGTACGATCCGCAGCTGACCGTCATCGGGGTGGGGATCGCCCTGCTCAACGTGGTCGCGATGCGCATCGTCGTACGGCTGCGGGCCACCGGTACCCAGAAGCTGCGGGCCGACAGCGCCCGGCTGACGAACACCTCGTACACCGGGCTGCAGTTGATCGA
Source organism: Streptomyces sp. NPDC056452 (assembly GCF_042796085.1). Classification (NCBI taxonomy): domain Bacteria; kingdom Bacillati; phylum Actinomycetota; class Actinomycetes; order Kitasatosporales; family Streptomycetaceae; genus Streptomyces; species Streptomyces sp. NPDC056452. The sequence goes on from NZ_JBHTRI010000003.1 coordinate 62,519, forward strand.
GACCATGAAGGCGACCGGCGGGGAGAACGGCTACTTCCGGCGCTGGGCGGGCCAGCACGCGACGACACTCGACGAGCAGCAGCGTCTCGGAGTACCGAGTGCCTGGCTCGGCGTCGTCGCTCCCGCCCTCGCGACGCTCAACAGCGCGCTGATCCTCTGGATCGGCGGGCTGAGGGCGGTCGAGGGGCACATCTCGATCGGGCTGCTCGTCGCCTTCCAGGCGCTGGTGACCCGCTTCACCGCACCCGTCACCCGGCTCAACGGGGTGGCAGGGCGGGTCCAGGACTTCGCGGCCGATGTGGCCCGTCTGAAGGACGTCGAGAACTTCCCCGTCGACCCCCTCTACTCCCGCCGCGAGCCCGCCGCGAGTACCCGCCGGCTCAAGGGCCATGTGACGCTGGACGACATCACCTTCGGCTACAGCCCGCTCGACAAGCCGCTCCTCACCGGCTTCTCGCTGTCCGTGGGACCCGGTCAGCAGGTGGCGCTCGTCGGCGGGTCCGGCAGCGGCAAGTCGACGGTCTCCCGGCTGATTTCGGGGCTGTACAGCCCGTGGGAGGGCACGATCCGGATCGACGGGCAGCGCCTCGAGGACATTCCGAGGGGCGCGCTGGCCGCATCGGTCTCCTTCGTCGACCAGGACGTCTTCCTGTTCGAGGGCACGGTGCGGGACAACGTGGCGCTGTGGGACCCCTCGGTCCCGGACGAAGCCGTCGTCGCCGCGCTCCAGGACGCCGCCCTGTACGAGGTGGTCTCGCGTCGCCCGAGGGGTATCCACAGCAGGGTGGAGCAGGACGGCCGGAACTTCTCCGGCGGCCAGCGCCAGCGCCTGGAGATCGCGCGCGCCCTCGTGCGACGGCCCAGCATCCTGGTGCTGGACGAGGTCACCAGCGCTCTGGACGCGGAGACCGAGCAGGTCATCATCGACAATCTGCGGCGGCGCGGCTGTGCCTGCGTCGTGATCGCACACCGGCTGAGCACGGTCCGCGACAGCGACGAGATCGTGGTCCTGGACCACGGATCCGTCGTGGAACGCGGCCGGCACGAGGACCTGGTGGCTGCCGGGGGCCCGTACGCCGACCTGGTCAGGGAGCACTGACGTGACGTCCGTACACCACCCTGCGGGCTCTGAGGCCCTCGGGCAGGACCCGGTCATCGGAGCGCTGGGAGGGCTCGGCGCTCCCGTCGACTGCACCGGTCTGCGCAGCCTCTCGCTCGAAGGGCCCCAGGTGCTGTGGCTCGTCGTGGGTGGCGCCCTCGACCTGTTCGCGGTCGATGCGCTGGAGCAGGGCCACTGGCACTTCCTCGGGAGGCTCGAGCCGGGAACACTGGTGCTGGGGCCCGTCGAGGGACCTCAGCACACGCTGGTCGGCCGGCCCCTGCAGGAGTGTGTGCTGCGCCGGATCCCGTTGCGGGAGCTCTACCGGCCCGAGTACGCGGCCCAGGGGGCGTTCGAGGGGCAGTACCGCAGCCACTACGACACCGGCGATGCCGCTCTGAGTCTGTTGGAGCACGCCTTCTCGCTCGGCGTGGGGCGCAGTCAGCGTGTCCTGTTCGAGGCCCCGTTGGACAGCCGGACCGCTCTCGACGAGACGGTTGGCGACGACAACATCCTCTGGCTGCCGGTGTCGCCCGGCAGCGTGCAGTACGGCGCCGCGTTCAGCGCCGAGGCGGCCGGTGACCTGCTCGTCGACGGCGCACTGTGGCAGGGGATGGTCAACCAGCAGTACCGGCTGCTGGCCGCCCTCGACCGCTGGATCGAGCAGCTGGAGCGCGCCCACGAGGACCGTACGGCGGCCGGCATGAAGGCCGGCGAAGCCGTCCGCAAGGAGGCCGACGAGGCGCTGCTGACCTCGATGGGCCGTTCCGGCAGGAGTTCTTCGCGCGGGGCGGGCGCCACCGATGACGCGGTGTACGCGGCCTGTCGGCTGGTGGCGCGGGAGTCGGGGATCGTTCTGTCGGAGGCTCCGGCGGACGGCGCGGTGAGCGACCGGATCGATCCGGTCGAGCGGGTCGCGGTCGCCTCCCGGATCAGGACGCGTCCCGTGCGGCTCGACGGGCGCTGGTGGCGGGAGAACTCCGGGCCGCTGGTGGGCCACCGGGCCGCGTCGGGGGCGCCGGTCGCGCTGCTGTGGCGTCGCGGCAGGTACGAGGCGGTGAACCCGCTGACCGGTCGGCGCTCCCGCGTCGACAGCACCGCCGCACAGGACTTCGACCAGCGGGCCGTCATGTTCTACCGGCCGTTGCCCGAACGGCCGCTGGGCAAGTGGCAGCTGCTGCGCTTCAGCCTGCTCGGCACACGGGCCGATCTGCGCAGGCTGCTGCTGACCGGCCTCGTGACGGTGGCGCTCGGTTCGCTGGTGCCGCTCGCGACGGGTCAGGTGCTCGGCGTGTACGTGCCCAATGCCGAGAACAGCCTCATCGTCCAGGTCTCACTGGCCGTGATCATCACCGGTGTCGTCTCGGCCGCCTTCATGCTGCTGCAGAACCTCACCATCCTGCGCATGGAGGGGCGCATCGAGAGCACGCTCCAGCCCGCTGTGTGGGACCGCTTGCTGCGTCTGCCGACGAAGTTCTTCACCGAGCGCTCGACCGGCGAGCTGGCGAGCGCGGCGATGGGTGTCAGTGCGATCCGTCGCGTGCTGTCCGGCATCGGGCCCGTGGCCGTGCAGGCCGGCACCCTCGGCGCGATGAATCTCGGTCTGCTGTTCTGGTTCAGCGTCCCGCTGGCGCTGACCGCCATCGCGATGCTGGTCGTCATCGCGGGTGTGTTCCTCACCATGGGCATGTGGGAACTGCGGTGGCAGCGGCGGCTGGTGGAGCTCGGCAACAAGCTGAACAACCAGGCGTTCCAGACGCTGCGCGGGCTGCCCAAGCTGCGTGTCGCCTCGGCGGAGAGCTTCGCGTACGGGGCCTGGGCGGCCGAGTTCGCCCGCAGCCGTGAGCTGCAGAAGCGTGCGGGCCGGATCAAGAACATGACGACGGTGCTCAACGCGGTCTATCTGCCGCTGTGTTCACTGGTCATGTTCATCCTTCTGGCGGGCCCTGCCCGGGGCTCGTTGTCCGCCAGTGAGTTCCTGACCTTCAACACCTCGGTGACCATGCTGCTGACCGCGGTCACGCAGCTCACCGGGGCGTTCGTGTCCGCTGCCGCGGTGCTGCCGATGTTCGAGCAGATCAAGCCGGTGCTCGACGAGGCGCCCGAGGTGCGGGGCGCCAGCACGCAGCCCGGCGAGCTGTCCGGGGAGATCGAGGCACGGGGCCTTTCCTTCCGCTACACCGATGACGGTCCGGCCGTGCTCGACGATCTGTCCCTGACCGTGCGGCCGGGCGAGTTCGTGGCGATCGTGGGTCCCAGCGGGTGCGGCAAGTCGACGCTGCTGCGGCTCCTCATCGGCTTCGACAAGCCGGCTACCGGCAGCGTCCTGTACGACGGCCAGGACCTGGCGGCACTCGACCAGGCAGCCGTGCGCCGCCAGTGCGGGGTGGTCCTGCAGAACGCCCAGCCGCTGTCCGGATCGATCCTGGACTGCATCTGCGGCGCCGAGGTCTTCACCCAGGAGGAGGCGTGGGAGGCGGCCGCGATGGCGGGTCTGGCCGAGGACATCAAACGGATGCCGATGGGCCTGCACACCATGATCTCCGGGGGCGGCGCCATCTCCGGTGGCCAGCGTCAGCGGCTGATGATCGCCCAGGCGCTCGTCCGGCGGCCCCGCATCCTGTTCTTCGACGAGGCCACCAGCGCGCTCGACAACGAGACCCAGCGCACGGTGATCGAGAGCACCCGGTCCCTGAAGGCCACCCGTGTCGTGATCGCGCACCGCCTCTCCACGGTCCTGGACGCCGATCGTGTGATCGTCATGTCGGACGGCCGGATCGTTCAGCAGGGGCCGCCCGCCGAGCTGCTCGCTGACACGGGCGGGCGGCTTCATGAACTGGTGCGGCGCCAGATGCAGTAGGCGGGACCTGAGAGGCGGCCCTTCCGACGCGGCCGCCGCTCAGCCGGACGTGCCGCGCCGGCCGCCGGGCACAGGAGCGGCGGCGGCGTCGCGGATGCTGTCGCGTGCCGCCGCCGCGACCGCTTCGGCGGTGATCCCGAACTCCCGGTACAGCCGCGCGTAGTCGGCGGACGCGCCGTAGTGCTCGAGGCTCACGATCCGCCCGGCGTCGCCGACCACCTCGCGCCAGCCCTGGCCGACGGCGGCCTCGACACTGACCCGGGCGCGCACGGCGGGCGGCAGGACCTCGTCCTGGTACTCCGGGGACTGCTCGGCGAACCATTCGCGGCAGGGCATCGAGACCACGCGTACGGCCAGGCCCTCGCCCGTCAGGAGGTCGCGCGCATCGAGGGCGATATGGACCTCGGACCCCGTCGCCACCAGGATGACGTCCGGCGTCACTCCCGAGGCGTCCGCGAGGACATAGCCGCCCCGGGCCGCCCCGGCGGACGGGGCGTTCGCCACGTCCCCGCGGTCGAGCACCGGAAGGTTCTGCCGGGTCAGGACCAGGCCGGCGGGCCGGTCGGTGTGCTCCAGGATCGTCCGCCAGCAGGCCACCGTCTCGTTCGCGTCGCCCGGGCGTACGACGTCGAGCCCGGGGATCGCCCGCAGTGCGGCGAGGTGTTCGACGGGCTGGTGCGTCGGACCGTCCTCGCCCAGGCCGATCGAGTCATGGGTCCACACATAGGTGACGGGCAGCTTCATCAGCGCGGCGAGGCGGACAGCGGGGCGCATGTAGTCGCTGAACGTCAGGAACGTACCGCCGTAGGGGCGGGTCAGGCTCTGCAGGGCGATGCCGTTGAGCACGGCTCCCATGGCATGTTCACGGATGCCGAAGTGCAGGGTCCGCCCGTAGGGGCCGCCCTTGAACTCCTCGGTCTGCCGGTCCGCCGGGACGAAGGAGGGCTCGTCCTCCATCGTGGTGTTGTTGCTTCCGGCCAGGTCCGCGGAGCCGCCCCACAGTTCGGGCAGGACCGGGGCCAGGGCACTGAGCACCTCGCCGGAAGCCTTGCGGGTGGCCATGCCCTTCGCGTCGGCCGGGAAGACGGGCAGGGCGTCGGCCCAGCCGTCCGGGAGCCGCTGCTCCCGGAGGCGGTCCAGCAGCGCGGCCCGCTCCGGGTTCGCGGCGCGCCAGCTCTCGTAGCCGGGCTGCCACTGTGCCCGCGCAGCCCGGCCCCGCTCCCCGACCGCGCGGGTGTGGACGAGGACCTCGTCCTCGATGGCGAAGGAGACCTCGGGGTCGAAGCCCAGGAGCTCCTTCGTGCCGGCGACCTCCTCGTCACCCAGGGCGGACCCGTGCGCCTTGCCGCTGTTCCTCTTCGTGGGGGCGGGCCATCCGATGATGGTGCGCAGCATGATCAACGACGGGCGGGTCCGGTCCTCCTTGGCCGCTTCGATCGCGGCGAGCAGCGCGTCGACGTCCTCGACGTAGTCGCCGGTGCGGGTCCAGTCCACCGTCTGCACGTGCCAGCCGTAGGCGGCGAAGCGGGCAGGGACGTCCTCGCTGAAGGAGATGTCGGTGTCGTCCTCGATGGAGATGTGGTTCGAGTCGTAGAACACCACGAGGCTGCCGAGCCGCTGGTGACCGGCGAGCGACGCGGCCTCCGAGGCCACGCCCTCCATCATGTCGCCGTCGGAGGCCACCACGTACACCTGGTGGTCGAAGGGGCTGGTGCCCGGCGCGGCGTCCGGGTCGAGGAGCCCCCGCTCCCGGCGGGCCGCCATCGCCATGCCGACCGCCGCGCCCATGCCCTGGCCCAGCGGGCCGGTGGTGACTTCGACGCCGCGGGTGTGCCCGTACTCCGGATGCCCCGGGGTCGCCGAATCCCAGGTCCGCAGCGCCTCCAGGTCCTCCATCTCCAGGCCGTAGCCCGCGAGATAGAGCTGGATGTACAGGGTGAGGCTGGTGTGCCCGCAGGAGAGTACGAAGCGGTCCCTTCCCAGCCACTGGTCATCGGCCGGATCGTGCCGCATGACCTGCTGGAACAGCAGGTAGGCGAGCGGCGCCAGGCTCATCGCGGTGCCCGGGTGCCCGTTGCCGGTCTTCTGTACGGCGTCGGCGGCCAGCACCCGCACGGTGTCCACCGCACGCACGTCCACCGGACCCCAGCCCGCCCGGTCCGCCACCGGCAGCGCAAGGCCGGGGTCGCGCGGTGCGGTGCTGCCGGAAGAGGATCGCTCGGGCGCCATGGTGATGTCTCCCTCGGGATGTTGCTTACCGGCCCGTACGGGCCCGGCCCTACGGCTCGGCCCCTCTTGGCATCCTCGGTTCCCTGGGCTGCCTTCGCATCCCGGGCGGGAGCGGTGGAGCGGATCGGGCGGTGCTTCGGGGAAGCCGGCCGGGACGACGCGTACCCGTTCTCGCCCGAGGCACGCTCGGCCACCGTCACTTCCGGCCTCGTTTCCCCGGCCCCCGGCGCTGCCCGCGCGGGGCCGTACCGATTCCCGGACGCCCGGTCCGGGGGTGCACGTATGTGGCACAGTCGTGCCGGTGGATGATCTGCGGCCCCAGGATCCCTCGCGCATGGGCGCGTACCGGCTACTCGCCCGTCTCGGCGCCGGCGGAATGGGGCAGGTGTATCTCGGCCGGTCGCCGGGCGGGCGGCTGGTGGCCGTGAAGGTGATCCGGGACGAGATCAGTGATCATCCCGAGGCACTGACCCGGTTCCGGCGCGAGGCCGCCACCGTGGAGACGGTACGCAGCGCGTACACCGCCCAGTTGATCGAGGCGTCCCTCGACGCCTCCCCCTACTGGCTGGCCACCGAGTACGTACCGGGGCCGACGCTGCGCGGGGCGGTGACGGCCGCAGGGCCCTTCCCGCCGGACAGCGCCCTGCGGCTGTTCGCGGCACTCGCCGAGGGGCTGGCCGCGGTCCATGTCCACGGGGTCACCCACCGGGACCTCAAACCGCAGAACGTGATCCTCTCGCCGCAGGGACCCCAGCTGATCGACTTCGGGATCGCCCGCGGGCTCGATCAGACCTTCATCACCAGGGACGGCATGGCACCGGGGACGCCGGGGTTCGCGGCACCCGAGGTGGTACTGCGCAACGAGGCCGGCCCGGCGGCGGACGTCTTCGCCCTGGGCGCGACGCTCGCGTACACGGTGACCGGAAGACCTCCGTACGGCTCCGGCGATCCGGCGGTCGTGAGCTACCGGGCCGTGCACGAGGACATCGACCTGGAGGGGGTGCGGCCGGTGCTGGCCGCGCTGATCCGGGAGTGTGTCGCCAAGGACCCGGCGGACCGGCCGGATCCGGCGGCGGTGATCGCCCGGTGCGCGGTGGACACGGCACTGGCGACGGACCCCCACTACCGCTCGCTGTTCCGGGAGGACGACCCGGTCCCGGTGCGTGAGGCCGCGCGCACCGCGGTCCTGCCGGACGGTGTGGCGGAGGGGGAGGACGCGGCGGCACCTCCGCGGGCTCCTGTCGGCCCCACACCGTACGACGGAGCAGATACGGCACGCCCCGCTCGCCGAAGGGCGTTCGGGCTCTCGGTCTGCGCGGTCGCGCTCGCCGCGTCCGCGGTGGTCTGGCAGCTCACCGGGCCGCACGGCGGGTCGACCGGAGGTTCCGGGGCATCGGGCGCCTTGGACACCTCGTCCCGGCCCGGGTCCACCGCACCGTCGACTCCGGCCGGGCCACCGGACCACATCCTGAACGACCGTGAATCGAAGGACCGCTGGACCCTTTCGAAGGACGCGGGTGAGGCCGGCTACGGCATGGGCTCCTGCGATCCGGCGAGTCTCTCGATGGACCGGCTGTCGATGAACCTGCAGTCCAGCGTCTCCCACACCACCGGATCGGACACCGCCACCGTGACGCTGCGCCCCAAGGAGTCCGGGGAGGGCGAACGGCCGGCGCCGTACTACCTGGCGGTGGGAGTGCGGCCCCCGCACGAGACGGACCGCGCCACAGGCCGGCCCACCACGTCCGTCGGCAAGGGCATCGGCTTCACGAGCAAGCCCTTCGACGTCTACTCCCGGTGGTCGTCCGACGGCACCGTCACCCTTCGGTACCCCGATGACTTCCGGGCCCATTTCGGCGACCGGGTCGTCGACGCGATCCCGGTGGGCGACGACAGGGGCGACTGGACGGTGGTCTTCTACCACGTCGAGGGCGGGCCGACGGAGTACACGTCCGTGGTGTGCAACGGCTTCCACGCCTGACCAGCGGGGCCCCGCACGCCCTGCCCGGCTCAGTCCGCGGCGCGGAAGCCGCGCAGGCGCAGGCTGTTGCCGACGACGAAGACGGAGGAGAAGGCCATGGCCGCTCCGGCGATCATCGGGTTGAGCAGTCCGGCGGCCGCGAGCGGCAGGGCGGCCACGTTGTAGGCGAAGGCCCAGAACAGGTTCGAGCGGATGGTGCCGAGTGTCTTGCGGGAGAGCCGGATGGCGTCGGCCGCGGCCCGCAGGTCTCCCCGTACGAGGGTCAGATCGCCGGCCTCGATGGCGGCGTCGGTGCCGGTGCCCATCGCGAGCCCGAGGTCGGCCTGGGCGAGTGCGGCGGCGTCGTTGACGCCGTCACCGACCATCGCCACGCTGCGGCCCTCCGCCTGGAGCCTCTTGACGACGGCCACCTTGTCCTCGGGCATGACCTCGGCGATGACTTCGCCGATGCCGACCTCGGCGGCCACGGATTCGGCGACGGCCTTGTTGTCGCCGGTCAGCAGCACCGGGGTCAGGCCCAGTCCGCGCAGCCGCCGGATCGCCTCGGGGCTGGTCTCCCTGACCGCGTCGGCCACCTCCAGGACGGCACGCGCCTCACCGTCCCAGGCGACGACGACAGCGGTCCTCCCGGCCTTCTCCGCGTCGTCCTTGGCGCTCCTGAGCTGCGCGGGCAGGTCCATGGCCCACTCGGTGAGCAGCTTCTCCCGGCCGACGAGGACGGCATGGCCCTCGACGATGCCCTGCACGCCGAGCCCGGGGACGCCGGCGAAGTCCTCGGGGGTGGGCAGGGCCCCGGCCTTCGCGACCGCTCCGGTCGCGACCGCTCGGGCGATCGGGTGCTCCGAGGCGTGCTCCAGGGCGCCGGCGAGTCGCAGGACCTCCTTCTCGTCCGTGTCACCGACGGTGTGCACGCCGACCAGGGTCATCACGCCGGTGGTGACGGTGCCGGTCTTGTCCAGGACGATGGTGTCGACCCTGCGGGTGGTCTCCAGTACCTCCGGGCCCTTGATGAGGATGCCGAGCTGGGCGCCACGGCCTGTGCCGACCATGAGGGCGGTCGGGGTGGCCAGGCCGAGCGCGCAGGGGCAGGCGATGATCAGCACGGCGACGGCTGCGGTGAACGCGGCCGTGAGGCCGGTGCCGTTGCCGAGCCAGAAGCCGAGCGTGGCGAGCGCGAGCCCGATGACGACCGGCACGAACACCGCGGAGATCCTGTCGGCGAGGCGCTGGGCGGCGGCCTTTCCGTTCTGCGCGTCCTCGACGAGTGCGGCCATGCGGGCGAGCTGGGTGTCGGCACCGATCCGGGTGGCCTCGACGACCAGCCGGCCCCCGGCGTTCAGTGTCGCCCCGGTGACGGTGTCGCCGACGGACACCTCGACGGGTACGGACTCCCCCGTGAGCATCGACGCGTCCACGGCGGAGGACCCCTCGACGACGGTGCCGTCGGTGGCGATCTTCTCTCCGGGTCGGACCAGGAAGCGGTCGCCCACCCGCAGATCCGCGGTGGGCACGGTGACTTCGAGTCCGCCGCGCAGCAGGGTCACCTCCTTGGCGCCGAGCTCCAGGAGTGCCTTGAGGGCGGCCCCCGCCTTGCGCTTGGAGCGGGCCTCGAAGTACCGGCCGGCCAGGATGAAGGCCGTGACGCCCGCCGCGGCCTCCAGATAGATGTTCCCCGAGCCGTCGCTGCGCGCGATCGTGAACTCGAAGGGGTGTGTCATGCCTGGTGTGCCGGCCGTTCCGAGGAAGAGCGCCCACAGTGACCACAGGAACGCGGCGCCGGTACCGACGGAGATCAGGGTGTCCATGGTGGCCGCGCCGTGCCGGGCGTTGGTGAGGGCGGCGCGGTGGAAGGGCCAGGCCGCGTACGTGACGACAGGCGCGGCAAGGGTCAGCGAGAGCCACTGCCAGTACTCGATCTGCAGGGCGGGGATCATCGCCATCGCGACGACGGGTACGGCGAGGACGACCGCGGTGACCAGGCGCTGGCGCAGCGGCCGCAGTTCGTTGTCGGCACGCTCGTCGTCGCTCGGGCCGCTCGCGGCGTCCTCGCCGTTGCCGGTCCGGGGCGGGGCGGGTTCCTGGGCGGAGTAGCCGGTCGCCTCGACGGTGGCGATCAGGTCCTCGACCGAGATGTCGTCGCCATAGGTGACCTTCGCCTTCTCGGTGGCGTAGTTGACGGTGGCCTCGACCCCGTCCATGCGGTTGAGCTTCTTCTCTATGCGGGCCGCGCACGAGGCGCAGGTCATGCCGCTGATGGCGAGCTCTACCTGGGCGGCGCCCGGAGTCCTGGTGGTCATGTGCCTGCTCCTCGTTCGGCGGGGTGGGACCCGGGCCGGAAGTACGGGTCCGGTGGAGGCCTGGGCGGTTGGCGCCGGTCAGACGCGGCCGGTCAGCTCGTATCCCGCGTCGTCGACCGCCGCGGCGATCGCCGTGTCGTCCGGCAGTCCGCCGGCGGTGACGGTGACCAGGCCTGCGGCCACGTCGACATCCACGGACACGACCACCTCCAGCGCTCCGACCGACTTCGTGACAGCGGTCCCGCAGTGCCCGCAGGTCATGCCGGACACGCGGTAGACGGTGGCTGTGCGGCCCGCGGCGCCGGTCGTGGTGGTGCCGGGGCCGGTCGGGCGGCTGCCGTCGGAAGTGAACCAGGACATGGGTTCCCCCTTCAGATCTCGATACCCCTATGGGGTATCTTCTTCCTCTCCAGATATACCCCCCTCCCGTATCTTGCGCAAGCCGGCGCAGAACCCTTGCGGATACCCCATGGGGGTATAACCTGATGAAGGTGGGCCCGCCCAGGAGCCCGCCCGGACGACAAGGAGCAGCCATGAAGACCGCCGGGAAGATCACGTCCTTCACCGCAGCGCTCGCCGTGTCCTTCGGCGCCGCCTACGGCCTCGGCAACACCGTCGGCCCCCTGGGCGGCACCGAACCGGCGCCGCAGGCCGACCACATGAACAGCGCGGCACCGGAGCAAGGAGGCGACGGCAACGAACATGCGGAGTCACCGCCCGGAGGGCTCCAGATCTCCGAAGGCGGCTACACCCTCGATCTCTTCACCCCGCGCCTGAAGGCGGCGCAGGAGGGCGAACTGCGCTTCGCCGTACGCGACCGGTCCGGCAAGCCGGTCACCACGTACCAGCGCGAGCACGACAAGGAACTCCACCTCATCCTGGCCTCACGGGACCTGGCCACCTATCGGCATCTGCACCCCACCCGGGCCGCGGACGGCACCTGGAGCACCCCCGTCACCCTCGCTGCCGCCGGTGACTACCGGGTATTCGCGGACTTCACCCCCGGCGCGAAGAACGCCCCCGACCTCACTCTCGGCGCCGATCTCGCCGTAGCCGGCGCCTACAAACCCGCCGAGCTCCCCAAGCCGTCCCGCACCGCCACGGTCGACGGCTACACCGTGACCCTGAACGGGACGCTTCGCCCCGGCGCTGCGGAAGACCTCAGGCTCGACGTCCGCAGGGGCGGCCGCCCTGTCACCGACCTCCAGCCCTACCTCGCCGCCTACGGACACCTCGTCGCCCTGCGCGCCGGTGACCTCGCCTACCTGCACGTCCACCCCAACGGCGAGCCCGGCGACGGCAGCACCGAGCCCGGTCCGGAGGTCTCCTTCACCGCGACGGCCCCCAGTTCCGGGACCTACCGCCTCTTCCTGGACTTCAAGCACAACGGCACCGTCCGCACCGCGGCCTTCACCGTCCGGGCCGGAGCGGCAGCGGTCTCCCCCCAGCCCGCCGAGCCCACGACGGAGCACGAGGACGGCGGCCACACGCACTGAACCAGGGTTTCACCGGTGGTTGCGCAGGTGCGCTCGCAGCAGGTTGGGATCGGGTGTGGCCGTGGTGTACGCGGCGCTGAGCACGTACACGTCCCTGCCGCGCAGTGCGACGGAGGTGGGGTTCTGCAGTCCGTCGCCGGCGTCCAGCACCGTGCTGCTGGTGCCGTCGGGGCTGATGCGCACCACGGTGTTGGGTGCGTTGAGTGCGGCGAGGACCTCGTCGCCACGCCCGGTGAAGGTGAAGTCGTCGATGCCGGCCAAGCCCGATGCCTTGACCTGCGGCGCTCCCGCACGGTTGCCGGAGCGGATCGGAATGCGCAGGAGGGTTCCCCGGTCGAGGTTGGTCACCCACAGCGCGCCGCCGCGTACCTTCGCGCCGTTCGCTCCGAGGAAGCCGTTGGAGGCGAGTTCGGGAGCGGTGGACCATGCGGTGGGCGTACCACCGGTGGTGGGGACGGTCCACACGGTGCCGAGCACCGAGTCCGTGATGTAGAGCTGCTTGCTGTGCCGGTCCAGCGCCAGCCCGTTGGGCAGGCCGTCGGCGGGCAGCGCGGCGATGCGCTGCGGGGCCTGCCCCGGGCGCAGCCGCCACAGCCCCGTCAGGTCGGCCGTGCCGGTCGCGTACAGCACGTACACGGTGCCGTCCGGGGTACGGACGATGCCGGTGGCCAGGGGGAAGCCGAGGACCGGCGCCCCGACTCCGCCGTCGGCGGGTGCGGGCAGCGTCGCCAGGATGCGAGTAGCTCCCCCGGGGGTGACCAGAGCCACCTGTCGGGCGCCGGCGAAGGTGACGGCCGCGGTACCGTCGGGCAGCACGGTGATGTTCTCCGGCATCTGCCCCGCGGACGGGTCGAAGTGGGTGGCGACCCGTACATCCGTCAGGGGCCCCCTGACATGCGTGGCGTCGGCCGGCGCGGCAGCCGTGAGGGTGGCCGTGGCCATCAGAACGGCCGACATGGTGATCTTGATGCTTGTCCTGGACATGGTTCCTTCACCGATTTCGGGCATGCGGCAGCCGCGGTGCGGCGCCGGTGGTCGGGTGGGTACTCGGGAGGCGCCGGCGGTGGTGCCGGCGGGGGCTCGGATCAGCTGGTGCGCGGGGCGGTGCGCACGCGGTGGGGCGTGCTGAGGCCCACGTACGTTCGGGGCTCCTCCCGCCGCAGCCCCGGCACCCGGCGCCGCTCACCGCAGGACTGCGCCCCGACGCCCCGGGGCCGCAGTCGGCCCGGGAACGCCCGGAGGAAGTCGGCGAGTTGCCGGTGCTTGTTCATGAACCGAGTATGCGTACCGCACGACGATCCGCGCCTCACCCCGGTGGGGTGGGGATCCGCTCAGGCCCTGCGAGGAGCCCTGGCCTGCGCTGACCGGGGGTGGGTCAGTCCCAGCGGTCCTGGTTGATGAAGTGGCCGAAGCCGCGCCAGGAGTTGGGGCCCATCACGCCGTCGATCGGTCCGGTGTAGCCGTTGGCGGCGGCCAGTCGTTGGACCGCTGACCAGGAGTTGGGTCCCATCACTCCGTCGATGGGCCCGGTGTATCCCCAGCTACGCATGTTCCTCTGGAGAGCTGCGTACGTATTGGCCCCGGGTGCACCGTCGATCGGGCCGGTGTAACCGGACTCGATCCGCAGCCAGTTCTGCGTCCGCTTCCACATGACCGGACCCGGAACACCATCCTGCTCCGTCGTCGACTTCGGCAGCGCGTCCCCTCCGGGCGGCGGGTCGGTCGGCTCCGTGAGGTCGAAGGCCCAGGAGCGGGCGAGGTTGAGGTCGACGGGAGAGACTCCGCCTGCGGATCCGACGGAGGTGTACTGGTGGGCGGCCCAGTCGGGGTAGCGGCCGCCGAGGTCGGGCGCGCCGGGATAGGTGCCGTTGTTGGGCCCCCAGGAGGCCGCCCACAGGTGAGCGCCGGCGGCGACGGTGCGGCTCCAGGTACCGGCCCGCAGTGCGCCCGCGCCGATGTAGAACCAGGGCACGTAGGCGCCGACCCGTTCCCGTACCCGGTGGAACCAGGTGGACACATCCGTGTCGTTCCACAGCCGGGTGGAGTCGTCGAGCACCTCGACGTCCAGCGCGAGCACGTCACCGACCCGGTAGTCGTGGAGGTGGTCCACGAAGTAGTCCGCGGCGGCGGTGGGGGTGAGGAAGTCTCCCGACAGCCAGTAGTGCCCGACCCGCAGACCCGCGGCGCGGGCTCCGTCCACATGGCCGGCGTACGACGACGTGGCGTAGGGGCCCTCGGCGAGCTGGCATCCCCCGGCCTTGGCGATGACGAAACTCCGGCCTTCTCCGGCGGCACGGGCGTAGTCGATGCCGAGCTGGTAGTTCGAGACGTCCACGCCCTGCACATCGGCGGCGGGAGCGCGGCCGGTACCGGCCGCGGCACGCGAGGCCGTGACGATGCCGGCCGGGGCCAGGGCTGTCGCGACGGCGCCACGGATCAAGGTTCTCCTGTGCATGCTTCCTCCGGTGGAGACGGGCCCACACAGCAACCGTGACATGTCCTTATCAACATCTATGCGCGTAGGCTACCGTGGCACCGCGTTCCTCCGCCAGCTCAAGTCACCTAATACATAAGGGAGTTGCTGTGTGTGAGAACCATCGGCCCGACGACGGCCGACAGGATCGGCCACGGCTCGAGATGAGCCGCCGCACCCTGCTGCGCGGCTCGGTCACCACGCTCGGCCTGGCTGCCGGCGGCGTTCTGTTCTCGGGAACCGCCGCCCATGCCCTGGACATCTACAACCCGTTCAGCGGCTACCAGATGACGGGCACCTGGCAGGATCACCTCAACAGCGGCTCCCTGGGCGGGCTCGACTACGGGATGGGCGTCGGCACCGCGCTGCCCACCGCCGGTGCCGGTGTCGTCACCAACATCCCGGACAACGGCACGGGTGGACACACCGTCACCATCACCCACAGCGACGGGTACCGGACGCAGTACATGCATCTGTCGCAGTTCCTGCTGGCCAACGGGACCTCGGTCGGCAAGGGCGCCGTCGTCGGACGGTCCGGGGGTGCCGTCGGCGCCCCGGGCTCGGGGAGCTCCACCGGACCGCACGTCCACTGGCATCTGATCACCCCGGGCGGTACCCGGGTCAACCCACTCGATTATCTCGGCGGGGGCGGCGGACTGCCGAAGACCACGACGGAGCAGGATGGTGTTCCGGGTCCGGTCATGTGGAAGCGGACGCAGAACTGGCTGCGGATCGAGTCCGGTTACACCGGCCCGATCGACGGTGCACCCGGGGCCAATACGTACGCAGCTCTCCAGAGGAACATGCGTAGCTGGGGATACACCGGGCCCATCGACGGAGTGATGGGACCCAACTCCTGGTCAGCGGTCCAACGACTGGCCGCCGCCAACGGCTACACCGGACCGATCGACGGCGTGATGGGCCCCAACTCCTGGCGCGGCTTCGGCCACTTCATCAACCAGGACCGCTGGGACTGACCCACCCCTTCGGTGCACATGGAAATCCCCGGTCCGCAATTGCGGACCGGGGATTTCCTCACGTATATTGAGTTCTTTCTGTGTGCCCACAGAAAAGGCCCCACACAGGGGGCCACAAGAAACACAGTATCCGGCAGGGAGTTATTTTGTCAAATCGGGAAAGCGTCGAATTGGAGAAGGAGCAGGAATACGTCGACCGGCTCCATCACCGTGTCGACGTGCTGCGCGGGGCCGCATCGGACGCCGTCGAGGAGGCGCTGACGCCGGTCGGGACCGGCCTGCAGGCGCGCCTCGAACGCGATGTGCGTGTCGCGGAACGCTCGGGCCTGGTGGCTGCCCTCGACGCGGTGGACGGGTCGCTGTGTTTCGGGCGCATCGACCTCGCGAATGGCGACACGCACCATATCGGCCGGATCGGGATCCGCGAGGACGACACCGAGCACACTCCCCTGCTGATCGACTGGCGTGCGCCGGTCGCCCGCCCCTTCTATCTCGCCACCGGGCACACACCGATGGGGCTGCGCCGGCGCCGGCACCTCACCACGGAGGGCCGCGTCGTCACCGAGCTGCACGACGAGATCCTCGACCTCGGGGACCGGGAGCGCACCGGCTTCGAGGACCCGAGCGGTGATGCCGTGCTGCTCGCGGCCGTGGGCTCCGCCCGCACCGGCCGCATGGGCGACATCGTGCGGACCATCCAGGCGGAGCAGGACCGGATCATCCGCGCCCCGCACCGCGGTGTACTCGTCGTCGAGGGCGGCCCGGGCACGGGCAAGACGGCGGTCGCGCTGCACCGGGCAGCCTTCCTCCTGTACGAGCACCGCGAGCTGCTCGCCAAGCGTGCCGTCCTGATCGTGGGCCCCAACCCCGCCTTCCTGCGCTACATCGGCGAGGTGCTGCCCGCGCTCGGCGAGACCGGTGTCCTGCTCGCCACCCAGGCCGAGCTCTTCCCCGGCGTCCACGCACGCGGCACCGACACGCCCCGCGCCGCCGCCGTCAAGGGCGGCGAGCCGATGGCCGAGGCGCTCGCCCTGGCCGTACGCGACCGGCAGCAACTGCCCGAGCCCGGCGCCCCGCTGATCATCCCGAACGACGACGGAGACCTCGTCCTCGACTGGGAGATCGCCTACGAGGCCCGGCAGGCGGCCCGAGATACCTGCCTCCCGCACAACCTCGCCCGCCCGCACTTCGCCTTCCGGATCATCGACGCCCTCACCGCGCAGCTCGGTGAGCGCCTCGGTGCGGACCCGTACGGCGGCCCCAACTTCCTCGGCCCGGACGATCTGGCCCAGTTGGGCAAGGGCGTCGCCGTCAGCGAGGAGGTGCACGCCGCCATCGACGCGCTCTGGCCCGAGCTCACCCCCGAGGAGTTCCTGACGGACTATCTGGCCGAGCCCGTGTACGTACCGGACGAGGACGCCGACGCCATCCGGCGCGCTCCGGGCGACGGGGGGTGGACCCCCGCCGACGTCCCGCTGCTCGACGAGGCCGCCGAACTGCTCGGGGCCGACGACAGTGCCGAGCGGGCCGCCGCCGAGGCCGGGCGCCAGGAGCGGATCGCGTACGCGCAGGCCGTACTGGAGATGTCGCGGGGCTCGGAGACGTACGAGTTCGAGGACGAGGAGGAGTCCGAGATCCTCGCCGCCCACGACATCATCGACGCCGAACGCATGGCGGAGCGGCACGAGGAGGCCGATCACCGCAGCGCCGCCGAACGCGCCGCCGCCGACCGGACCTGGGCGTTCGGGCACATCATCGTCGACGAGGCACAGGAGCTGTCGCCGATGGCATGGCGGCTGCTGATGCGCCGCTCGCCGACCCGCTCGCTGACCCTTGTCGGCGACCCGGCGCAGACCTCCGAGGAAGCCGGGGTCGGCTCGTGGGACAAGATCCTGCAGCCTTACGTCGGTGACCGCTACGAGCACGTCAGGCTGGGCGTCAACTACCGTACGCCTGCCGAGATCATGGAGCTCGCCGCCAGGGTCGTACGGGCCGCGGACCCGTCCTTCGAGCCGCCCGGCTCCGTGCGGTCGACCGGTGAGGCGCCGTGGACGCGGAACTCCGGCGAGGACCTGGCGGGCGCGGTGGCGCTGGCGGTCGCTGAGTTGATGCCCGAGGAGGGACGCCTCGCGGTGATCGCGCCGGCAGCGCTCCACGAGGAGATCGCCGCTCCGCTGGACGGTGTCACGGCCGGTGAGGAGCCCGATCTCACCCGTACGGTGGTGCTGCTCGACCCGCGCCAGGCCAAGGGGCTCGAGTTCGACCATGTGCTCGTGGTGGAGCCCGCCCGGTACGGGACCAGCGATCTGTACGTGGCGCTGACCCGCGCCACGCAGCGCCTGGGCATCGTTCACCGGGAGGAGCTGCCGGCAGCGCTGACGGCGCCGGTCGGCGGCGCCCCGGCGGCCCTGGGCACGAACGGGTAATGGGCGGGTAATGAGGGCTTCCTACCGTGGCGCGGCATCATGGTCCGGCGCACGGAGGGAATGCGGTGAGCCCGTCAGCGGTGGAGATCGTCACCATCCGGGTGCTCGGCGGCTTCCGGGTGGAGTGCGGTGGTGAGACGGTCCCGGCCGGGCGGTGGTCCCGGCCCGGTGCCCGGCGGTTGCTCAAGGCCCTGGCGCTGGCGGACGGCGGGCGGATGCACCGCTCCCGGCTGGCCGCCCTGCTGTGGCCCCGGGCCGATCGGGTGTCGGCGGCACGGAGCCTGCGGGTGGCGCTGCACGCGGTGCGGCGCGCCCTGGAGCCGGACCTGCCGTCCAGGGCGCCGTCCTCGTACGTCGTGTCCGGCGAGGACGGTTCGGTCGAACTGACGCGCGGGCGGGTGCGGGTGGACCTCGTCGCGGTCCGCGATGCGGCGGTCGGCGCCCGACCGCGCGAGCTGCACCGGCTGGTCCGGACGCTGCTGCCCGAACTGCTGCCGGACGACGACCACGAACCCTTCGTACGGGCCGCACGTGAGGCCCACCGTGAGCTGCGGCGGACCCTGGCGGTCGCCTGTGCGGGCCAGGGGCCTGTCGCGGCTCCCGGATCGTCGTGGGATCCGCTGGACGAGTCGCTCGACGACGTGTTGAGGGAGGTTCTCCTTGCCGACCCGCTGGCGGCGGACGTCTGCCGCGTGCTCCTGGAACGCCTGATCGCGTCGGGCCGCCACGGCGAGGCGGTGCAGCGCTATCACGCGCACCGCGGCGCGCTGGTCGACTCCTGCGGCACGGAGCCGGACCGGCCGCTCCGCGACCTCTTCGCGCTGGCCCTCTCGGCCCCGTTCCCGATCGCGCCCTCCGACGGTGGTCTGCCACGTTTCGTGGGCCGTGAGGCCGAGTTGGCGATGCTCACCGCGCTCCCGCGTCGAGCCGGCCCCCCGGTCGTGGAGCTCACGGGCGAACCGGGCATCGGTCTGTCCCGGACCTTGTCCGAAGCGGCGGCCCGGCTCCGCCGGAGCGGAGCCCATGTCCTGCACAGCGGGGGGAGTTTCACCGGCATGGACAGCGGATACCGGGCGGTGCTCGCCCCCTTCGACGCATTCGTGGAGAGCCTGCACGCGGACGCCCGCGCGGCAGTCGCGCTGGCGCACCCTGACCTCGCGGCCGTACTGCCCTCCCTGTACGGGGACATGGCGCGGGCGGACGAGACGAGCGTCACGGACCTGTGCGCCTTCGTGACCGCTCTGGCCCGGTCCCGTCCGGTCGTCCTGCTCCTGGACGACCTGGAACTGGCCGGTCCCGTTGCCGTGGAGGCGCTGCGCCGGCTCGTGACGCGGTGTGCTCGGCTCCCGGTGAAATTCGTGGTGGCCTGCCGCAGCCCGGAGCGCCGGTGGCCGGGCCATATCGGTGCGGCGCACCGGCTCGTGCTCGGGAGGCTGAGCGAGGCGCAGTGTGCGCGGCTGGCAGGTGGGGGCGATACGGGACGCGAGGTTTTCGCACTCTCCGGGGGCAATCCCCTGTGCGCGGTGGATGTGGTGCGTGGCAGTGCGGGTCTGGCCACGGGGCGGCTGCGGAGGGAGGCACCGCAGGTGCGGGAGGTGGTGGCGCTGATCTCGCCGCACGCGTCGGGCCTGGCGCGCGCCGCTCTCACCCGGAAGGCCGACCCTACAGCGCGTGCGCGGATCCTGGCCGGCCTCGACCAGGCGTTGTGCCTGGGCTGGGTGCGGGCCGTGCCGGGCACGGACGGCCCCGTGTACACGGTCGCGCTGCGTGTCGGGCGTGCGGTGGCTGCCGCCGGCTCGGCGTGGACGGCCGGTGCCCGGCCGCTTCAGGGCTCGCGCCCCGGGTGACGGTGCGGACGATGCGGTTGCAGGTGGGGCGCGTACGTTACGGCGACCCCTCAGCGCCGTTCCCGGGGGCCGTCCTCACTCCCTGTCCCCGGGGTCCGTGCCTGCCCGGTCCACTCGCGCTGCGCCGCGCACCAGCCGAGTTGCATGCGGGTCTCCGCACCCGCCCGGTCCATCAGCGCTCTGACCCGGCGCAGCACGGTACGTCTGCCGAGTCCCAGTTGCCGGGCGATCCCCTCATCGGTCATTCCGCTGAGCAGCAGGATGAGCAGCTGTCTGTCCTGCTCGGACAGTTCCGACACCGCGGTGTCCGGCGATCCGGCGACGGGCGTGAGGGGCAGCCCCACCGCCCAGAACTGCTCGAACAAGGCGATCAGGCCGTCGAGAAGCGGGCTCGGGCGGACGAGGGCGGAGCCGCTCCGGGCGCCCGGACCGTCTCCGGGCGCGGGCAGGATCGCCAGTTCGCGGTCGACGATCACCATCTTCATGGGAAGCCTGGGGGCCGACCGTGCTTCCTCCCCCGCGTCGACGTACCGGCTGATCCGGCCCAGAGCGCCGGGGTTCTCGAGTGCCCGGCGGTCGTAGATCGTCCGGTAGCGCACCCCTGCCGAGAGCTGTTCGATCTCGCGGTCGTTGGCAAGCAGGTCGAGGCCACCGGCGAGGGACACGTACGGCGGGATGTCGAACATGAGGACCTCCTTGCGCGCATTGCTCTGGAGCTGGTCGAACCGCTGGGAGACCGCTGCTCCGGGGGTGAACTCCACCGGCACGGAGTCGGTCCTCCGCTGCTCCGCGGTGGTTCGGTACGCGGCGGCGAGCCGGCCCATGGCCGCGCGGGCCACGTGCAGCTCCTGCATTCTGCGCAGCAGCAGGACTTCGCCCGCGATGTCGGGCGGGGAGACGATCACCCGGGGCTCCTCACCTTCCGTCCTGGTCAACAGGCCCTGGGCCGCCAGACCGGTCAGGGACACCTCGATCCGCTCGGGCGGCAGTCCTGTCAGCGCGGGCAACCGGTCGATCCGGCAGGGCCCCTGCCGTACGAGCTCCGCATAGACCCGTGTCTCCTCCTCGGTCAGTCCCAGAGCTTCGAACACCACGATCCCTCCCTGGCCCGGCACGGTCTGCTCCAGGGTCCCGGCCTGCGAGGGCGGGCGAAACCGGCTCGAACGGGAGGCCCCGCCCGCTGTAACACCTCAGTAACGCCCGACGTGTACACAGCAGCCGTACAAGTGCCCGTTGATCGTTTGGGGTGTGCGCATGCCAGGACCGGTCGAACTCTCACGCGCCCCGATGCTGTCCCTGCACCTCCTCGGGGGCTTCGCGGCGGTCCGTGACGACGGCGTGGCGATTCCCCGCCGCTGGCGGCGCAGCACCGCGCAGACCCTGGTGAAGCTGCTGGCGGTGGCTCCCGGTCTGCGGCGCCATCGCGAGGAGGTGATGGATCTGCTGTGGCCGGACGCCCCGATGGACGCGGCGGTACGGAATCTTCGTGTCACCCTGCATGCCGCACGCCATGCGCTGGAGCCCGAGCTGGCACCGCGGGTCCCTTCCTCCTATCTGGTCGCTGAGGGCGATCTGCTGTTCCTGGCGCCGGACCGGGTGCGGGTCGACGCCGACGAGGCCGAGGAGGCCGGGCGCGCCGCGCTCGCTTCGGGAAACGCCGACGCGATCGGCGAGGCGCTGCAGGTCCTGGACCGGGAGCTGTTGCCGGAGGACCGGTACGCGGACTGGGCCGGGGAGCGCCGTCGCCGTATCGAGGTGCTGCGCGAACTGCTCGTACCGGCCCTGGCCGAGCGGCTGTTGGCCGACGGTCGCACGGAGGAGGCGGTCGGTGTGCTGCGCGAGGCGGTGGACCGCTCCCCCGCCGACGAGCCCCTGAACCTGCTGCTGGCCCGTACCTGGTACGACATGGGCAGGCCGCGCCAGGCCATCCGCCAGTACCACGCCTGCCGTGAGGCGCTCGCCGATGAGCTCGGGGTGCGTCCCGGCGCCGCGCTGGAGGCGCTGCACCGTACCGCCCTGTCCGCACTGGACGCGCTCGGTGCGGCACCGATCGCCCGGACCGTGCCGGAGGCCACGCCGTTGCCGCCCGCGATCCGCCGTCCGGAACGACTCCCGCTGTTCGGCCGCGAGCGCCCGCTGGCGCTGCTCGCCGAGCACGCCTCGGCGTCGGCCGGGGACACCCCGCTCGTCGTGGTGCGCGGTGAGGCGGGGATCGGGAAGACCCGGCTGGTCGCGGAGGCGGCGCGACGAGCGGCGGCGCAGGGGGTGTGTGTCCTCTGGGGTACGAGCCACGAGGCGGAGGGGCAGACGCCGTACGGGGTGTTCGCCGACGCGCTCGACGGTCACCTCGCCGGGTGCAGCGCCGAGGAGCGTTCCCGGGTCAGCGCCGAACACAGCGGCCTCGCCGCCCTGCTGCCCGCCCTGGGCGGCGGGCCGCCGGCAGCCGCGAGCCCGGAGGAGGAGCGCGCCCGGCTGTTCCGGGCGGTCGCCGGTGTCCTCACCGACCTTGCGGCCACCCGGCCGGTCCTCGTCGTCCTCGACGATGTGCACGCCGCCGATCCGGGCTCGCTGAGCCTGCTGCATCACCTGGTGCGGACCGCGCAGGCCAGGCGATGGCGGTTCATCGCCACCTGCCGCGACGACACCCTCGACCCGGACGACGTGCGGCAGCAGGTGCTCGACGGCATCCTGCGGCAGCGGATGGCGGTGGAGGTCGATCTGCTGCGTCTGAGCCGTGCCGACTGCGCGGGGCTCGCCGCCGCGGCTGCCGGCCGCGGCGGACCGGCGGAGGACCGTCGTACCGCCTCCCGCATCTTCCGGCTCTCCCTCGGGAACCCGCTGTTCGCCCTGGAACTGACGACCAGTCCGGAATCGGACCTGGAACGTATGGGGCCCCGCCACCGCACCACCGCCGAGCCGGCCGCGGACGCTGTCCCGGACAGCATCCGGCGCCTGGTCGGCGGGCGGCTGGCCCGGCTGCCCGGGGACGCCCGGCGCACCCTGGCGGCGCTGTCCGTGGCGGGCGGCACCGCGGTCTCGCTCGCCGAGCTCGAGGCCGTCACCTCCGCCGGGCTGCATCCGCCGCTGGACGGGGCCGAGGTCGTGTCGGCGCTCGATGCGGCAGCCGGTTCCGGCATTGTCGAGGAACGCGATGTGGTTCTCGGCAGCCGTCAGGTACTCGGCTACGCCTTCCGCCACCCGCTGGTGCGCCTGGCGTGTGCGGAGCAGCTCAGCAGGGCCGCGCGACGGCGCCTCCATCAGGCGTATGCCGACACCGTGCTCAGACTGCGTCCCGATGCCGTCGACACCCTCGCCTTCCATATGTCGGTGGCGGACGACTCACGGGCGCCGGCCTTCCTCCGGGCCGCCGCCGACCGCGCCGCCGCCCTGTACGCCAACGACAGTGCCGGCGACTACTACCGCGAACTGGTGGCCCAACTGGACACCACGGACAGGGTCGCGGCCGCCGACGCACGGCTCGCCTGGGGGAACGTGCTCCGCAGGGCGGCGCGGTATGCGGAGGCGGAGGAGGTACTGCGGTGTGCGCTCCGGGATCTGGCGGCGGCCGCCGAACACACCGGAGCGCTGCGCGCGGCCGTGTCCCTGGCCGAGGTGCTCGGCCGAGCCGGGCGACCGCTCGAAGGCCTCGCGGTGCTCGGTGAGGCACCCTCACCGAAGCGGTCCACGGTGGCCGACCGGGTCGGTCTTCATCTGGCCGAGGGCGCGCTCAGCTTCTACGCGGGGCGGCCCGACGGGACGATGGCCGCACTGCGCCGGGCGGAGCTGGAGGCCGCCCGGCTGCCCGAGGAGGACCGCGATCCGGTGCTGTCCCGCCTGTTCACGATCCGTGCCGCCTCGCTGCTGACCTCCGGGCAGGTACGCGAGAGCCGCGGGGCGGCCGAGGCGGCGCTGCTGACCGGTGAGCGGACCGGCGATGCGGCGCTGATCTCCAGCGCACTCTCCGTCGTCGGTGAACTGGCCCGCGAGGAGGGCCGGACGCAGGCCGCACGGGACTGCGCGCGGCGCGCGGTGTCGGTCGCACGGCGTACCGGGGACCCTACGGTCCTCGCCTTCGACCAGAGCAATCTGGCCGGCGCCGAACTTCTGGTGGGCGATCACCGGCGGGCGACGGCACTGGCCGACGCGGCGGTCCGGCTGGCCCGTTCGCTGGGTACCTCGTGGGTACTGCCGTACGCGCTGGTGGGGCTCGCCGAGGTCGAGCTGCGCTGCGGGCGGCTGGCCGAGGCGGACGAGGCACTGCGCGAGTGTGCCGACACGGGGTCGCTGGCGCGTGACCCTCAGATACTGGAGGGGATGCGACGGCTGACACAGGAGCTCGTCGCCGCCAGGGCCGCGCAGGCGGACGGATCGCCACCGGCACGGGCGAGGGGGCACATGGGGAGCCCCGTCACGGGAGGGTGAGTCGCCGCTCCCCCGGCCGGCGCGCTCCGAAAGCGCGCCGGCCGGGGGCCGGGTCGTGCCCGGTCCGAGGACCGGATCTACCTCCGGGTGGACGCCTGACCGGCGCTGCCGTTGATGACGAACTGTGATCCGGGTTCGACCACGACGTCGCCGTCGGCCGATCCGCTGATGGTCACATCGGTCAGGGTCGCACTGCCCCGCGCACCTCCATGGGCGAGGATTCCGGACCCGTTGACGGAATTGACGATACGGACGTTCGAGATCTGCGCTCCGGGCACGGACCCGCCGCCCGACTTGAACTGGATGCCGTCGTAGGTCGAGTCATGGATGTCGGTGTCCCGGATCGTGACGCCGGGAATGTCCTGACCGGCCGCGAACAGGGTGATGGCACCGAACTCCTGGGCCTCGCCCCAGAATGCCCCGCCCGTGCGGTGGAGCGCGTTGTTGGCGATCAGTGTCTGTCCGGAGAAGGGCAGCGGATCGTGGTCCGTCGCCAGCATGATGCCGGGGTAGTTCATCGTGTCGGAGATGATGTTGTTCTCGATCGTGTTGCCGTAACCGCCGTAGACCGCGATGCCGTTGGCCCTCCAGGGCAGCTGGATGGTGTTGTTGCGGAAGTGGTTGTCGTGGCCGATGTCCACCGACGGGTTCTTCACGTACTTGCTCGACCACACGGCCAGCGCATCATCTCCGGTGTTCCTGAACGAGGAGTTGAACACCGTCGAATTGCGCGTGCCGTTGGCGAAGTTGATGCCGTCCGCGTACGTGTTGCGAATCCGCATGCCGGTGAACTCGACACCGTCGCCCGGTCCCCAGAGGTCCGGGATGTTGTCGTAGTCACGGCCGACCCACACGCCCACGTTCGCGTGCTCCAGCCACACGTTGGTGATCTTGGTGTCGTCGCCGAAGCGTCCGTTCAGACCCACTCCGCCCTCGGCGTTGCCGTCTCCGCCGCGGATGGTGCCGGAACCGAATATCGCCAGGTCCGAGATCTTGGTGTTGTCGTCGATGTCGAAGCCGAAGTTCCCCTCGTGCGGGTGGTTGATGCCGCCCGCGTTCTGGGGCTGGGTGAGGGTGTACAGCTGGGAGTGCCACATGCCCGCGCCGCGGATCGTGACGTCCCTGATGCCCACCTGGTTGAACTGGCCCCGGTTCAGCGGGTCGTCGGTCAGGATCTTCTGCTCCTGCCGCCACTGGCCCTGCGGGATCCACACGCAGCCGATGTCACCGTTCTGGTCGGCCGTCACTGCCCGCTGGATGGCGTCCGTGTCGTCGATTCCGTCGTTCGGGACGGCACCGTAGGTGGTGATCGACGTGCATCCCGCCGGCTGGGCGGCAGGCGGCGCCACCTGCTCCAGGTCGACGAGGTCGATGATGTAGAAGGAGGCCGAGTCGCCCGCGTCGCGCTGGAGACGGAACTTCGTACCGGCGGGGTAGGTCTGGCCGAGCAGGGCGTTGGACTCGTCGAACAGCCTGCGGGCGTCGGCCTGCGGCTGGTTGGTCAGGCCTTCGGGGCTGTCCGTGTCACCGTAGAGCCAGCTGTGCTTGGAGGAGAGGGTCAGCTTCCGGGCGAAGGTGCCGTTGACGTACAGGCTGATCGTGGCCTCCGTCCCGCCGCCACCGGGTGCGTCGGGAATGGAGTTGCGGACCACGAGGGAGTTGGACGGCACGGTCGAGGTGACCTCGACGTACTGGCCGGTGGAGTTCAGCCGCACGGATTCGCGGCCCGAGGACTCGGTGGCGAAGTTGGTGTGCCCGAAGGTGCGCTCCTGGTCGGCCTTCAGCAACGTGCCTGCGTAGTCGGCCTGTTCCGCCTCGTACTCGGTGTACGGGACCGCAGCCCCACGGCCGACGACGATGGCGCGCGAGAAGACGTTGTTGTTCTCGTTGGTCTCGGTGAGGACTCCGGTGGCGTCCGCGGTGGCGGTGAGGTTGGCCCCACCGCTCTTCGCGGTCCAGCTTCCGCTGATGGGCACGGTGACCGTGCCTCCGGCGGGAACGGCCCCGGTCGTGCCGTTCAGGGTGGTGGTCTCCGCCAGGAGACGGGTGACCGTCGAGGAACTCACAGCCGTGGTACCGCGGTTGTGTACGGAGACGGTGAAGGTCACGGCGGCGCCCACGGCGGGATTCGACGGGCTGGACGTGATGCCGAGTACCTCGAGGTCGGGGCCGGGGCTCTGGGAGACCACGAGCTTCGACGCGGCGGTGCGGCTGTTGTTGCTGTTGTCCTGCTCGACGATCGTGTCGGTCGGGTCGACCACCGCCGAGACGCTGTAGGTGCCCATCGGGCGCTTACCGACGACAACCGGCACGGTGGCCGAGGCTCCGGCGGCGAGACCGCCCACGGACGCACTGCCGGCGACCAGGCCTTCGAGGCTGACGTCGACCGTCGTCGCGGCGGCGGCGGCCGTACCCGTGTTGCGCACGGTGGCGTTCACCGTGACGTCGTCCTTCTCGGACGGCGTGGCGGGCGACCACGTCAGCTCGGAGACGGTCAGGTCGGGGTTGGGGGCGGCGGTCCCGACAACCTGGATCTCCGCGACCTGGGCGCCGGGCGCACCTGTGTTGGAGAAGAACTTGAGCTGCACGTCCGCGTACCGGCCGCTGACCGCGATGGTCACCGTGTTCTGGTTGCCGGAGGGGTTGAAGGAGTAGTCGGCCCGGTCCTTCAGCGAGGTGAATCCCGTGGCGTCCTGGGCACGGCCGAGCACCTGGACGCTCTGCGTGCGGGTCGCCCATGCCTGGTCCGGGGAGAGCTTGACGACGACGGCCTCGATGTCGGCGTCGGCGCCGAGCTTGACCGTCAGCGTCGAGGGGTATCCGTTCGACTCCCAGTACGTGGAGAGTTTGTCGTCATTGGCGTTCGCCGCCACATAGGTCTGCGTGACCGACGAAGCCTCGATCGGTTTGTTCAGTGCCAGGTTGGATCCGTCCGAGGCAGGCGGGCCGGGATCCTCCCCGCCGTCCTCGCCGGAGACCTCGACCTGGGAGAGCTGTGCGGCGTTCCAGCCGGTGTTGGCGGTCACCTGCACCCGGATGTACCGCGCCTCCTTCGCGGGGAAGCCGATGGTGACGGTGTTGCCCGCGGAAGGACTGAACACCCGGGCGGCCGACGCGGACAGGGTGCTGAAACTGCTCCCGTCCGTGCTGCCCTGGACGGCGAGTGTCTGGGTCCGCGCCTCCCACGTGGTCGGCAGCTTCAGCACCACCTGGTCGACGTCGAACCGGTTGCCGAGGTCGATCTGGACCCACTGCGGGAACGTGCCCGGGCTCTCCCAGTACGTCTGCTGGCTGCCGTCGGTGACGTTCGACGCCGGGTAGGCGCCGTGCGACCCGCTGGTCGTCGCCTGCTTACCGAGAGCCAGGTCGGGGCTCCGGACGGCCGCCGACGCGGCGACGGGCAGGAGCCCGACGGTCATCAGTGCGGCTGTCACCGCTCCGACGGCGAACCGCCGTCCGAGTTGCTTCCATCTCATGCTGTCCTCAGTTCCGTGGGCTGCGGGACCGGGAGGGCACAGCAACGCGTCACCGACCGCACGGCGCGTACTGCGTCACGCGGTCGGCGACGGCCGGGTGCGGGCTGCCGGTACACCGATGGGGGGACGATCGGGGACGCCGGCAGGGGGAAGGGCAGGCCACCCGCCGGAAACTCGCGTTCATTGCCTAGGATTTTGAGTGATCCGGTCAATATTTTGCGGTGTCGAGGTGACAGGTTTCTAGCAGGTCACGCTTTTGTCAACGGTCCTCACACAGGCACCCCCCTCACACCCACCAACTGCGCAGCTCAGCGCCACCAGGCGGATCGCAAAGGAACGGAGGCGACGAGCGAAGCCGTCCACGGCGTACCGCGGCCCTCGCCATTCGTGGCGCCACGACCGGGGCCGGGACCGGAAACCCGCGTCAACTCCCATGGCACAGCAGCCTGTCGGGTGTGGCGATCGCCAAGTCACGGCCGGCCGGCCCGTAACGCGTAGCTCAAGGGGCGGGACTCACGCCCGGTTGGCGGTCGCCGCAGTCCGGTCGGCGGCATCGTGGAGCAGGTCCCGCAGCTTCAGTGCCGCGGGCACCGGGGCGGCGGGCAGTGCAATGTGTACGGTCCGGTGCGGGGGGAGGTCGCCGAGCCGGCACAGGACGAGTCCGGCCGGGACCGCGTGGGTCGCCAGCGAGGGGACCAGGGCGACCCCGAGCCCGGCGGCGGCGTAGCCGAACTTCCCCGCCCACTCCGCGATCCTGATGATCTTCCTGGGTTTGAAGCCCGCCCTGGCCCACGCGTCGGCGAGCATGGTGGGGCTGTCGGCGGGCGCGTCCTGGAGCCAGACCTCGTCGCGCAGGTCGCGCAGGTCGACGGTCCCGGCTCCCGCCAGGGAATGCCCGTGGTGGAGCGCGACAAGCAGCTCGTCCCCGAGGAGAGCCGTCGTCGTGACACCCTCGGCCGTGGGAAGACCGGACGGGTAGTCGCTGACCACGGCGAGGTCGAGTGCCCCCTCCGTGAGGTGGCGCATCAGGGTGCTGCTCCGCCCCTCGACCGCGGTGACCTCCACATCGGGCCTGGCCTGCTTGAACTCCCGCAGGGCGCCGGGCACCAGGGAGATGTTGGCGGTGGCGAACGCACCGACGCGCAGGACTCCGCCGCGGCCGGCATGCAGCGCGGCAAGTTCGTGTTCCGCCCTGGACAGAGACCCCAGGACGTCCACGGCGTGCCGATGCAGCACGCGACCGGCGGGATTCAACCGCACACCCCTGGGAAGCCGCTCGAACAGTGGCCCGCCCGCCTGCTGTTCCAACGAGGCGATGCGCCGCGACACGGCGGACTGCGTGTAACTGAGCTGCAGCGCGGCCTTGGTGAACGACCCTGTCTCGGCCACCGTCACCAGCAGACGCAGCGCATCGGTCTCGAACACATTCCCTCCAGGCATGACTCCGATGCAATCTAGTCGCTGGTGGAATGTGTGGCCACGTCCTAGCGTCGTGCGCGTCATCACGTTTCCGGTTCGGGAGATAGCGGGGAAAGAATGCCTGTGTCAGGGAACAGCGGTTCGGGGCACGGCCGGTGACGGACGGGAGCACACTCCGATTACCGGCGATGCTGGCCGATCTGGAGCAACTCGTGGTCTGCGAGTCCTTCTCGGCCGATCACGCTGCGCTGGCCCGCAGCGCCCGGGTGGTCGGCGCCCTGGGCACGGAACTGCTCGGCACCGCGCCGGAGACGCTCGTGATCGACGGCGTCAGCCATCTGCGCTGGTCCTTCGGGCCGCCGCGTGTACTCCTGCTGGGACACCACGACACGGTGTGGCCGACCGGCTCGCTGAAGTCCCGCCCCTGGTCGGTGGCCGACGGCATCGCCCGGGGTCCGGGGGTGCTGGACATGAAGGCGGGGCTGGTCCAGATGTTCCACGCCCTGGCCTCCCTGTCGTCCCTGGACGGCGTGTGCGTACTGGTCAACGGGGACGAGGAGGTCGGCTCCCCCACCTCACGGACGCTCATCGAGGAAACCGCACGGGGTTGCGTGGCCGCCCTCGTTCTCGAACCGTCCGCGAACGAGCGGGGCGCACTCAAGACGGCACGCAAGGGCACCTCACGGTACGAGGTCGTGGTGCACGGCAGGGCCGCCCATGCCGGCCTGGAGCCGGAGAAGGGCGTCAACGCCGCGATCGAGGCCGCCCATCAGGTACTGGCCATCGCCGGTCTCGGCGCCTCGCTGAACCTGACCGACTCCGTCCTCGGAGCACCGACTGTCACACCCACGCTGCTGTCGGCGGGCACGACCCTCAACACCGTGCCCGCGCTGGCAAGAGTCGTGGTGGACGTGCGCGTACCGAGCCAGGCGGCGCAGGAGCAGATCGACGGCCTCCTCCGCGCACTGACCCCCCGGACGAGCGGAGCGCGGCTGAGGGTACGAGGAGGCATGAGGCGGCGGCCCCTGGAACCGGAGTCCTCCGCCGCACTGTTCGCCCTGGCTGCGGAGATCGCCTCGGACCTGGGCCAGGAACCGCTCCACGGCATGGCGGTCGGCGGCGCCTCCGACGGCAACTGCACCGCGGGCGCCGGTTGTCCGACGCTGGACGGCCTGGGCGCTGTCGGCGGCGGGGCCCACGCGGACACCGAGCACGTCGATGTCTCCCAGCTGATTCCGCGCACCCGCCTGCTCGCCCAACTGATCGCCCGGACACGGCGATGACCCGCCTTCCGTTCACCCGAAACGAAGCAGAGGCTCATGACACAGCAGAGACCCGCATCAGCACCGTCCCCCCTGCCGCCAGAGGTCGCCGAACTGGCCGCCCGTCACGAGCTCGGCGAACTCAGGGCCGCCTTCGCCCCCCAGCGCCTCGGCATCATGATGTTCGCCCTCTACATCTTCACGCTCACGTATCTCCTGATCCTCGTGATACCCGCCCTGCTGCTCTTCCTGTGGCTGCGCCGCTATCCGAACTTCAGCAGGAAGCAGGCCTCCAAGCGCCTCTACCTGTTCGATGACGGCATGATCATGAACCCGCAGTCGGCGGACGGCCTGATCGTCCTGCGCTGGGATTCCGTGCAGCTCTACACGAACGTCAGCCAGAAGATCATCAACGGGATTCCCGGCCCCATCACGTACGTCTACACGCTGCTCCCCCCGACCGGAGGAGACAACGCCACACTCACGGAGTTCTACGAGCGCCCCGGTGCGTGGGGGCCATGGATCCAGGAGGCCGTCGTGCGGGCCCAGGGGCCGACGGCTCTGGGCGCAGTCCTGGAGGGCGGGACGGTCAGGTTCGGAAACTTCGAGGTCTCCCGGACCGGCATGACCGCCGGCAGAAGGGACCACTTGCTCTGGGCCGACTTCCAGCGGATCAACGTGGAGAACGGCAGGGTCCACATCATGAAGACCGGCGACGCCACCCCCTGGAGCAGGAGCGACGTGAAGAGCATCGCCAACCTCGCCGTCCTACTCACGCTCGCGGAGAACCTCGACGGACGCCGGACGACCGGTCCGTAACCGGTCCGGGGACCAGCCTCGACCAGCGGCGGAACGGGGAGCATGCGGACGGTCAGCCGAGGAGGCGCAATTTGCCTGCAGGAACCCAGAGAGCCAATGGGGCTCCTGTGGAGCCCCATTGGCTCGGGGAACCAGGACCAGACGGCCCACCCGACCCGTCGTGCGCCCGGCCGTGAGGCCGGGCACACGCCGGATGCAGTCGTACACGAAGAGGACCAGCTCACTGGCCGTGCCGCGGACGGAGACGCCGGACAGCGATTTCCGGTGCCGCCGAAAGGGCGGAGGAGGACCTCCGCCGTGCGGGCGCGAGCAGGTGGTTCCCGAAGAGCACGTGCAGTCGCGCCGCAGGGCTTTCAGCCGGAGCGCCCTCCCACAACACCCCTGCCGTCGAACGCCGTTGCACTCCCGGACCCGAGGTCCAGCCACAGCTCCGTGAACCGGTCGAGCAGCCCGGCCGCCTTCGTCACATCGTCCGTCAACGGCCGGTCGGCCAGCTCGGCGTCGAGCACCGAGTCCGCCAGCTCGAAGGCACGGCCCACCGGCAGTTCCGGGTCGAGACGCATGTCGCGCTGCCGCAAGGCCCTGATCGCCGCGACGAGTTCGCAGCCCACGACGAGCCGGTACGCCTCGCACGCCCGCAGCGTCTGGCGCGCGGCCAGCGAGGCGAAGCTGGCCTGCTCCTCGACGCCCCGCGAGAGGACCGCGTGGCCGAGTGAGGCGGGCGCGGAGAAGGCCCGCAGGTCGCCGAGCGCCGCCCCGGCCGCGTATTCGAGGATCATCACGCCCGACGACGCCGGTTCGCCGTCCGCGAGGAACGGCCGCAGGCGCGTGAAGCCCGGTTCGTTCAGTGTCGAGAGGCGCGATGTCGACAGGCGTGCCACCTGCGTCACCGCCAGCCTGAAGTGGTCCAGCGACAGGGCGAGTTGAGCAAGGTAGAAGCCGCCGTGGTGGTAGGCCGCCATGTCGGCGGCCGAGATCAGCGGGTTCTCGGCCGCCGCGTTGATCTCGACCGCGAGGACGTCTTCGAGCGCGTCCGCCGCGTCGTGCGCGGGACCGTGGATCTGCGGCACGCAGCGGAGGCCGTACGGGTCCTGGATCCGGCCGAGCGGCGGCGTGGGGCGGTCGGGCGCGCCGAGCAGCTGCCGCATCCGTTCCGCGACGGCGAACGAACCGGCGTGGCGCCGCGCCTCGTGCACGGGCAGTGCATACGCCTCGTACGAGCCGTCGATCGCCATCAGGGACAGCGCCGCCACCACCTGCGTGGCCGCGATCAGGCCACGCAGCTCGTGCACGGCGAGCGCGGACTGGCCGAGGGTGAGGGCGTTGCTGCTGATCAGGGCGAGGGCGTCGTTGTTGTCGAGGGGCTGCGGGTCGGGTGCCGCCCCCGCTCCCTGCCAGGGGTGCTCGCCCGCCAGCGCGAGGCCCATCTGTGCGAGCGCGGCGATGTCGCCGGTGCCGACCGAGCCGAATTCGTTGACCCTCGGGTAGGCGCCCGTCTCCAGGGCTTCGCAGAGCGCCGTGACGACGGTCGGGCGCAGGCCGGCGCCACCCGCGAGCAACTGGTTGGCGCGGACCGCGAGCATGGCGCGGACCTGCCGTGCGGGCAGCTCCTCACCGATCGCTCCGGCGTGGCTGCGCAGGAGCCGCAAGCCGTGGTCGGCGGCCGCCTCCGTGGGCACGGACTCATTCCGGTTAGCACCCACGCCGGTGGAGCGACCGTAGACGCGACCCCACGAGGCGATCTCCCGCGCGGCGTTCCACGAGGTCTCCACGCGCTTCATCCCGTCGGTTGCGGGAACGGGTTTTGCGGCGGATTCGGCCAGGCGTACGACATCTGCGACCATCAGTCGGCGGCCGTCCAGGACGACGATCGCGCCGCTGTCGCCGGCGACCCCGTCCACGATTTGAGACGACATCA
Source organism: Streptomyces sp. NPDC056452 (assembly GCF_042796085.1). Classification (NCBI taxonomy): domain Bacteria; kingdom Bacillati; phylum Actinomycetota; class Actinomycetes; order Kitasatosporales; family Streptomycetaceae; genus Streptomyces; species Streptomyces sp. NPDC056452. Next base: position 95,520 of record NZ_JBHTRI010000003.1, read on the forward strand.
GTGGTGATTCCTCCTCAATCAGGCGCTCCGTCTTGCCCTGCGGCCACTTGTAACCAGGGATTTACGCCTGAGCAGCGACGACCTATTGACAATCTATTCAGTCACCGAGAACTCTGCATGATGATATGCAGCCGGGCAAGGGACTCCTCATGATCCAATTCGACAAGGTCCACAAGCACTTCCCGAACGGCACAACCGCAGTGCACGACCTCACCCTTGAGATGCCGGAGGGGGGCGTGACCGTCCTCGTCGGATCTTCCGGTTGCGGCAAGACGACGACGCTCCGCATGATCAACCGGATGGTCGATCCGACCTCCGGGACGATCCGGGTCAACGGCAAGGACGTCCTGGAGCAGGACGCCGCCGAGCTGCGCCGCTCCATCGGATACGTCATCCAGCAGTCCGGGCTCTTCCCGCACCGCACGGTCCTGGACAACATCGCGACCGTGCCGCTCCTGCTCGGCTGGGGCCGCAGGAAGGCGCGGGCGCGGGCGGCGGAGCTCCTGGAGACGGTGGGTCTCTCCGCCGACGCCGGGAAGCGCTACCCGCACCAGCTCTCCGGCGGCCAGCAGCAGCGCGTCGGCGTGGCCCGCGCGCTCGCCGCGGACCCGCCGGTGCTCCTCATGGACGAGCCGTTCGGCGCCGTCGACCCCGTGGTCCGCACCCAGCTCCAGGACGAACTCCTCCGTCTTCAGAAGGAGTTGAACAAGACCATCGTCTTCGTCACGCACGACATCGACGAGGCCGTACGGCTCGGCGACCGCATAGCCGTCTTCCGCACCGGCGGCCACCTCGTCCAGTGTGCCGCCCCCGCCGAACTCCTGGCCCGCCCCTCGGACGCGTTCGTCGCGGACTTCCTGGGCGCCGAGCGCGGCCTGAAGCTGCTGTCCCTCACGACGCTCGCCGCGGTCCCGCAGGGGCCCGCCCCCGAAGGCACCCGCTGGCAGCTGGCCCTCGACGCGGCCCGCAAGCCGCTGGCATGGCGCGACACCGAGACGGACGCGGAGACGCCGGTCCGGCCGCTGCGGGACTCGGACTCGCTCCTCTCGGCGCTCAACGAGTCGATCGCCGCGCCGAGCGGCCTGGTCGCACGGGTCGACGCGGACGGCGTGCTCACGGGCGTCACGTCCCGCGAGGACATCCACGAACACGCGGGGCATGTGCACAGCGAGGCAAGCACGGTGGCCGCATGACCGTCGACTGGTCGTGGATATCCGACCACACCGGCGATCTCACCACCCTGACGCTCTCCCACCTGCAGGCCGCCCTCACCGCCGTACTCCTCGGCCTGGTCGTCTCGCTCCCCCTGGCCGTCGTCGCCCACCGCGTACGCCAACTGCGCGGGCTCCTCCTCGGCCTGTCGAACGTCCTGTTCACCATCCCGTCCATCGCGGTCTTCGTGCTCCTCCTGCCGGTCAGCGGGCTCACCCGCACCACCACCGTCATCGGCCTGACGATCTACACGCTCGTCGTACTCCTGCGGAACACCGTCGAGGGACTGGACTCCGTCCCCGCCAGGACCAAGGAGGCCGCGAAGGCCATGGGCACCCGGCCGATGCGCACCCTGCTCACCGTCGAACTGCCCCTCGCCCTCCCCGTGATCATGGCGGGCGTGCGGATCGCGACGGTGATGTCCATCTCCCTCGTCTCCGTGGCCACGTACATCGGCGACGGCGGACTCGGACAGCTGTTCACGGACGGGTTCCAGCGCAACTTCCCCACCCCCGTCATCGTCGGCGTCGTCCTGACGCTGCTCCTCGCGCTCGTCGCGGACGCGCTGCTCGTCACCCTCCAGTACGTCCTGACTCCCTGGACCCGCCGGCAGAAGCAGAGGGCCTGACCTCATGTACGAACTCTTCAAGGGCCTCGGCGCCTGGCTGGTCAGCGGCGAACAGTGGGCCGGCCCCGACGGCATCGGGCACCGTCTCGCCGAGCATCTCCAGTACTCGCTGCTCGCCACTCTCGTCGCCGCCGCCATCGCGCTCCCGATCGGCCTGCTCATCGGGCACACCGGGCGCGGCGCCTTCCTCGCCATCAACCTCTCCAGTTTCGGGCGCGCGCTGCCCACGGTCGGGCTCGTCGTGCTGGTCTTCCTCGTCAGCGGCCTGTCGATGTGGCCGGTCTACATCGCCCTCGTGGCGCTCGCCGTTCCCTCCATCGTCACCAACACGTACGCGGGGATGACCGCCGTCGACCCCGATGTGCGGGACGCGGCGCGCGGCCAGGGGATGCGCTGGTACCAGGTCCTCTTCCAGGTCGAACTGCCGCTCGCGCTGCCCCTGATCACGACCGGGCTCAGGCTCGCGCTCATCCAGGTCGTCGCGACGGCCACCATCGCCGCGTACGTGTCCTTCGGCGGGCTCGGCCGGTACGTCTTCGACGGGCTCGCCCAGCGCGACCTCGTTCAGGTGCTCGGCGGCGCCGTGCTCGTGGCGGTCGTCGCCGTCGTACTCGATCTCGCGCTCTCCGCACTCCAGCGCGCCCTTTTCCGCCACCGCCCCGCCAAGTCGGCCTAGGAGCAAGCACAATGAACCGCAGGACTCTCCTCGGCGGGCTCTTCGCCGCCGCTTCCGTCCCCGCCCTCGCCTCCTGCAGCAGTGGCATCACCTCCCTCGACGGTCAGGGATCCGGCGGCGGTGGCGGAGGCTCCAGCAAGGGCGGCGTCACCATCGGCACCGCCAACTTCACCGAGAACCAGGTGCTGGGACATCTCTACGCCGCCGCCCTCGGCGCGGCCGGCGTGAAGACCACCGTCCGCCCCAACCTCGGCACCCGCGAGATTCTCATCCCCGCTCTCAAGGGCGGCGACATCGACCTCCTGCCCGAGTACCAGGGCGCCCTGCTGCACTACCTCGACGCCGAGGCCGCGGCCACGGAGGAGGGCGAGATGCAGAACGCCCTCGCCATGGTGCTGCCGGCCGGCCTCCAGATCCTTCCCTACGGCGAGGCCGAGGACTCCGACGCCTTCGTCGTCACCCGGGAGACCGCCGACAGGTACGCCCTCACGTCCCTCGCCGACCTCGCCCGGTACAACGGCAAGCTCGTCATCGGCGCGGCGCCCGAGGTCAAGAAGCGCACGGTGGGCTCGGTGGGCCTCAAGGACGTGTACGGCGTGGAGTTCAAGGAGTTCAAGTCCCTCGACTCCTCGGGGCCGCTCGTCAAGGGCGCCCTGAAGAAGGGCGACGTCGACGTCGCGAACCTGTTCACCACCGACACCGACATCGTCGCCGAGAACTGGGTCGTCCTCACCGATCCCAAGAATCTGATCCCCGGCCAGCACGTCGTCCCCCTCATCGCCGACCGCAAGGCCGACTCGACGGTCCGCAAGGCACTCGCCCGCCTCGGGAACGCGCTGACCACCAAGGACCTCACCGAGCTCAACCGCCTGGTGGACAAGGACAAGAAGGACCCCGAGGACGTCGCCAACGACTGGGCGGCGCAGCACGGGATCAAGAAGTAGCCACCGCCGGAACGGGCGGCGGAAGCACACCATCGAGAGGCCAGGTGACCGAGTCATGGCAGTTGAGGACCTGGTGGAGCGGCGCTCCATCGACGTCGTACCGGACGACGAGCGGCACGGGACCGCGTTCAGTCAGTTCACCCTCTGGCTCGGCGCCAACCTCCAGATCACCGCGGTCGTCACGGGCGCGCTCGCTGTCGTCCTGGGCGGTGACGTGGTCTGGTCGGCAGCCGGCCTCCTGCTGGGCAACCTCCTCGGCGGTGCCGTCATGGCCCTGCACTCCGCGCAGGGCCCGAAGCTCGGCCTGCCCCAGATGATCCAGTCCCGCGCCCAGTTCGGGGTGCGCGGTGCGGTCGTACCCCTCGTCCTGGTCATCCTCATGTACGTGGGCTTCTTCGCGAGCGGCAGTGTCCTCGCCGGACAGGCGACGGCACAGCTCACTCACACGAACGACACCACCGGCATCATCGTCTTCGCGGTCGTCACCGCCGTGACGGCAGCGGTCGGCTACCGCGTGATCCACGCCCTGGGGCGGGTGGCCGGCGTGGTCTGCGCGCTCGCCTTCGTCTACCTGGGCATCCGCCTCCTGGACCGCGTGGACCTGTCGGCGTTGCTCGGTGACGCACACTTCGACCTGCCGATGTTCCTGCTCGCGGTGTCGCTCTCGGCATCCTGGCAACTCGCCTTCGGGCCGTACGTCGCGGACTACTCGCGCTATCTGCCGCGTACGACGTCGGGGCGGGCGACGTTCTGGTGGACCCTTTCGGGATCGGCCGTCGGCTCACAGTGGTCGATGACGTTCGGGGTGCTCGTGGCGGCGAGCGCGGGGGACGCGTTCCTCGCCGACCAGGTCGGATACGTGGTCGGCCTGGGCGGCACGGGCCTGATCGCGTCGTTCCTGTACTTCGTGATCGCGCTCGGCAAGCTGACCGTCAACGTGCTCAACACCTACGGCGGCTTCATGTCGATGGTGACCAGCATCAGCGGGTTCCGCGGCGACAGGACGCTGTCGCCACGCGGCAGGACCGCGTACATCGCGCTGATCATGGTCGCGGGGACGGCGGTGGCACTCCTGGGCAAGGACACCTTCCTGACGTCCTTCAAGGACTTCCTGCTGTTCCTGCTGACGTTCTTCACTCCGTGGTCGGCGATCAACCTGGTCGACTACTACCTGATCTCACGGGAGCGGTACGACATCCCGGCGCTCTTCGACCCGGAGGGCCGCTACGGCGCCTGGCGCTGGGACGCCCTCACGGTCTACGGGGTGGGCATCCTCGCCCAGCTCCCGTTCCTCGTGACGCACTTCTACACGGGCCCGCTGGTGGAACCGCTGGGCGGCGCGGACATCTCCTGGATCGTGGGCCTGGTGGTCCCTGCGGCCCTGTACTGGCTGCTGGCCCGCCGCGAGACGCCGCACGCCCCGGACGACACCCGGTACGCCCCGGCTTCCGCGCGGAAGGCCTGACCGTGCGCAAGCTCGGCACGGCTACGCCCTCGCGGGGGCGTAGCCGTGCCGGTGTCGCCGGATGTCAGTAGGCGGAGTCGACGTTGTCGATGGAGCCGTACTTGTCCGCGGCGTAGTTGGCGGCCGCGGTGATGTTGGCGACCGGGTCGGTCAGGTCCTGCGGGGTGCCGTCGACGTGGTACGCGTCGAAGGTCGGCTGGATCACCTGCAGGAGGCCCTTGGAGGGCGTGCCGTTCTGCGCGTTGACGTCCCAGCCGTTGGAGGCGTCGGGGTCACCGCCGGACTCGCGCATGATGTTGCGGTGCAGGCCCTCGTAGCTGCCGGGGATTCCCTCGGCCTCCATGATCTCGAGGGACTCCCGGATCCAGCCGTCCAGGTTGTCCAGGTCTGCCTTGCCGGCCTGCTCGGCGACGGCGGCCGCCTGCGCGGAGACTCCCGCTGCGGAGGCCGCGGCCGACGCGGACACGCTGTGCGTGGCCGGCGCGGAGGCGTGCGCGGGGGACGGTACGAGGGTCAGGGCCGCTGCTGCGGCTCCGGCGGCGCACAGACCGGAGACCGAGAACCTGCGGATCCGGGCGGCACGGGTGGCGGGGGCCAGGGACTGGGTGGACGTACGGATGTAAACACTCTCCTTGCGCTGCTTGATGCCAGGGAAGCCTCGGGGCCGGTGGCTGCGGAGCGGAATTGCGCGGCGAGGTCCGTACCTGCGGAACGCGGCGCCTGCCCGGTCCGCAACATCAGCTCCCGGGGACTCGACCCATGGTTAGCAGCACGCCGGAGTGACGGCAATGCCCGTTATTACTAGGTGCCTACGTAGAACGGATCCCAGAGGCCGGCCGGCGCCCCCGGACGCCGCGAACCCCTGCGCCGGGCCGTACTACCGCGCCTCATATGTGATCCGGGCCCTATGGGTTGACTCACAACCACGGACCGGTGCCGAGCGGCCGGCCGCTGAGCAGGCTCCTCCTAGAGGGGTGCCTGCTGCTCCGGCGTGTCCCCGGGCATGGTGAAGCGCGTCAGGACCTCGGCCGTGGTGGGAAGTGCGGGTATCAGGTCGCCGACGCCCGTGACGTCGAGCAGCCTCGTGAGCTGTGGTGGTGCGGCGGCCAACGACAGGGACCCGTGACGGTCCTTCGCGTACCGCAGGACGGCGATCATCGTATTGAGGCCGGAGGAATCGCAGAACTCCACGGGCGCCAGGTCCAGGACCAGGTGCGGCCTGCCCTGCCTGATCAGCTCCATGGCCCGGGTCCGCAAGGCCGGCGCACTGTCCACATCGATCTCTCCGGCGACCGTGAGGACGGCGATCGAATCCGCCGGATACCTGACAGTGAGGATGAGGGTCTGGCTGTGCGTCATGGGTGTCAGTACTCCAGGCCGGGAGCGGGCGCCGTCACGGCGGGAGCGGCATGGCCCGCTGGAAGATCACGCATCAGATGTCGACTGCCGAACCGTACCTCATGACAACTATTGCCGTACGGAAACTCATCGAGCCTCGGTCGCGACCCCGGGAACCTGTGGCGGACGGGGGTAGGATATTCGGGGCCGTGCATGTGTGTCCCGGAACCTCAGTCCTGGCTTTCCGTACGAGCGCAGCGGATGCCCGGCTCGATTGCTCGGTCCGGTGGCCAGACGGACGAGTGAGGCGATGCCGGATCGGAGTGTCATCAATATGGGCCTGAGCCCCGAACCCGACCATCGGTCGCGGGATGTGGCCCGTGAGGGTTCCGAGTTCGTCGAACTCCTCGAAGTCCTCTGGGAGCACGGACGCGACGCCGTGCCGACAGGCCCGGTCTCCCCTTCCCAGCTCCGCGTGCTGTACACGCTGGACCGGGAGGAGGGCATCAATCTGCGGATGCTCGCCGATGCCCTGGGATCGGCCTCCCCCTCGGTCAGCAGGTTGTGCGACCGGCTGCAGGCCACGGGTTTCGTGGAGCGCGCTCCCAGCCCCGTGAGCCGCCGGGAGCTGGAGCTCCGGCTGACCAGCCTCGGCAAGGCATACCTCGTCGACCTGCGCATGCGCAGGGAGGAGGTGCTGATGTCCACGATCGACGCCATGCCGGCCAAGACGCGGCGTTCGCTCCTCGAGGGACTCAGGGCCTTCCGCAACGCGGCTGCGTCCTCGGGGCAGGACAGCGACGGGGCGAGACCCTTGCGGTCGACCGGGTAGAAGCCGGCCGACCGCCAGGCCGCCTGATCGGCCACGGTCACGGTCACACGAGGGTGTCGACGGTGGAGGACTGCCGTCCGAACCAGTCCAGGCAGACCACCAGGGCGTCGTCCTCCAGCGGTGTGGTGCCCCGGTAGTCCCGCAGGTCGCGCAGGACCGCGAGAGGCACCTGCTCGGAAGGCAGGAAGCGGTGCGCGGACAGGGACCGCGCGAGGGCACGCTGCCCGTAGTGCTCCCCCGCCGCCGACGCGCTGTCGTAGACGCCGTCACTACCGATCAGCAGCCGGTCTCCCGGCTCCACGTGAAAGCGCTCCGCGACGTACTCCGTCTCTTCGAACATGCCCAGCGGGAGCTGCGCGTCGAAGTCGAAGGTTTCGACGCCGCGACCCCTCAGCCGCCACATGCGGGGGGAGCCCGCGTCCACGGCCTCCACCTCGCCCGTGGCCAGATCGAAGCGAAGCAGCAGGACCGACGCGTACAGGGCTCCACGGTGCTGGGCGTAGACGGCCTGGTCGGCAAGGCTGGCCTGGCCGGAAAGGTCGAGGCCGGCGCGCCGGGCGTTGCGCAGGGCGTTCACGACGAGATTGGTCAGCAGGGCCGCCTCCATCCCCTTGCCCATCCCGTTGGTGACGGTGAGCGTGAGGTGATGGGCCGACACCGACCAGTCGAAGTTGTCACCGAAGATCGCGTACGCGGGCTCCAGGTGGGCGCCCAGCGAGAATTCGGGGCGGGACACGGAGCGGCCGGGCAGCAACTGCCACTGCATCTCCGCCGCCAGGGTCAGCCGTGTGGCGCGGCGGGCGAGGAGGTAGAGGTCGGTGTCCCGTTCGGCGACCAGGATCTCGTGGCCGAGCGCTTCGCAGATCTGCTGCATCTCCGCGAGGCCCTCGCGGGACCAGCCGCTCTCCCGCGCCGTGACGCTGAGGACACCGAGCCGGTCGCCCCGGACGGTCACCGGCAGGTGCGCGGTCGCCGGACCGGGCGTGGTCCGGGGCTCCACGAAGGCTTCCTGGGCGCCGAAGGCCCGCCCTTGCGGGCTGTCATGTATGTGCACCGGCTCCGCGAGGGGAGTCTCGGACACCACTTGGAGCGTGGTCACGCCGTAGTCGGCGAGCCGCAACTCCACGCTCTGTACGTCGTACTGCTCCCGCAGAGCCGTCGTGACGACGTCGAGGAGCTGATGAGGTGCGGCCTTGCGCAGCTCTCGCTCGACGGCAGCGAATCTGTCCACGTGATCCTGTTTCTCGTCGTGCTGCGCCGAAACCCCGGACCGTCCGTGGGCCCCGGCCGTCGGCCTCCAGCGTACGGGGCCTGTACCCGATCCAGCGCGGCGCGCCCAAGGGGTCGCGCCGGTGGTCGGCGCTGCTCATCTTACGATGCCCAGAGACAACTGTTTCCGCACAGCAAGAAAATTCGCGTCATGGCGCATGGGCCTCCCGAGGCGGGGCAAGGGCTCGTCAGGAAGCGAGCTCGTTCCAGGGAGGGTGACAAGAAGTGATGAGTGAACAGACTGCCGGGCTCATGCCGACTGACGTGACGTCGGCTTCGGAGGCTTCGCCGGAGCGTGTCGGTGAGCTGCCCTGGATCGAGGACGCGGGCAAGGTGGCCCCGAAGGACGCGCGCGCCCTGTCGGCGCTGTTCTTCGAGCAGCTGCAGGTCCTGGAGGAGGGCACGCGTGAGTACCAGTACGCGCGCAACACCCTCATCGAGATGAACATCTCCCTGGTCAGGTTCGCCGCGCGCCGCTTCCGCAACCGGGGCAGCGGCGAGATGGAGGACATCACCCAGGTCGGAACCATCGGACTCATCAAGGCCATCGACCGGTTCGAGCTCTCCCGTGAGGTCGAGTTCACCACCTTCGCCGTCCCCTACATCGTCGGCGAGATCAAGCGCTTCTTCCGTGACACCACCTGGGCCGTCCACGTCCCGCGACGGCTGCAGGAACTCCGCGTGGATCTGGCCAAGGCGAAGGACGAACTCGCCACCCTCCTGGACCGTGACCCGACGGCGAAGGAACTGGCCGCCCACATGGACCTCACCGAGGACGAGGTCATCGAGGGCATCATCGCGTCGAACGGCTACACCGCGGGCTCCCTGGACCTGCCGACCGACTCCGGGGAAACGCCGGGCTCGGCGTCCCGCACGTTCGCCGACATCCTGGGCGAGCCGGACTCCGCCATGGAGACCGTGGAGAACCTGCATGCCCTGGCCCCGCTCCTGGAGGAGCTCGACGACCGCGAGCGCCGCATCATCGAGATGCGCTTCGGCCAGGAGATGACGCAGTCGCAGATAGGCGCCGAACTCGACGTCTCCCAGATGCACGTCTCCCGCCTCCTCACACGCACCCTCAACAAGCTCCGCGCCGGCATGCTTGCCTGAGCCGTCCGCGCCAGGCGCCGACACCTCTGCCGGAGGTCGCGACGGCTGCGGAAGTGCACGGTGAACCCGGTTACGGCCGCGACCCGATTGTGGTCGGCCAGTTCCGTTCCGCAGTCCCGGGTGAGCATGAACCGCACGGCGGATGGATGCGGCTGGTTTCCGGCTGACGTCGAACCTGCCCGGCCGAGCCGCGGCGCGATGTCCGTCGCGGCGCCTGGCGCACGGCCCGCCCCTTCGCTGCGCAGGGGAACCGACGACCGTCACTGCCTCAGCTCGCGCCGCGCGTGAGCCACGTGCCATCCCGGCGAGCATGACCGACGCCGGCGATCCCTTGACTCTCAGGTCCGCGAAGACGCCTCGTCGGTGCGTCCCCAGCCGTTCCCGGGCCGAAACAGGGCCCTGTCGCGTTTCTGCCCCCGTGCCGTGAGGCAGGTCGTGGCATCTGCGGACGGGGCCGTCGGCGGGGCTGTGGCCCAGTCCGCCCCGACCGCCCGCGCCCCCCTTGGCGTACGGCACTTCTGCCGTCCCTCGACGCTTCGGCCCCGCACCGCTGAAGCCGCACCGGCCGGTCGCCGGAACGAGCCGTCAGTCGCGGCTGAATACAGCCGGTACCCGGACAAACATCGTGTGGACGCGATCATCGTATCGAGCGAATGTCAGCAACTTCCCTTGGTTCAGGGGGCGAAGCGGCCGTTAGGGTTCCTCTTGGTCTGGACGGGTTCCCGTCCAAATACCGCTTTTCCCTCCTGTTGCCCGGTGGTGTCCGCAAACGCGCCCCACCGCCCTGACCAAGGAGACCTTGCCCGATGACCACTGACTCGACCACGGAAGCGCAAGTGGAGTTGCCCCGGCAGTCCAGCCTGAGCACGGCGGCTGCCCGCAACCTCGCCACCACGACCAAGTCCGCCCCGCAGATGCAGGAGATCACCTCTCGCTGGCTCCTGCGCATGCTCCCCTGGGTGGAGACCCAGGGCGGGGCCTACCGAGTGAACCGCCGGCTGACGTACACCGTCGGCGACGGGAGCGTGGAGTTCATCCAGGACGGCGCCGACGTCCGGGTGATTCCCCGTGAGCTCGGTGAACTGGCCCTGCTGCGCGGCTTCGACGACGTGGAGGTACTCACAGCCGTCGCGGACAAGTGCGTCCAACGCGACTTCCGCCCCGGCGAGACACTGGTGGAGCGCGGGACGCCCGCGGACCAGCTCCACCTGATCGCCCACGGCCGCATCAGCCGGGCCTCCCTCGGCAAGTACGGCGACGAGGCCGCTCTGGACGTACTCGCCGACGGCGACCGGTTCGGAGAGCACGCCCTGCTGGAGGAGGACGCCCGGTGGGAGCACACCGCCACCGCAGAGACCTCGGGCACGCTCCTCACCCTGTCACGCGCCGACTTCACCGCCGTGCTGTCCACAGCGCCGAGCCTCCGAGCCCACCTCGAAGAGTTCTCGTCGCTCTCCCGCCAACGGCAGAACCATCGCGGCGAGGCGGAGATCGCGATGTCGGCCGGCCACAGCGGCGAGGCGGAGCTGCCCGGCGCGTTCGTCGACTACGAACTGAAGCCGCGCGAGTACGAACTCTCGGTCGCCCAGACCATTCTGCGGATCCACACGAGGGTCGCCGACCTCTACAACGGGCCGATGAACCAGACGAAGGAGCAACTCAGGCTCACCATCGAGGCGTTGCGCGAGCGCCAGGAGCACGAGCTGATCAACAACCGGGAGTTCGGCCTGCTCCACAACGCCGACTTCAAGCAGCGCATCCAGACGCACTCCGGCCCCCCGACCCCGGACGACATGGACGAACTGCTCTGCCGGCGCCGGGGCACCAAGTTCTTCCTCGCGCACCCCCGGACGATCGCGGCGATCGGGCGCGGGTTCAACGCGCGTGGGGTCTATCCGGACCACGTCGACCTCGGCGGCCAGCAGGTCCCGGCCTGGCGCGGGGTCCCGATCCTCCCCTGCAACAAGATCCCCGTCACCCAGGAGAAGACCAGCTCGATCCTCGCCATGCGTACCGGCGAGGAGAACCAGGGCGTCATCGGTCTGCACCAGACCGGGCTGCCGGACGAGTACGAACCGGGTCTGTCGGTCCGCTTCATGGGCCTCGACGAGAAGGCGATCACGTCCTACCTCGTCAGTACCTACTACTCCGCCGCCATCCTCGTGCCGGACGCGGTCGGCGTGCTGGAGAACGTGCAGATCGCCCGCTGGCCCAAGTAGCGGGCCCGGCCCGAAAGGCCTGTGCGACACCCCCTGGTGCGACACCCCCAACCCCTCTCGGGGCGGTCGCGCATGCCCCAGAGGGCTTCGGGACAGTCGCCCACCCCACCAAGGAGCCATGGATGTCCGAGCCTGAGCTGCCACCGCCACAGTCCCACCTGCAAGAGGCCGCTTCCCGCTTCGGGGCGCACGTCCTCGCTGCCGCCGCGGCCCGCGCCTGCGATATCGACGCCGCCACCGGCGGCCCACCCCGCGTGCCTTCCTCGCCCGCCCCGCCCGCGGTTCCCGCGCCCGCCCCGACTCCGCTCCTCACCCCGGCGGCCCAGGTGCCCGCACCGGGCGCCGGACTGGAACGGATCCTGCGTGGTCCCAGCGGTCTGGGCACCGCCGGCCTGCGCCTGATCCTGCGGGAACAGCCGCCGACCCCGTCGGACCCGCCGGCGGACACAGCGGAAGGCACGCCGGTTCCGGGCCTCTACTACCACCCGGTGCCCGAGCCCGACCCGGTGCGGGTGGAGGAAGTCGGCCGAAGGATCAAGTCCTGGGCGTTGGACGAGGTCAGCCTGTATCCCGATGACTGGGAGGAGGAGTTCGACGGCTTCTCCGTGGGCCGCTACATGGTCGCCTGCCATCCGGACGCGCCCACCGTCGACCATCTGATGATCGCCACACGCCTGATGGTGGCCGAGAACGCCGTGGACGACTGCTACTGCGAGGACCACGGGGGTTCGCCCGTCGGCCTGGGCGAACGTCTTCTGCTGGCGCACACCGCCCTCGACCCGCTGTACACGACGCAGGAGTACCAGCCGCAGTGGGCGAAGTCGCTCCACGCGGACGCGCCCCGGCGCGCCTACCGCTCCGCCATGGAGTACTTCGTCCGAGCGGCGAGCCCCTCCCAGGCGGACAGGTTGCGGCACGACATGGCCCGGCTGCACATGGGGTACCTCGCCGAAGCGGCCTGGGCGCAGCTGGACCACGTACCGGAGGTGTGGGAGTACCTGGCGATGCGCCAGTTCAACAACTTCCGGCCCTGCCCGACCATCACCGACACCGTCGGCGGCTACGAACTGCCGGCGGACCTGCACGCCCAGCCCGGCATGCAGAAGGTCATCGCCCTCGCGGGGAACGCGACGACCATCGTGAACGACCTGTACTCGTACACCAAGGAACTCGACACTCCGGGCCAGCACCTGAACCTGCCCGTCGTGATCGCCGAACGTGAAGGCCTCTCCGAACGGGACGCCTATCTGAAGTCGGTGGAGGTCCACAACGACCTCATGCACGACTTCGAACGAGAAGCCTCCGCCCTGGCCGAGGCCTGCCCCGCCCCCGACGTGCAGCGCTTCCTCCGGGGCGTGGCCGCATGGGTCGACGGCAACCACTACTGGCACCGGACCAACACGTACCGCTACAGCCTGCCCGATTTCTGGTAAGAGAATGGACTCATCCGTGACCCACACCGAACTCACCGCCACCGCCACCACCTCCCTCCACATCCCCCGCCCGTCGACGCCCTACCAGGGGGACATCGCCCGCTACTGGGACGGGGAGGCCAGGCCCGTGAACCTGCGCCTCGGCGATGTCGACGGCCTCTACCACCACCACTACGGCATCGGTGACGTGGACCACGCCGCACTCGGTGACTCCGCGGACAGCGAGAGCGAGAAGAAACTCATCGCCGAACTCCACCGGCTGGAGTCGGCCCAGGCGGAGTTCCTTCTCGGGCATCTCGGTGACATCGGTAGTGACGACACCCTTGTGGACGCCGGCTGTGGCCGCGGCGGCTCGATGGTGATGGCGCACCAGCGCTTCGGATGCAAGGTCGAAGGTGTCACGCTGTCCGCCAAGCAGGCCGACTTCGCCAACCGTCGGGCCCGCGAACTGCGCGTCCAGGACCACGTCCGCGCCCGCGTCTGCAACATGCTCGCCACGCCGTTCGAGACCGGGTCGGCCGCGGCCTCATGGAACAACGAGTCGAGCATGTACGTCGACCTCGACGACCTCTTCGCCGAACACTCCCGCATCCTCGAGGTCGGCGGCCGCTATGTGACCATCACCGGCTGCTGGAACCCGCGGTACGGTCAGCCCTCGAAGTGGGTCTCGCAGATCAACGCGCACTTCGAGTGCAACATCCACTCGCGCCGGGAGTACCTGCGCGCCATGGCCGACAATCGCCTCGTGCCCCAGGCCGTCATCGACCTCACTCCCGACACCCTGCCCTACTGGGAGCTGCGGGCCACGTCTTCCCTGGTCACGGGAATCGAGGACGCGTTCATCAACTCCTACCGGGACGGGTCCTTCCAGTACCTCCTCATCGCAGCCGACCGCATCTGACCGCCTGCTGACCGGAAGGGCCCGCCCCGGTGGAACGGGCCCTCTCCGTGACCCCGGCCCGATGCGGCTCGGCGTGCAGCCGGCCCAGTCGTTGCTGAGGGGAGCGCTGTCTCCGGATCAGCCGGATCAGCCCACCAGATCCGGCGCGCGCAGCATCTCGGGCGGGATGCCCCAGGCGTCGACGAAGTCGACTGCGAGGGGCCGGACCTTGCGGCAGAGGTCGTTCACCTCACGGCTGATCGCCTTGGAACGCTGTACGGTCAGCCGGCCGTGCTCCATGAACCAGGCCCGGTCCGCCTCGATCGTCGACAGGGCGAACAGGTCGCACAGCAACCCCAGCGCGACCTTGTTCCCGCTCGCGGGCAGGGCACGCACCTTGTCGACGAACGCCTCCAGCACCAGCCGCTCGACGTGTGCGTGAGCGACCGCGATGACGTGGTCCTGAACCTGCGAGAAGACGGCTCCGGGGTTGCGCTTCTGGTCGATCCCGCGCTTGAGCCGGCGGGCCACGCCGGCGAGCATGTGCTCCTCGCGGTAGCGGAGCATGGCGAGCTGGTACTCCGAGTCGAGCAGGCCGGCTTCCCGGTCCCACTCGTCGCCGCCGGGAAGCAGGTCGCGTACCCGCTCGAGCAGTTTGTGGGCCGAAGTCTTCTCGATGACCGTCTCGACGGCGAGACCGGTGACGTAGCGGACCATGCCGAGCTGGTCCAGATCCTCGAACTCGCTCGCGTAATGGGTGAGCAGACCCTTGGCCACGAGCTGGAGCAGGACGTGGTTGTCGCCCTCGAAGGTGGTGAAGATGTCGCTGTCGCTCTTGAGAGCGGCGAACCGGTTCACGGCCAGGTAGCCGGCGCCGCCGCACGCCTCGCGGCACTCCTGGATGACCCGGGTGGCGTGCCAGGTGCCGAGCGCCTTGGTGCCTGCGGCCCGTGACTCCAGCCGGCGCCGCGCCTGCGCGTCGTCCTCGATGCCGGAGAAGACGTCGTGCAGCTGTGTGCGCACGACGTCCTGCGCGAAGTGCAGCGCATACGTCCGCGCGATGAGCGGCAGCAGACGACGCTGGTGCAGGCCGTAGTCCAGGAGCAGTTGCTCCTCCGCGTCGGGGGTCGCTTCGAACTGCCGGCGCCGCACGGCGTACTTCGTGGCGATCGCGAGAGCGACCTTGGCCGCGTTGACCCCGGCGCCACCGACGCTGACCCGGCCCTGCACCAGCGTGCCGAGCATGGTGAAGAAGCGTCGGTCGGGGTTCTCGATCGGGCTCTCGTAGACGCCTTCGGCGGTGACGTCGGCGAACCGGTTGAGCAGCGCCTCGCGCGGCACCCGCACGCCGTCGAACCAGATGCGGCCGTTGTCCACGCCGTTGAGGCCCATCTTGCGGCCGTCGTCCTCGATCCGGACGCCGGGCGCCACCTCTCCGCCGACCCGGATCGGCACGACGAACGCGTGCACACCCTCGGACGTACCGCCCACTTCCAGCTGGGCGAAGACGACCGCAAGCTCCGCGTGGCGGGCCGCGTTGCCGATGTAGTCCTTGCGCGCCTGGTCGCCGTGTGTGGTGATGACGAACTCCTGGCGGGCGGCGTCGTACTTCGCGAGGGTGCCGAGCGCCTGGACATTGGAGCCGTGCCCGGTCTCGGTCATCGCGAAGCATCCCATCAGCCGCCCCGTGATCAGGTCCGGCAGGTGGGCGTCGTGGTGGCGTTCGGTCCCCAGGTGCAGGATCGCGCCGCCGAAGAGTCCGAACTGCACGCCGACCTTCACCAGCACCGACAGGTCACCGAAGGCAAGGGTCTCGAAAGCGGCGATCGAGGCTCCGATGTCGCCGCCCCCGCCGTACTTGCTCGGGAAACCCATTCCCGTCTGGCCCGTCGCGGCCATCTCGACCACGAGCTCACGTACCCGCTCGCGAAACGCGTCGATGCCGAGCTCGTCGGCCTCCTCGAGAACGGAGGCATACGTCACCAGGTTGGTCCGGACGAGGCCGCGGATCCCGGCGTACTCGCCGTCGAGCACCTCGGTCAGGGCCCGGACGTCGACCTCGGGCTGCACGTATCCGCTCGCAGCAGTGGATGTGTTGTCAGTGGCCATGCCATCTCGCTACCCCGCCCGGGGACGATCAAGCGGTCGACCGGCGCTCTCAGGGCCGAACGAGGGAGGCGCGGCAGGTGACCGAGCAGGTGCATTCCACGTCCCGGCCCCGCTCGGCGCCGTGGGCCGGTGCGGTTGCTCGACACGCTGGGGCTCACGCCCGGCAGCTGACTGCGGCGCGAGGCACAGTGGTGGCATGACCGCGGACAACACGAACATTCTGGCCCGGGGAAGCGTGGCGACCCGGCTGCCGGCCCAGGACCTGGACCGGGCACGGCGTTTCTACTCCGAGACGCTCGGTCTGGAGCCCGTCGACGAACGGCCCGGTGGGCTGCTGTACCGGTGCGGAGAAACGGAGTTCGCCCTGTTCGAGTCGGCGGGATCCGCGCCCGGCACCTTCACCCAGATGGGCTGGCAGGTCGACGACGTGGAGACGATCGTGGCGGAACTCAAGCAACGCGGCGTGAGGTTCGAAGAGGTCGACCTGCCCGGGCTCCGGACACGGGACGGGATCGCCGACATCGACGGGAACTACCCGAGCAAGGGGGCACGGGGAGAACGCGCCGCCTGGTTCCGCGACAGCGAGGGAAACCTGCTGGGCATCGGCGAACCGGTCGCCTGAAGCACACCGTGGTCGGCCGACGCCCGTGCGGCCGGTCGCCCCGGCTGTGCACCTTGTGCGCCGCCCGGGTCAGCTCTGCTTCGGCGGCTTCTGCGCGTCGAAAGCGAAGAGAGTGTTCTTGGCCGCGGCCACGATCACCGCACCCCCCGCAACGGTCACGCGCGGGCTTGCCCCCTGCTCGCCCGTCAAGCCGTCGGCCTGCGGATCTGTTGTCCACAGCGCTGTGCCGTCGTGCGGGGACAGCGCGACCACCCGGCCGGTGGCCGAACTGAAATACAGTGCGTCGGCCCCCGCCACGGGACCCGACGCGCCCTCCACGCCCGTCTGCCGCGACCACTTCTTCCGGCCGGTCGCGGGGTCGAGCGCCGTGATGAGACCCGTCTGCCCGCTCACGTAGACGGTGCCGTCCACCATGCCGGGCGTCCCCCCGTACGTCGTGGCCAGTCGGGAGTACGTGACCTTCCGCGAGGCCGGGTCGACACGCGCCACCCCGTCGTAGCCGGTCATGGCCGTTCCCTCCATGTGCTCCTGGAGGAGTACGAGGCTGCCGTCGGCGACGCCCATCGGCACGGCGGGGCCGTCAACCGCGATGGGCCTGCCCAGCGCCCCCGAGGCACGGTCGACCGTGTACAGGGTCGGGTGGCGCACCTCCGATGCGTCCACCTCCGTATCCGCCGCGCACATCGCGAAGAGCTGTGCGCCCCCCTGGACGGCAGCGCACTGCGTCTCCGCGGGGAACGGCGTCTTCCAGGTGACCTCACCGCTGTGCGCGTCCCGGGCCTCGAAGCGGGAGTTGGAAGCGTCGACCGTCACGACGGCCGAGCCGGTCACGACGGCGTCCCGGGTGCGACCGGTGACGGCCGTCGACTGGGCGCCGGACGGCACGGACCACAGCTCCCGGCCGTTGTTCGCGTCGATGGCCACCACCTCGCTGGGAGGGTCCTGCGGGGCGTCCTGGGCGGCGAAGCGGTAACCGAGCACCGTGTCGTCGGTGGCGCCCACCAGGTGCATGCCCTGGACGGGGACGCCCGGGCTCTTGGCCGTCCACACCCGTGAGCCGTCCGTGGCCTTGATACGGGTCGCGACCACACCGCCGCCCCCGCAGAACAGCGCGTCGGCCCGCGCGACGCAGCGCAGCTCGTCGGGGATGTCCTCGCTACCGCCCTGCACGGTCCTGCGCCACGGTTCGAAGCCGTCCGGAAGTGCGGCACCCGGCGCCGCCACGCTGTTGCCCTTGTCGCCGCCGCTGTTCCCCCCGGAGCCGCCCGACTTCAGCGCGGCGACTCCCCCGCCGATCGCTGCCACGGCGACCGCGGCCGCGAGCACGGGACGCCACCGGCGACGCAGACGGCGGCCGACGGTGGTGCCGGTGCTCCCTGAATCGGGACCGGCCGGGTCGGTGGCCGGGGCGGTCCGCGTGGGGGTGGCCGGCGTCGGGAAGTGATGCTGGGTGTTCATGTCGCGGGTACGGCCCGCGCCGGCCCCTTTCGCGTCGGTCCCGCCGAGGTCGGTCGGCAGATCCCGCAGCAGCACGAGGAGTTCGTCCGCAGAGGGGCGCCCCTCGGGCTCCTTGCCCAGGCACGACTCGACGACCGCACGCAAGGCCACCGGCACGGCACCCAGGGACGGCTCCTCGTGCACCACCTGATAGGCCGTCATGTACGGGCTGTCCGCGTCGAAGGGCCCGTGGCCCGTCGCCGCGTACACCAGCAGTGTCCCCAGCGAGAAGACATCGGACCGCGGCCCCACACCACGCGGCGCCTGCAACTGCTCCGGCGACATGAAGGGCGGCGTACCGATGACACGCCCTGTCATCGTCAGCGTCTGCTGGTCCACGGCGCGCGAAATGCCGAAGTCGATGACGCGCGGGCCCTCGGGAGAGAGCACGACGTTCGAGGGCTTCAGGTCACGGTGGACGACCCCCACCCGGTGGATGTCGCGCAGTGCCTCCGCCAGCCCGATGGCGAGGTTCCTGAGCTCGGCTCCGTTCAGCGGGCCGTCCGCGGCGATGCGCTGGGCAAGGGTGTGCCCCTCGATGTAG
Source organism: Streptomyces sp. NPDC056452 (assembly GCF_042796085.1). Classification (NCBI taxonomy): domain Bacteria; kingdom Bacillati; phylum Actinomycetota; class Actinomycetes; order Kitasatosporales; family Streptomycetaceae; genus Streptomyces; species Streptomyces sp. NPDC056452. The sequence goes on from NZ_JBHTRI010000003.1 coordinate 114,298, forward strand.
GTCGTCGCCATCCACGGCTGCTCGGCCTCGGGCGCAGCGTCGACCACAGCGGCGGTGAACGCGCCGCTCACCCGCCTCGCGGCCGCCACCTCCTGCCGGAAACGCGTGCGGAACTCGTCGTCCCCAGCGAACTGCTGGTGGATCAGTTTGATCGCGACAGGTCGCCCCGAACTCGTACGGGCCAGAAAGACCGTGCCCATGCCACCCGAGCCGAGTCGCGCCTCAAGTGGATAACCGCCGATCTCGGCTGGATCACCTCCGCGCAGCGACACTCTTCCCGACCTCCCGTCCCCCGTGCACTCTGCCCCCACGGGCCTGCGTACCTGTCCTGCACACAAACTAGCCGCAGGGCAGTGCGGCCGAGCAAAGCGGGTGACGAACAGGGAGTCGGGGCCTGCTTCCGTGCCGCTCGGGAAGAACCCCCGCCGAGCGGCCCGGGTTCCGGAGTTCGTCGCACCGGACCCTTTAGCCGAATGCCGCCGCGGAGTGGCGTTCACCGTGGTCGGCGCGTTGGGTGGAACGCAGGCCGGTCGGAGAGGTGATCTCCCTTGAACTCGAACAGTTCCGCCGCCGGAGACGGTGAGCATCTCTTCCACGGGTTCCTGGCAGAAGTGCACTCCACGGCCCCGACGGATCTACCGTTACTCCTCAATCGGTACGCCGTCCTCCTGGGCCTGCGCCAGGCCGATGTCTACCTCGTTGACCTGCAGCAACAACGACTGACGTCGCTCTTTGGCGAGGACCAGCTCGTTGTGGATGCGTCCTTGGCCGGCTGGGCCTTCCGCGCACTGGCCCTGCGTGTGGATAGTACGGAGACCGGCACTCTGATCGTCTGGATACCGCTCGTGGACGGGGTGGAGCGCCTGGGAGTCGTCGGCATCCAGGTGGATTCACTGGACAGCACACGGCTGGAGCGTTGCAGAACGCTCGCTTCCATCCTGGCGATGGCCATCACCTCCAAGCGCGCGATCAGCGACCGATTCGTGCAGCATGCCCGCACCGAAGCGATGACGCTACCGGCGGAGATGGTACGGGCCCTGCTGCCGCCCCGGACGGTGGGTGAGGCCCGGGCCCTCTCCACAGCGGTCCTTGAACCGGCCTACGAGCTCGGCGGAGATGCGTTCGACCACTCTCTGACGGAGTCGACACTGCACGCCGTGATCCTCGACGCGATGGGCCACAATCTTGCGTCAGGAATGACTACCGCGATCGCGATGGCCGGGTGCAGGAGTGCCCGCCGCAAGGGAGCTGGGCTGCGGGAACTCGTCAGAACTGTCGACGACGCCCTCTCCGAGTGGCTTCCGGAGCAGTTCTGCACCGGAATCGCCCTGCAACTGGACATGTCCAGCGGGATCATGAGCTGGATCAACTGCGGCCACCCTCCGCCCCTGCTCATCCGCGATCACCAGGTCCTGGAGAATGCCCTGGAACGAACCGGCGAACCGCCCATGGGCACACCCGGAAGCCTTGTGCCCTCGTCGCGTGTGGTGCACGAGGTTCCTTTGCAGCCCGGCGACCGAGTCCTCCTCTACACGGACGGAGTGACCGAAGCCCGCTTGGCCGGCGGACCGCAATTCGGCCTGGAGGGATTCACGGCCTCCATCATCCGCGCCACTGCCGCGGGGGAAACGGCCTCGGAGGCCCTCCGACAGCTGATCCACTCGATTCGGAAGCGCCAGAACGACAAGCTGAACGACGATGCGACCATCCTCATGATCGAGTGGCGGTGAAGCCGGTCGAGGGCACCATGCCCCGGCAGGGGGCATGGTCCGAACGCCCCGGGTCAGAGCTGGTTGATCGCGCGCATCGCCAGGCCCTCGGTGCCGGCCCAACCGTTCACCCGCGCCGCGTCGTCGTAGGAGACGGAGGAGAGGCCGTCGGGCAGATCGAAGATGAGCGTGCCGTTGAGTTCGGTGCCCTCACCGGCGACCAGGGTGGCGGTGAACCGGTCGGACTGGTCGTACTCCGCCTCGCCGCCCTCGTCGTTGCCGAAGACGTACAGGCCCGCGTACGCCCTGCCGTCTCCTTCGACGACGACGGGCTCGGTGTCCGGCTCTCCGAGCGTCTCGACGACGGAGGCGTCGTTCCCTGCCCCGAGCCGCACCATCGGTGCGTCGTTCAGGACGCAGGGCTTCTTGTTGCCGTTGGTGACGGTCAGCAGGAAGTGGCGGGGGGTCTCCCCGGACGGGTCCTGCAACTCGACCGCGGTGTTGAGGTCGGTGGCCTTGCAGTCCTGGTAGCCGGTGCCGTTGCCTCCGCCGGTCTCGCCGCTGTCCCCGGTCGCGTCGCCACTGCCGGTTCCGGTGGCGGTGCCGGAGTCACCCGAGGGTTCGGGACTCTTCGACGTGCTCTCCCCGGCCGACGCGGAGGCCGACGGGGCGGCGTTGTCCTCACCCACGGAGGCCTGGCAGGCGGTGCCCCCCAGCAGCGCCGCCACCGCAACGGCCCCCAAGAGGGCGCCGCGCAGGCCCTGATGGAGCGATCCGACTCTCACTGTCTTCGCGTGCACGCTGTGTTCCGCTCCCCCGAGACCAGCCCCCAGGACCGGTCGATGTCTCAAGCTCTGCACAGCCATTGTGGTTGCCGCCCATCAGCCGGTCACCCCGGATCCGGGTCTGTTACAGCCCTCGGACGAACTGATGCCTTGGCGTGACGATGGCGCCTGCGGCACGGCCGCCACGGCCCGAGGAGGGGGAGTCATACCCTGACTCCCGGACCGGTGATGCGAGGGACCACAGCTGCGGTGTCAGTCCGCTGACGTATCCTTCCGGCCACCACACACCGACTCGGAGGACCGAGAGAATTGACCGGCCTGTCTGCTTTCCCGCTGCCCTTCCATGCCTCCCGTTCCATATCGTTCGCGACACCCCGGACGCTGCGGGAAATTCAGATGATGCAGTGCAGCTCACACATTCGGGCGAAGCCCGGGTGGTTCGACAAGATGAACGATGCCGACATCGTCGCCAGGTGGACGCAGGAAGCGGTCACCCAAGGGCTCACCGAAGCGCAGGTTCTTTACGTCCTCGCCGAACTCGTGCATTACGCCGCGCTGCGGGACGCACGAACCGGCATCGAGGTCTCCGCCGTCGACGGGGTGTGGCAGTCGGACGCGCTGGTCGACGACAAGCTCAGGTCCCGGCTGCGCGAGGCGGTTCGGATTCTGGAAGAGGTCCCCGAGGCAGAACAGGACTGGCATCCCGGATCCGACGGCCAGGTATTGGATCTGGTTCATCCCTCACTGTTCTGTCTGGTGAGAGAGGTGAGCCGTGCGCCCGAGCGGGCTTGGCACAACCCGACGGACCGCTACTCGACCTACGAATTCTCGGAAAAATTCCAGTGGCTGCCCACGGACGTCGACGTCAGTTCCGACGGCGACGTCGCCTTCGGTTCGTACGTCAACAACGTCCACCCCGAGACTCATCACGAACTGGCTTCTGTCCTACCGGACTTGTTCGCGCGCTTTCGCCCTCTGTTCGAGAACGTGCTCACCGATCTGCGCCACCCCCGGCCCCTGCGGATCGAGGCCGATCCATACGGGTGGTACGACTCGGAGCCGGTACATCCGGACAAATCCTCCTTCAGCGAAGACGCGGCCTACGAGGAGGCACTCGGCGCATGGGAGGAGGCCCAGGAAGACTGGTGGGAAAACCGCATCCCGGTCATCCCGGACGCCCCGGTCTACACCCCGCCCGAGCTGCCCGATGAATCCGCCCGAGAGGACCTGCGCGGCCGCCGCCTCCAGGTCATCGTCAAGCTCGCCACCATCCATCTCACGCCGGACAAGCCCGAGTACACCGGCGGTTCCTGGCACGTCGAGGGGATGTTGAACGAGCGGATCGTATCGACCGGCATCTATTACTGGGACAGCGAGAACATCACCGAAAGCCGACTGGGCTTCCGGGCGGCACTCGACGACCCGAACTACGAACAGAACGACGACAACGGTCTGCGTGAGGTCTACGGCCTGGAGGACGAGGACGCACTGAACCAGAGGCTGGGATCGGCATCGACACCGGCGGGCCGCTGCCTGGCGTTCCCGAACATCCTGCAGCACCGCGTCGGCTCATTCCGCCTCACGGACGCCACCCGCCCCGGATATCGCAAAATTCTCGCGTTCTTCCTGGTCGACCCGTCGGAAAGGATCGTCTCCACCTCCGACGTGCCACCGCAGCAACCATGGTCCGATACCTCGACCATGACGCTTGAACAGGCAAAGACCTATCGCGAACAGCTCATGCAGGAACGCAAGTTCTTCGTCGCCGAGCACAACGAGCAGCTCTACGAACGAGAATTCTCCCTCTGCGAGCACTGAACCGAGGCAGAGGGCGTGGGAAGTAACCCGTAGCGCCGGAGGAAAGTCCCGCGGCGGCATGGAGGCGTCGTGGGGCAAGGACTCGCGCGACCCACGCGTTCGACCAAGCCGTTCCGCGGACTGCCGGAACGGGGCCGCAGAACACCGGCGTTCGGGGCAACGGCGTTCACCTCGTCGTCCCCGAACAGACCGTTGCCAGCAGATTGCACGGCCGGCAGCTCTGGCCCGGCGCCTGAGACAGAGGCACCGCCCACGGCGGCGAACGGCGCCCGCCGCGTGTCGGGCCGGCCTTCCGGTGGTGCTCGGGAGTTACGGGAGGGGGGCGACTACGCTGGTGGGAATACCACATGTGAACGAAGGACACCTATGGCTCGCCCTTACAACCCCGGACCGAAACAGTTCGTCTTCGCTGTCGGTGATGGCAACGACCAGCCGGTCTCCGTGGGCGACCCTCAGGAAGCGTACGTAGCATTCTCCGCGTTCTTCCGGGAGCGAGATTCTGACACCTACACCATCGAAGATGTACCGGCGGGCCAAAGACTGGTGCTCATGCCCGGTCAAGGTGTGATCGCCCGGATCGAAGTGGCGGACAGACGCCGGTCCGAATACCTCAAGGTCGACAGGGCCAATCGCTACATGCCGAGCGCGATGCTGTTCTTCGAGAACGGATATGCCGGCCTCGACCACTTCGGCCAGTGGTTCTCGGACCTCGCCGACCTCGACGCGTCACCGGAGACTCGCGGTGCCACCCGCGCAGCCACGATCACGACCGAAGCCGGGGCAATCGAAGAAGTCGGTCGGATCTGGGGGAATTCGGGCATCGTAGACCCGAGCAACCAGTACTACGTCTTCTTCGACTCGCATGATGTCGGCGATGACCGAGCTGAACGAGCCGAACTGCTCAGGTTGATCGAATTCCTCGGTCTCGAACGAGTCGACGCCCCGGCCGAGGCCGCCGCCGGCGAAGTCTGGGTGCGCACCGACATGCGCCTCGACGCCGAATTCGACCGGTGGTCATGAACAGACGGTTCGGGAGGGGATCGGTGCAGGCAAGACGCGCTCGTCTCGTCCGATGGGCAAGACTGATTCCATGAGAGACATCGTTTTCACGCGCAGCAGCGGCTGGATCCCGAACGTGATCCGCGAGGACGGTGAACTGAAGCTGACGCTCGGTGCCGGGGCCGACGCCAACCACGAGCCTCGCACGTTCACGTTCTCGATCGAGGAAGCCCATCTCGCGGTGATCCGGGAGGACCTGGCCAGACACCTCCTGCTGTGGAGTGCGGTCCTTCCGCTGTGCGACGCCGCCGGAACCCGGGGCCGTCTCGACGACGACGCTGCCGTCGCACTCCTGGACCCGATCCTCCTCTCCGCGCCCGCAGACGTCGACGCGCTCTTCCAGCGCATCCCGTGGGACAGGGGTCGGCTCATCGCCCATGGAGCTGACATCGATCTGCTCGAGCGCGGTCAGGTCTGCGCGGCGATGAGCGCGGCGACCGAGACGTCCAACGGGAAAAGAGCTCAGGAGTACCACGCGAACCGCCGTCGCGCCGAGCGCGGAGCGGTGCTCGGTCCACTCGACGCCGCGATACTGAGGTACACGGGCCAGTACCTGCACGGCGCGACGGTTCCGAAGCGGATGCCCGATGCCGTCGACCCCGCGCTCCTGCCGGAGGTCATGCGTGTGATCGCCACCGCGGAGCAGGCGTGCGCCGGGATGCGGATCGGTCGCGATCCGCGACGGGGCAAGCGCGCCACGGACAAGCGCGACTGGGACCGGATGGCGAGCACGGTCGACGCGGCCGTGCGCCGTGCACACCCTGAGCTCGTCGATGACGCGGTGCGTACCGTGAGCTTCCTGATGTGCTCGGAGGCCGCGGACCACGCCAGGAGCACCCCCATGGAGGACGACGAGGAGGCTGCCGGCGGCCGCGCCGGCTTCGGCGAGAGTGCGAGGAAGACGATCCTGTCGTTCACCGACGACAAGGGCGTCGAGAAGAAGTGGCACCTTGGTGGTCCACGCACTGCCACCGCGGAGTTCTGGGAATTCGTCGGCGATCGCTCTGCCGCGGACAACGAAGTGTTCACCATCGAGGACGAGGAGATGGGCGAAGGGATCCAGCTCCACTTCTACGCGGACTCCATCGCCCGGGTCACGACGGTGCACGAGGGCGGAGCCGGGTCGGATCCGGAGTACCGGGTCGAGTACAGCCTGGTCGACGGGCTCGGCGGGTACCGGAACCTGGTGAGCGCGTTCGTCCGCGGCGGCTGCGCCTCACTCGACCAGCACGGCTCCTGGATGTCGGACAACGCCGAGTTCGAGCGCGCGCGCCGGCAGCGCGACGCCAAGTAGTCCGCCGATGCCGTCCCAATCCCCTACCCAGGCCCCCGTATGCCCGAGGGTCTCGACCAGGCCAACGCTCAGCCGAAGAAGCTGAGCCGCACCTGACGGTCCGCATTGTCGACGTTCGTGTCGACCAGGCAGACCGACTGCCACGTCCCGAGTTCCAGTCGTCCCCCGATCACCGGCAGAGTCGCGTGCGGCGGTACGAGGGCGGGGAGCACATGGTCGCGGCCGTGGCCGGGGCTTCCGTGGCGGTGGCGCCAGCGGTCGTCTGCGGGAAGCAGGGTCTGCAGGGCGGCGAGGAGGTCTTCGTCGCTTCCCGCTCCGGTCTCCAGGACCGCGATTCCGGCGGTCGCGTGAGGGACGAAGACGTTGAGCAGGCCGTCCCTTCCGTGGGTGACACGGGCGAGGAACTGTTCGCAGTCCGCCGTCAGGTCCGTGACCGTCTCGGTACGTCCGGTGGTGATGCTCAGCAGGTGCGTGGCGAAGGAGTCGGGCATGGCCCCATTCTGGCGCCGGTGGCAGGTCGTCGCGCCCTCGGAGGATCCGGGAAGATCCGGAAGCCCTCCACGGTTGGTAGAAGGGTGAACAACTTCGGGGTGCGCGAGCTGGACGTGGTCGTGATCGGCGCCGGGCAGGCGGGGCTCTCGGCCGCCTACCATCTGCGGCGCGCCGGCCTCGATCCCGACCGGGACTTCGTCGTACTCGACCACGCCCCGCGGCCCGGGGGTGCCTGGCAGTTCCGCTGGCCGTCGCTCACCTACGGCAAGGTCCACGGGATGCACTCCCTGCCCGGCATGGAGCTGACGGACGCCGACGACGGGCGCCCTTCGTCCGAGGTGATCGGTGCGTACTTCGACGCGTACGAACACCGCTTCGACCTGCGGGTACACCGTCCCGTCGAGGTGAGCGCCGTGCGCGAAGGGAGCGCAGGAGAGGATGGCCGACTGCTCGTCGAGACGTCCGAGGGCACCTACGCCACGCGTGCCCTGATCAACGCGACGGGGACCTGGGACCGGCCGTTCTGGCCGCGCTATCCGGGCCAGGAGACCTTCCGGGGAAGGCAGTTGCACACTGCGGACTATCCGGGGCCGGCGGAGTTCGCCGGACAGCGGGTGATCGTGGTCGGTGGCGGGGCCTCCGGCACCCAGCATCTGATGGAGATCGCCGAGGTGGCGGCTACGACGTACTGGGTGACGCGTCGGCCCCCGGTGTTCCGGGAAGGGCCGTTCGGCGAGGAGCAGGGGCGGGCCGCCGTGGCCATGGTGGAGGAGCGTGTACGGCTGGGGCTTCCGCCGCAGAGCGTGGTGAGCGTGACCGGACTGCCGCTGACCGACGCTGTCCGAAGTGCACGCGAGGAGGGGGTTCTCGACCGGCTCCCCATGTTCGAGCGGATCACCCCGAACGGGGTGACCTGGGCCGACGGCCGGACGGTCGAGGCCGATGTGATTCTGTGGGCCACCGGATTCCGGGCCGCAGTCGATCATTTGGCCCCGCTGAAGCTGCGCGAGCCGGGCGGCGGCATACGCGTCGAGGGCACCCGGGCGGTACGGGACGAGCGCGTCCATCTCGTCGGCTACGGGCCGTCGGCCAGCACGATCGGGGCCAACCGGGCGGGCCGGGCCGCGGCCCGTTCGATCACCCGCCTGCTGGAAAGGACCGGCAGCGTTGTGCCCGCCGCGCAGGGCGTCTCCGCCTGACCTCACACCGAGCACAACAGAACACACGAACAGGGGATCGGGTGTTCGTCAGAACGTGTGATCGTGTCCATTCCTGTCGATCAACTCCGGTGCGCAGCCTGATGATTACAGGGCGCAAGCAACGGGCTGCAGACCGCGACTGCGCAGTCCCACCGATGCACCATGCACAAGGAGAAGCACCGAATGAACTTCCTCACCAACCTGCTTGCCGGCGTCGTCCACTTCGTGGGTTGGCTCGTCTGACGATTGCTCGACCGGCGCCGCCGCTCCCCGTCCCACGGGAGCGGCGGCGCCGCCGTGTTACGCGGCTTGTCAGCCGTGGGGGGCAGGTTCGACCGGGCCCGCGAAGGGCGCCAGCGCGGCAAATCCGGGGTCCACGGTGACCGCCTCGACCAGCGCGTCGAGTGTCCGCCGGACCCTGGTCAGCGGGTGGTCCGGGAATTCCGCGTCCCACCTGGCGTGGTCCGCCGCATGGAAGGGAAGGCCGCCCTGGACCTCGGGGGCGTAGGGGTGCGGCCGGAAGTACTGGTCGGGGCCGAGCTTCGCGAGGACGACGGCTTCCCGCATGCCTGTCATTCCGCGCTCGGGGGCCTGGATCTTCACCACCGTGCTGCATCCGGCCCGCGGCACCGTGAAACTGCCGATGAACACCTGTCCGTGGGCCTGTTGGGGCAGCGGCACCTTGAGTATCTGACGCAGCGCAGGCAGTCCGCCCAGCTTCTTCACCGAGGCCTCTATGAGCCCGCCGCCCGCTTGCGCGGTCCAGTGCGTGAGCGTGTTGCGCAGGGTCGGGCCGTCCTCCAGTGCGGCAGGAAGGTCCGGCGGCAGACCGAAGTAGTGCAGCGAGACCACATCGCCGTCGTCATTCGCCCAGGCGTCGTCGTCCACGGGCCGGTATCCGGGGAGTTCCACCCCGAGCAGAGCTCTCATGGACGGCGATCATGCCGTACGGACATTCCGCCGCACACCCCGGTCGCGCCTCATGTGGCCGCGGGAGCGAGGTCGCCGTCGCGGCGGATGAGGGCCGCGTACCGGCCGTCCCTCTCCAGCAACTCCGCGTGCGTACCGCGCTCGGCTGCCTGCCCGCCGTCCAGGACGACGATCTGGTCCGCGTCCCTGACGGTGGAGAGCCGGTGCGCGATGGTGAGGGTGGTGCGGCCCTTCGACAGCGCGTCGATGGCTTGCTGCACGGCGTGTTCCGTACGGGTGTCGAGGGCGCTGGTCGCCTCGTCGAGGATCAGCACGGGCGGGTCACGGAGAATCGTGCGTGCGATGGCCAGACGCTGCTTCTCACCGCCCGAGAAGCGGTAGCCGCGCTCGCCGACGAGCGTGTCGTAACCGTCGGGCAGCGAGGCGATGTGGTCGTGGATCTGGGCGGCGCGGGCCGCCGCTTCGATCTCCTCGTCGGTGGCGTCCGGCTTGGCGAAGCGAAGGTTCTCGGCAACGGAGGCGTGGAAGAGGTAAGTCTCCTGCGAGACCACGCCGACGGCCCTGGCGAGGGTGTCGAAGTCCAGGTCCCTGACATCGACCCCGTCGATGGTGACCCGGCCGCCGGTGACGTCGTACAGCCTCGGCACCAGATAGCTGAGCGTCGACTTGCCCGATCCGGTGGGACCGACGACGGCCAGACTGCGTCCGGCGGGCACGGTCACGTCGATGCTGGTCAGCGTCGGGCCGCTCTTCTCGTCGTAGCTGAAGGTGACGTTCTCGAAGGCGACCTCGCCCCGGATCTTCTCCAGCCGGACGGGCTTCTCGGGCTCGGTGATGTCCACGTCGAGATCGAGGTACTCGAAGATCCGCTGGAACAGGGCGAGGGATGTCTGCATCTGGACGCCGGTGGAGAGCAGGCTCACCGCCGGCCGGAACAGACCCTGCTGCAGCGAGACGAAGGCGACCAGCGTGCCGATGGAGACAGCCGTGGCACCCGACTGGAGGGTGAGGCCGGCCGCCCAGTAGATGACGGCGGGCATGGCGGCCATGACGATGCCGATCGTCGACATCCGCCACCGCCCGGCCATGTTGGAGCGCACTTCGAGGTCGACCAGGCGCTCCGACTCCTCGGCGAAGCCCTTGGTGAGGGAGTCCGAGCGGCCCATGGTGCGGCCGAGCAGGATGCCGCTGACCGAGAGCGACTCGGTGACCGTGGCCGCCATCGCCGCCATCTGCTTCTGGCGCTGGGTGGTGATCCTCTTGCGCTCACGGCCGACGCGGCGGCTGATCCAGACGAAGACGGGCAGCAGGAGCAGCGAGACGACGGTGAGCCGCCAGTCCAGCGCCAGCATGGCGACCACGGTGGCGATGACGGCGGTGAGGTTGGAGACCAGCGAGGTCGCGGTGGAGGTGACCGTCGCCTGCATGCCGCCGATGTCGTTGGCGATGCGGGACTGGACCTCCCCCGTGCGGGTCCTGGTGAAGAAGGCGAGCGGCATCCGCTGCAGCTGGGTGTAGACGGCGGTGCGCAGGTCGTGCATGACGCGCTGGCCGACCGTCGTGGAGATCAGGGTCTGCAGGACACCGAAGACGCTGGTCATCACGGCGGTGAGGATCATGCCGAGCGCGAGCAGTGTGAGCAGTCCCGTACGCCCCTGAGGGATCGCGGTGTCCAGGATCTCGCGGAGCAGGAAAGGGGTGGCGACCGACACCAGTGACGAGGCGCCGACCAGCAGCCCCACGATCGCCAGCCTGCCTCGGTAGGGGCGGAAGAGGCGGAAGATGCGGCGCAGCTCGGCGGGCGGCTGCTGGGCATCACCGGCAGGGGGTGTCCACGTGGGTTCGTCGGGTTTCATGTGCTCCTTCGAGAGCGTGTGGCCGACAGGCCTCGGGGGGAGGCGTGCGGCGGAGGACGTGCGGGATTTCGACTTTACGGAGCCTAGCTCATTGTTACCTCTATTCACAATGAACAAGGTCCTGATATTGTTCCCTCATGGACTCCCCCGATCCCGACGGTCTTCTGGCCGAACAGCTGCTGCGGCTCACCCGCAGACTCCAGCGCATCCAGAGCCGCCAGCTGGAGCCGATCGACATCACTCCGGCGCAGTTCCGGCTGCTGCGCACGGTCGCGCACTACGAGGATCCGCCCCGGATGGCCGATCTCGCCCAGCGCCTCGACGTCGTCCCGCGTGCGGTCACCACACTGGTGGACGGCCTGGAGGCCAATGACCGGGTGCGCCGTGCGCCGGACCCGACCAACCGCCGGGTGGTCCGCATCGAGATCACCGAGGAGGGCAGGGCCACGCTCCGCTCGCTGCGCAACGCGCGGAAGGCCGCCGCAGAGGAGATCCTGGCTCCATTGACCGCCGAGCAGCGCGAGGTGCTCGGCGGACTGCTGACCGCTCTGGTGGACGGGATGCCGGAGCGCCGCCGCTGCTGAGGCGCGGTGCGGGGCACCGCATCGTGTCGTCGAGGAGACGCTGAGATGCCGCTGCTGGAGCCGAAGCCGGAAGCCCTCCGCCCTGGTACGGCACGGACGCCGTCCCCCGACCGGGTGCCGGGCTGGAAGGCCGCGGGCACACCCGCACCGCTGCGTGCCGACCTGACCGCCCTGCTCGGCGCGGAGAAGGTGCTGTGGAAGATCTCCGACCTCGTGCGGTACGCCTCCGATGCCAGCCCCTACCGCTTCCTGCCGCAGGTCGTCCTGGTCCCCAAGGACATCGACGACATCTCGGCGATCCTCTCCTACGCCCACGGCAAGGGCCGCAACGTGGTCTTCCGGGCCGCGGGCACCAGCCTCAACGGCCAGGCACAGGGCGAGGACATCCTTGTCGACGTACGCCACCACTGGACAGGCATCGAAGTCCTCGACGACGGGGCGCGGGCCCGGATCCGGCCGGGGACCACCGTCATGCGGGCCAACGCCACGCTCGCCCGGCACGGCAGGCTGCTGGGCCCCGACCCCGCCAGCGCCATCGCCTGCACCATCGGCGGGGTCGTCGCGAACAACGCCTCGGGAATGACCGCCGGCACGACCCGCAATTCGTACCGCACGGTCTCCTCCCTCACCTTTGTCCTGCCGAGCGGCACCGTGGTCGACACGGCCGAACCGGCCGCCGACGAGTTGCTGCGCCACGCCGAGCCGCGTCTGTGCGAGGGCCTGCTGGCCGTGAAGGCGGAGATCGAGGCGGACGAGCAGCTCACCGCCCGGATCCGCGCCAAGTACGAGATCAAGAACACCAACGGCTACCGGCTCGACGCGTTCCTGGACGGATCGACCCCCGTGGAGATCCTCCGCGGGCTGATGGTCGGCTCCGAGGGCACCTTCGGCTTCATCTCTGAGGTCGTCTTCGACACGCTGCCGCTGGACCGCCTGGTCTCCTCCGCGCTGCTGTTCTTCCCCTCCCTCACCGCTGCGGCGGCAGCTGTCCCGCAGTTCAACGAGGCGGGTGCGATCGCCGTGGAGCTGATGGACGGCAACACGCTGCGCGCATCGGTGCGCGTCCAGGGCGTTCCTTCCGACTGGGCGTCCCTGCCCAGGGATACGACGGCGCTCCTGGTGGAGTTCCGCGCCCCGGACGAGGCGGCTCTGGAGACCTACGAGCAGGCTGCGGCCTCGGTCGTCACGGGTCTCGACCTCGTCGTGCCGGCCGTATCCGTGACCAACGCATTCACCCGGGACGCCGGCACGGTCGCGGGCTACTGGAAGGCCCGCAAGGCGTTCGTCACCGCCGTCGGCGGCTCCCGCCCCTCGGGCACCACGCTGATCACGGAGGACTTCGCGGTGCCGCCGTCCCGGCTCGCCGAGGCCTGCGAGGCCCTGCTCGAACTTCAGGCGGTCCACGGCTTCGACGCCGCCGTCGCAGGTCATGCGGCCCACGGGAACCTGCACTTCCTGCTCGCTTTCGACGCCGCGGAATCCGCGGACGTCGACCGGTACGCGGCCTTCATGGACAGCTTCTGCTCGCTCGTCGTCGACCGTTTCGACGGCTCGCTGAAGGCGGAGCACGCCACGGGCCGCAACATCGCGCCGTTCCTCGAGCTGGAGTGGGGCCCGAAGGCCACCGAACTGATGTGGCGTACGAAGCAGATCATCGACCCCGACGGGGTGCTGGCGCCGCGGATCGTCCTGGACCGTGACCCGAAGGCGCACCTGCGTGGGCTCAAGACGATCCCCAAGGTCGAGCCGGTCGCTGATCCGTGCATCGAGTGCGGCTTCTGCGAACCGACCTGCCCCAGCGAGGACCTGACCACCACGCCCCGTCAACGCATCGTCCTGCGCCGGGAGATGATGCGCCAGCCGGACCGCTCCCCGGTGGAGGCCGGTCTCCTCGACGCATACGGGTACGACGCCGTGGACACCTGCGCGGGCGACTCCACGTGCAAGCTGGCGTGCCCGGTCGGTATCGACACCGGCGCGATGATGAAGGATTTCCGTCATCACCGGCACTCGCCGCGCGAGGAGCGCATCGCGGCTCTCACGGCGAAGCACTTCAAGGCGGTGGAGGTCTCGGCACGGCTCGCGGTCGCCGCGGCCGACGCCGTCTCCGACCGGGTCGGCGACCGCCTGCTCGAGTCCGTGACCCGGTTGGCCCGCAGGGCCGTTCGCCCCGATCTGGTACCGGAGTGGCTGCCCCAGATTCCCGGCGCTGCCCGCCGGAGGATGCCTCCCACCTCCCGGACGGGTGCGCACGCCGTCTACTACCCGGCCTGCGTGAACCGCATCTTCGCCGGGCCCGAGGACGAGGGATCGCCGTCGCTCGCCGAGGCCGTCGTCTCCCTGTCCGCCCGCGCCGCGAAGCCCGTGTGGATCCCCGAGGACGTCGCGGGCACCTGCTGCGCGACGATCTGGCACTCCAAGGGGTACGACGTGGCCAACGCCGTGATGGCCAACCGCATCGTGGAGGCGGCCTGGGGCTGGACCGCGGGCGGCAGGCTGCCGCTCGTCGTCGACGCCTCCTCGTGCACGCTCGGCCTGTCCCACGAGGTGGTGCCCCATCTCACCGAGGCCAACCGGGACCTGCACCGTGAGCTGACTGTCGTCGACTCGCTCGTCTGGGCCGCCGAGGAGCTGCTTCCCTCGCTGACCGTGTTCCGCAGGGTGGGTTCGGCCGTCCTGCATCCCACCTGCTCGATGGAGCATCTGGGAGACGTGGCACAGCTGCGCGCTGTCGCCGAGGCATGCGCGGAGGACGTCGTCATCCCCGACGACGCGGGCTGCTGTGCGTTCGCGGGCGACCGCGGCATGCTGCACAAGGAGCTCACCGATTCGGCGACCGCCAAGGAGGCGGCCGAGGTGAACACCCGGGAGTACGACGCGTATCTGTCGGCGAATCGGATGTGCGAGATCGGGATGGACCGGGCGACCGGCCGCACGTACTACTCGGCACTGATGGAGCTGGAGCGGGCGACCCGGCCGGCCCTCTGAACCCCGCGCGCACCCCGGCCTCGGGCATCCGGCCGGCCCTCTGAAACCAGGCGCGCCACCCCGGTCTCGGACACCCGGCCGGCCCTCCGGACCAAGCACCCCACCCCGGCCTCGGACGCCCGGCCGGCCCTCTGAAACCAGGCGCGCCACCCCGGTCTCGGACACCCGGCCGGCCCTCCGGACCAAGCACCCCACCCCGGCCTCGGACACCCGGCCGGCCCTCTGAAACCAGGCGCGCCACCCCGGTCTCGGACGCCCGGCCGGCCCTCCGGACCAAGCACCCCACCCCGGCCTCGGACGCCCGGCCGGCCCTCTGAAACCAGTCGCGCCACCCCGGTCTCGGACGCCCGGCCGGCCCTCCGGACCAAGCGCGCCCGCCCGGCGGCAACACAGCCGGAAAGTCCATGGTTTCGGCGCGAGAGTCCACGCGCGCGTCCAAACGCATCCCTTGCGCAACAGCAGTCCCACCGTCCAGGGTCCTTACCGAGGTTCGGGAACCCGTCATGCCCGCATGCGTTCCCGCCTCCCTACGCGCACCGTCAGATCCCCCTCCCTGGAGGCTCGATGAACGACGACGCACCACAGGACCAGGACCCGCAGAACACGGACGACGGCTCCATGAGCCGTCGTTCCGTGCTTCGCACCACAGCCGGAGTGGCCGGAATGGCCGGAGCCGGTCTAGGACTTGGGACGCTCGGCAGCGGCACGGCCGCAGCAGCAACCACCACGGCGGCGACGGCCGAGAATCCGGCGACCGCCCCCGCACGCCAGGGCAGGACCATGGCCGGGGTGCCCTTCGACCGGCGCTCCACCGTACGGGTCGGCATCGTGGGCCTCGGCAACCGCGGCGGCAGCATGATCGATCTCTTCCTCGCCGTCACCGGAGTACAGGTCGTCGCCGTCTGCGACCCCGTGAAGGCCAAGGCCGAACAGGCATCCGCGAAGGTGACGGCGGCGGGTCAGCCCGCGCCCGCCGTGTACACCAACGGCGAGGACGACTACGAGAACCTCTGCAAGCGCGGGGACATCGACTTCGTCTACGTGGCGACTCCCTGGGACTTCCACTTCGAGATGGCGAAGACCGCCATGCTCAACGGCAAGCATGTCGGGGTCGAGTGTCCGATCGCTCTCCAGCTCGACCAGCTCTGGCAGTTGGTCGACCTCTCCGAGCGGACCCGGCGGCACTGCATGCAGTTGGAGAACTGCTGCTACGGCCGGAACGAGATGCGGGTGCTGCGGATGGCGCACGCCGGTCTCTTCGGCGACCTGCTGCACGGCGCGGGCGCGTACAACCACGATCTGCGGGGGCTGATGTTCGACCCCGACTACTACGAGGGTCCGTGGCGCCGCCTGTGGCACACCCGGCTGCGCGGCGATCTGTATCCCAACCACGGATTCGGGCCGGTCGCCAACTACATGGACATCAACCGCGGCGACCGCGCGGTGAGCATCACCAGCGTCGGCTCACCCGCGCGCGGTCTCGCCGAGTACCGCGAGCAGCACATGCCCGCCGGTGACCCGAGCTGGAAGGAGACCTACATCGAGAGCGACCGGACGATCAGTCTCGTCCAGACGGCGAAGGGCCGGGTGATCCGCCTGGAGCACGACGTGTCGACGCCCCACCCGTACTCACGCATCAACAGCCTCGGTGGCACCAAGGGCGTCTTCGAGGACTACCCGACGCGCATCTATCTCGAGCCCGACCACACCGACGACCAGTGGAAGGACTTCTCCGCGTACGCCGACTGGGACCACTGGCTGTGGAAGGAGCACGCCAATCCGCCCGGTGGTCACGGCGGAATGGACTACATGCTGGTGTTCCGTCTGATGCAGTGCATGCGGCTCGGACTCGCACCCGACTTCGACGTGTACGACGCGGCCACCTGGACCGCGCCGGTTCCGCTGAGTCACCTCTCCATCAAGGCCAAGGGTGTTCCGCAGCAGATCCCGGACTTCACCCGCGGCGAGTGGAAGAAGGCCCGTCCGGGCATGGACTCCGACAAGCCCGCGGAGTAGACGGGACGGGGCTCCGCGCCGAAGGGCACGGAGCCCCGCCGCGTGCCCGGGTACCTGACAAACCGGGCGGAGCGGGCCTGCCTCCCGCCCTGCCGTCCCGCTCCGCCGCCGTCGGAGGCCCGCGGCGTATCCACCAATAATCGCTTGCTTCGGACCGGGGCATGACGCGAACCTTGCACGGTTTGGTCACCTACTGTTCCACGAGATCCGCCACGGATCTCTGCCCCTTCCGATCCTTGGAACGTCATGCAGATTCGCGATCTTCCGTACTCGGATCCCGGCGACCCCGATGTCCGTTCAGGCCCACGTTTTCTGTTCTGGCTCGGGCGCAGTCAGCTCACCGGCCAGCTCAAATCCCTCTCCTGGGGGCTGCTGCACCAGTGCGCGATCGCCGGGCTGCCGCTCGCCGTGGGAGTCGCGGTCCAGGCCGTCGTCGAACGCTCCGGCCGCGGCCTTGCGCTGGCCGGCGCACTCATCGTCGCCCTCGGCATCCTCATCGCCGTGGGCGACACCATGCTCCACCGCACAGCGGTCACCAACTGGATCACCGCGGCGGCCAGGGTCCAGCAGCTGCTGGCCCGTAAGACCGCCGAGCTCGGCTCGGCACTGACCCGGCGGGTCGCGGCGGGAGAGGTCGTCGCCGTCTCCACCGGGGACGTCGAGAAGATCGGCTGGTTCGTCGAGGCGCTGTCGCGCTTCGCCGCTGCCGCCACCGCCCTCGTACTCATCAGCATCGGACTCATCATCTACCTGCCCTCGCTGGGCGTGCTGGTCGCGATCGCCATGCCTGTCCTGGCACTCACCGTGCTGCCCCTGCTCCCCCGCGCCACCCGGCGGGCGGATCTCCAGCGTGAGAAGGCGGGCAAGGCGACCGAGCTGGCCTCCGACACCGTCGCCGGCCTGCGGGTGCTGCGTGGCATCGGCGGCGAGGAACTCTTCCTGACCCGCTACCGGCGTGCCTCGCAGGAAGTCCGCAAGGCAGCCGTGCGCAGTGCGCGGATGTGGGCGCTGATCTCGGCGATCCAGGTGCTGCTGCCCGGAATCCTGCTCATCTCGCTGGTCTGGTACGGGGCGACGCTGGCCCGGGACGGCCGGATCGACGTCGGTCAGCTGGTCACCGTGTACAGCGCGGCGACGCTGATGCTCTTCCCTCTGCGGCACTTCGAGGAGATCGCCATGGCGTACTCGTTCTCGCGGCCGTCGGCACAGCGCGCGGTCCGGGTCCTGTCGCTGCGGCGCAGTGCGCAGCCCTCGACGATCGACGCCATGTCACCCGAGGGCGATCTCTACGACCCGGTGAGCGGACTGATGGCACCGCGCGGCCTGTTCACGGCCGTTGTCTGCGGTGATCCCGACGAGGCGGGCCGGCTGGCCGAGCGGCTCGGCGGGCATGCGGAGACGGACGATGCCTCGGACCCGGAACCGTCTGTGCTCCTGGGCGGTGTGGCTCTGGACGAGCTGCCGCTCGACTCGGCGAGGGCCGCGGTGCTGGTGCAGGACAAGGATCCGGTGCTGCTCTCGGGGACGCTGCGGGAGCTGCTCGACGTGCCGTCGTCGGGCAGGGTCACCGCCGAGGACGCGCTCGCGGCCGCTCACTGCGGTGACGTGCTGGATGCTCTGGCCCAGGCGTCCGTCGACACGGACGGCGACCCGATGCGCACCCGGATCACCGAACGCGGCCGGTCTCTGTCGGGGGGCCAGCGCCAGCGGCTCGCCCTGGCCCGCTCCCTGGTCACCGACCCGGAGGCACTCGTGCTCGACGAGCCGACGTCCGCCGTCGACTCGCACACGGAGGCCCGGGTCGCCGCCGGTATCAAGCAGCTTCGCCGGGGCCGTACGACCGTGGCGTTCGCCTCGTCGCCGCTGCTTCTGGACCTCGCCGACCGCGTGGTGCTGGTCCACTCGGGCACGGTCGTGGCGGTCGGTGCGCACCGGGAACTGCTGCGGGACGAACCGCGGTACCGGGCGGTCGTCACCCGTGAGACCGATGCGGAGATCGCGGCACCTGTCGTGCAGGACGGGCTCGCCGGAATCGGTGCGTCGACGTCGGCCGAAACGATCGAGGAATTCGAGGAGAGGGCATGATCGGCGTCGCACCCCCCGCATACGACCCGGCCGCACCGCAGTCGGCGACGACCCTGCCGGTCGGCACACCACTGACCGTACGGTCGTACGTGCGTTCTCTGCTTCGGCGCCACCGGAAGCCGTTCGCGGCGCTCATCGCGGTCAACGCGATCGCGGTGATCGCGTCGATCACCGGACCGTATCTCCTGGGCGGACTGGTCGAGGACCTTTCCAACGGCGTCACCGACCTCCATCTGGAGCGCACTGCCGGGGTGTTCGCCCTCGCGCTGGTCGTGCAGACGGTCTTCACGCGGACGATGCGGCTGCGCGGAGCGGTGCTCGGTGAGGAGATGCTGGCCGATCTGCGCGAGGACTTCCTCGTGCGGTCGGTCGGGCTGCCGCCGGGTGTTCTGGAGCGGGCCGGCACCGGGGATCTGCTCTCCAGGATCACGACGGACATCGACCGGCTGGGGAACGCGATGCGGGAGGCCGTGCCGCAGCTGGCGATCGGTGTCGTGTGGGCCGGGCTGCTGCTCGGCGCGCTGACGGTCACCGCCCCGCCGCTCGCTCTGGCCGTTCTGATCGCGCTGCCGGTGCTGATCACCGGCTGCCGCTGGTACTTCCGGCGGGCGCCTTCCGCGTACCGTTCGGAGGCCGCCGGGTACGCGGCGGTCGCGGCGATGCTCGCCGAGACCGTGGACGCCGGCCGGACCGTGGAGTCCCACCGGCTGGGAGCGGGCAGGGTCGCGCTCTCCGACCGGCGGGTCAAGGAGTGGGTCGCGTGGGAGCGGTACACGCTGTTCCTGCGCTCGGTGCTGTTCCCCGTCATCAACGCCACGTATGTGACGATCCTCGGCGCGGTACTGCTGCTCGGCGGCTGGTTCGTGCTGGAGGGCTGGCTCACCGTCGGGCAGCTGACGACGGGGGCGCTGCTGGCACAGATGATGGTCGACCCGATCGGCCTGATCCTGCGCTGGTACGACGAGTTGCAGGTCGCCCAGGTGTCCCTGGCGAGGCTGGTCGGCGTACGGGAGATCGAGCCGGACGCAGGCGACGACGCGGTCGGGCCGGACGGCCGGGAAGTACGGGCCGACGGGGTGCACTTCGGTTACCGCGCCGGTGTCGACGTCCTGCACAAGGTGTCCCTGGACGTGGCCCCGGGTACGCGTCTTGCCCTGGTCGGGCCGTCCGGAGCGGGCAAGTCCACTCTGGGGCGTCTGCTGGCCGGGATCTACGCACCCCGGACCGGTGAGGTCACGCTGGGCGGGGCGGAGCTGTCCCGGATGCCGGCGGAGCGGGTACGGACCCATGTGGCTCTGGTGAACCAGGAGCACCACGTGTTCGTGGGCTCGCTGCGGGACAACCTGCTGCTGGCCCGTTCGGGCGCAAAGGACGCGGAGCTGTGGGCCTCGCTCGCGGCGGTCGACGCGGACGGCTGGGCCAAGGCCCTGGCGGACGGTCTGGACGCGGAGGTCGGCTCGGGCGGTCTGGCCCTCACCCCGGCGCAGGCGCAGCAGATCGCGCTGGCCCGGCTGGTGCTCGCGGATCCGCACACCCTGGTGCTGGACGAGGCGACGTCGCTGCTCGATCCGCGGGCGGCGCGGCACCTGGAGCGTTCACTGGCCCGGGTCCTGGACGGCCGGACGGTGATCGCGATCGCGCACCGGCTGCACACGGCGCACGACGCGGATGTGATCGCGGTCGTCGAGGAGGGCAGGATCAGCGAGCTGGGCAGCCACGACGAGCTGGTGGCGGCGGACGGCGCGTACGCGGCGCTCTGGCGGTCCTGGCACGGATGAACCCGGTGCGGCGGCCGGACCGACCCTCCGGCCGCCGCCTCACAAGAGGCGGACTGCGGCCCCTCCGGTAAGGATGAGGAGTGACTGGCCCCGGATACGGGGCAGGTGAGCGATGACCGCGTAAGCCCGAGAAGGGACGCACACCGTGGCACGACCCAGGATCCTCGTTGTCGGTGCAGGCTTCGCCGGAGTCGAGTGCGTGCGCCGGCTGGAACGCAGCCTCACCCCCGGTGAGGCGGACATCGCCCTCGTCACGCCGTTCTCGTACCAGCTCTATCTTCCGCTGCTCCCGCAGGTGGCGTCCGGGGTGCTCACCCCCCAGTCCGTCGCCGTCTCCCTGCGCAGGAGCCGGCGCCACCGCACCCGGATCGTGCCGGGCGGCGCCATCGGCGTGGACACCAAGGCGAAGGTCTGCGTCATCCGCAAGATCACCGATGAGATCGTGAACGAGCCGTACGACCACCTCGTACTGGCCGCCGGGAGCGTCACCCGGACGTTCGACATCCCCGGGCTGATCGACAACGCGCGGGGGATGAAGACGCTGGCCGAGGCCGCCTACATCCGGGACCACGTCATCTCCCAGCTCGACCTGGCCGATGCCAGCCATGACGAGGCCGAGCGGGAGTCCCGGCTGCAGTTCGTGGTGGTGGGCGGCGGATACGCCGGCACGGAGACCGCTGCCTGCCTGCAGCGGCTGACCGCCAACGCGGTCCGGCACTACCCCCGGCTGGACCCGAAGCTGATCAAGTGGCATCTGATCGACATCGCGCCGAAGCTCATGCCGGAGCTCGGCGACAAGCTGGGGCGCACCGCGCTGGAGATCCTGCGCAAGCGAGGCATCGAGGTGTCGCTCGGTGTCTCGGTGGCCGAGGCGGCTCCGGACAAGGTGACCTTCACCGACGGCCGGGTCCTGCCCTGCCGCACGCTCATCTGGACCGCCGGGGTCGCGGCCAGCCCGCTCGTCGCCACCCTCGACGCGGAGACGGTGCGCGGCAGGCTCGCGGTGACGCCGGAGATGCAGGTGCCCGGCATGGACGGGGTGTTCGCCCTGGGCGACTCGGCGGCGGTACCCGACCTGGCCACGGGCGACGGGGCGATCTGCCCTCCCACCGCGCAGCACGCCATACGGCAGGGGCGGATGCTGGCGGACAACCTCATCGCTTCGCTGCGCGGCCGTCCGCTGCAGCCGTACGTCCACAAGGACCTCGGTCTCGTCGTGGACCTCGGCGGCCGGGACGCGGTGTCCAAGCCGCTGGGCATCGAGCTGAAGGGCATGCCCGCCCAGCTGGTGGCACGCGGCTACCACTGGACGGGGCTGCGGACCAATGTCGCCAAGACCCGGGTCCTGACGAACTGGATGCTGAACGCGATCGCGGGGGACGACTTCGTACGGACCGGATTCCAGGCCCGCAAGCCCGCCACCCTGCGCGACTTCGAGTACACCGACGCCTATCTCACGCCGGAACAGCTCCGCGCACACACCGCGTCGTCGGCCACCCGCGGCTGATCAGCGCTCGGGCGCCGGCCCCCGCCGCACCGGTGGGGGCCGGCGCTCAGGTCCGGCGGCCGAGCACCGTGTCGACCGTGTCCGCCTCCTGCGGCGACTTGTCCTCGCGGTAGCGGAGCACCCGGGCGAACCGCAGGGTGACGCCCGCCGGGTAGCGGGTGGAGCTCTGGAGTCCGTCGTAGGCGATCTCGACGACGAGCTCCGGCCGCACGGTGACGACGTGTCCGTCGTCGCCGGTGGACAGTTCCCTCAGGCGTTCGGTCTGCCAGGCGAGCATCTTGTCCGTGAGCCCTTTGAAGGTCTTGCCGAGCATGGCGAAGGAGCCGTCCTGCCGCCTCGCTCCCAGGTGGAGGTTGGACAGTTTTCCGGTACGCCTGCCGTGCCCCCACTCGGCCGCCAGGACCACGAGGTCCAGGGTGTGTACGGGCTTCACCTTCAGCCAGGACGCGCCCCGTCGGCCCGCACTGTAGGGCGCGGTCAGGCCCTTGACCACCACCCCTTCGTGTCCGTGCGCCAGGGTGCCCTCGAAGAACGCCACCGCTCCCCCGCGTGCCGCTTCGTCCCCGGGGTCCGTCACGAGGAAGCGCCGCACCCGCATCGGCTCCGGGACCAGGGCGGCCAGCTCCGTGTGCCGTTCTGTGAGGGGGAGATCCAGCAGTTCGCGTCCGTCGACGGACAGCACGTCGAAGAAGACGGCGACCACGGGGACCTCGGCCGCCGCTGTGGCGACATCCCGCCGGGATCCGACCCGCCCGGCTGTCTCCTGGAAGGGCCTCGGTCTGCCGTCGGGCCCGAGAGCGATCACTTCGCCGTCGAGGACGAACCGGTCGCCGCCGAAGCCGGCCACCGCCGTGACCAGTTCGGGAAGCCGGTCGGTGATGTCGTCGAGCGTGCGGGTGTGGACCCGCACCCGCGCCCCGTCGCGGTGCACCTGTACGCGAATGCCGTCGAGCTTTTCCTCGACGGCGCACGGCCCGAGCTTGTCGATGGCTTCGGTGACCGAGCGCGCGGTGTGCGCGAGCATCGGCAGGACCGGCCGGCCGACGGTGAGTCTGAAGGCGGGGAGGGCCCCGGGGCCGTCCGCGAGCAGCGCGCGGGCCACCGCCTCCAGTGATCCGGCGAGCATGACGGCGCGGCGCACCTCGGCGGGCTCCGCGCCGGTGGCACCGGCCAGGGCGTCCATGGCGACGGCGTCGAGTGCCCCCTGGCGTACCTCTCCGGTGAGCAGCCCGCGCAGGAAGTGCTGTTCGTCGGCGGTGGCGGCGCCGAGCAGCCGCTGGAGGCGCTCCTTGCGCGCGGCCTGCGAGCCGGGACCGGTCAGAGCCCCGATCGCTGTCAGTTCCGCGTCGACGTCCGTCACCGTCAGTGCGGCGGTGTCCGCGGGCGCCACCGGATCGCCCAGGGTGCTCCACCCGATGCCGAGCCGCCCCTGTGGGAGGCGGCCGGCGAGGTACGGGATGACTACGGGGACGTCGTCGGGACCGGCCTCCCGGAACAGTCCGGCGAGCAGGGCGACCTTCCGGGTCCGTGCCGACGTCGCGGCGACCTCGATGGACACGTGGGCGAGCCGGGCGAGCAGCATGGGGTCATGGTGCTACGGCCCGGGGCGCACCGCCCCCGGAACGGGCGCGCGGCGGTCAGATGAAGTTGAGCGCCGCGGCCGCGCCCACGCCCCCGAGCACCATGAACGCGGGCATCAGCACCTTGATCTCCACCCAGCTGCCGGCCCGGAAGCGCATGAACTTCGGGGGTCCGAGCGGGTACCAGCGCTTGCGGCCGAGCGGTATCGGCCACAGGATCGGGCAGCCCGAGACGGTGAGCGCGTCGCCGATGCAGTGGACGAGGGACCCGAGCACGATCGGCAGCCCCAGCCACAGGTACTCCTGCCCGGGCTCGGCGAACAGCCAGTCCGAACCGTTGCCCGGCTTGTCGAGCACCCCGGCCAGGATCCACGCGCTGGTCGCGCCGAGCAGCCAGACGAGGACGTCGCTGGACATGCGCGCGGCCCGCCACAGCAGGCCCTCGACGGCAAGCACGAGGTGGACGAAGAGAATCGCCAGGACCGCCCACCGGCCGCCGGTGATCGCCGCGAGAGAGGCTCCCCCGCCGGTCAGCACCGCCCAGAGCCAGGTATGGGTGAGGGTGCGGTGTCCGCCCGTCCTGCGCGGGTCGCCGGCTCCCTTGGTCGCCTTGTAGACGGCGTAGGAGAGTTTGTCGACGATCTCGCACACGCCCTTGGAGATCGGGCCGAAGGCTCGCGAGATCGTGGCGGACTTGTGGTCGAGGTCGGGGGCGAGCGCGGCGCCCGCGCAGATCAGTGCCCCCACGACGAGGACGGGCCAGGGCATCGTGTGGCCCGCGGCGGCGGCCGCGGCGCCCACCCCCAGCCAGGCCGCTGCCCCTGACAGAGAGTGTGCCGGTCCCATCATGGCTGTTTCCGCCCCCATCGTGATTCGGCCGTGCGGCACGGCCGGGCCGCCATTGCCTGTGCGCTGCGGCCGAGTTGAGTGGGCAGCGTATCGTCCGTGATCTTCGGGCGGTCCTCCGGTTCCCGCATCCGGGCACAAGGCAGGCAAGATGGGGGCGTGACCCTTATCGATCAGCTGCCCCCGACCGCCGACCCGGACGCCCTCTTCGAGGCCTTCTCGTCATGGACCGAATCGCAGGGCATCACCCTCTATCCGGCTCAGGAGGAGGCGCTGATCGAGGTGGTCTCCGGGGCGAATGTCATCCTTTCGACCCCCACCGGCTCCGGAAAGAGCCTGGTCGCGGCGGGTGCGCACTTCACCGCCCTGGCCCAGGACAAGGTCACGTTCTACACCGCGCCGATCAAGGCGCTGGTCTCGGAGAAGTTCTTCGACCTGTGCAAGATGTTCGGCACGGAGAACGTGGGCATGCTGACCGGCGACGCCTCGGTCAACGCCGACGCCCCGGTGATCTGCTGCACGGCCGAGGTGCTGGCCTCCATCGCGCTGCGTGACGGGAAGTACGCGGACGTCGGCCAGGTCGTGATGGACGAGTTCCACTTCTACGCGGAGCAGGACCGCGGCTGGGCCTGGCAGATCCCGATCCTGGAACTGCCGCAGGCCCAGTTCATCCTGATGTCGGCCACGCTCGGTGACGTCAAGATGTTCGAGGAGGATCTGACCCGCCGCACCGGCCGCCCCACCTCCGTGGTGCGCTCGGCGACGCGTCCGGTCCCGCTCAGTTACGAGTACCGGCTGACGCCGATCACCGAGACGCTCACCGAGCTCCTGGACACCCGGCAGTCGCCGGTCTACATCGTGCACTTCACCCAGGCGGCGGCCGTCGAGCGCGCACAGTCGCTGATGAGCATCAACATGTGCACGAAGGAGGAGAAGGAGAAGATCGCCGATCTGATCGGCAACTTCCGCTTCACCACCAAGTTCGGCCAGAACCTCTCCCGTTATGTGCGGCACGGCATCGGGGTGCACCACGCGGGCATGCTCCCCAAGTACCGCCGTCTGGTCGAGAAGCTCGCGCAGGCGGGCCTGCTGAAGGTGATCTGCGGAACGGACACGCTCGGCGTCGGCGTCAACGTCCCGATCCGTACGGTGCTGTTCACCGCCCTCACCAAGTACGACGGCACCCGGGTCCGTACGCTGCGCGCCCGCGAGTTCCACCAGATCGCCGGCCGCGCGGGCCGGGCCGGTTTCGACACGGCCGGCTTCGTGGTCGCGCAGGCGCCCGAGCACGTCATCGAGAACGAGAAGGCCGTCAAGAAGGCGGGCGACGACCCCAAGAAGAAGCGCAAGGTGGTCCGCAAGAAGGCCCCCGAGGGCTTCGTCGCCTGGTCCGAGACCACCTTCGACAAGCTCATCACCTCCGATCCCGAGCCGCTGACCTCCCGCTTCAGGGTCACGCACACGATGCTGCTCTCGGTGATCGCCCGCCCGGGCAACGCCTTCGAGGCGATGCGGCACCTGCTGGAGGACAACCACGAGCCGCGCCGGGCCCAGCTGCGGCACATCCGGCGGGCCATCGCCATCTACCGGTCGCTGCTCGACGGCGGTGTCGTGGAACAGCTCGACACCCCGGACGCCGAGGGCCGGATCGTGCGTCTCACCGTCGATCTCCAGCAGGACTTCGCGCTGAACCAGCCGCTGTCGACCTTCGCGCTGGCCGCGTTCGACCTGCTGGACGCCGAATCCCCCTCCTACGCCCTGGACATGGTCTCCGTCGTCGAGTCGACCCTGGACGACCCGCGGCAGATCCTCGCCGCCCAGCAGAACAAGGCGCGGGGAGAGGCCGTCGGGCAGATGAAGGCGGACGGCGTCGAGTACGAGGAGCGGATGGAGCGGCTCCAGGAGGTCACGTACCCGAAGCCGCTGAGCGAGCTGCTCTGGCACGCGTACGACGTCTACCGCACGAGCCACCCGTGGGTCGGCGACCATCCCGTGTCGCCCAAGTCGGTGATCCGGGACATGTACGAACGGGCCATGACGTTCACGGAGTTCACCTCGAACTACGAGCTGGCCCGTACCGAGGGCATCGTGCTGCGCTACCTGGCGAGTGCGTACAAGGCGCTCGAGCACACCATCCCGGACGACCTGAAGTCCGAGGACCTGGAGGATCTGATCGCCTGGCTCGGCGAGATGGTGCGTCAGGTGGACTCCAGCCTCCTGGACGAGTGGGAGCAGCTGGCGAACCCGGAGGTGGAGACCGCCGAGCAGGCGCAGGAGCGGGCCGACGAGGTCAAGCCGGTCACCGCCAACGCCCGCGCCTTCCGGGTCCTGGTGCGCAACGCGATGTTCCGCCGGGTGGAGCTGGCCGCCCTGGACCGGGTCCGCGACCTGGGCGAGCTCGACGCCGACTCGGGCTGGGACGAGGACGCCTGGGGCGAGGCGATGGACGGCTACTGGGAGGCGCACGAGGACCTGGGGACGGGTCCGGACGCGCGCGGCCCGAAGCTGCTGAAGATCGACGAGGATCTCGAGCACGGTCTGTGGCGGGTGTGGCAGGCCTTTGCCGACCCGGCGGGTGACCATGACTGGGGTATCCGTGCGGAGGTCGATCTGGCGGCCTCCGACGAGGAGGGCCGGGCGGTTGTCCGGGTCACGGCCGTGGGTCAGCTGTGACGGCGCACCTGCTTCGAGAGTGGAGACGAACCGCATGACGACGAACCCCGCCGAGCGCTTGGTCGATCTTCTCGACCTGGAGCGGATCGAGGTCAATATCTTCCGTGGCCGCAGCCCCGACGAGTCCCTGCAACGGGTCTTCGGCGGTCAGGTCGCGGGACAGGCCCTGGTCGCGGCCGGCCGCACCACGGACGGGGACCGTCCCGTCCACTCGCTGCACGCCTACTTCCTGCGGCCCGGGCGCCCGGGCGTGCCGATCGTGTACGACGTCGAGCGGGTGAGGGACGGCCGGTCCTTCACCACCCGGCGGGTCACGGCCGTCCAGCAGGGCCGGACGATCTTCAACCTGACGGCGTCCTTCCACCGCCCCGAGGAGGCGGGCTTCGAGCATCAGCTGCCGCCCGCCCGTACGGTGCCGGACCCCGACGACCTTCCGACGGTCGCCGACGAGGTGCGCGAGCACCTGGGCGGGCTGCCGGAGGCGCTGGAGCGGATGGCGCGGCGCCAGCCCTTCGACATCCGCTACGTCGACCGGCTGCGCTGGACGCAGGAGGAGATCAAGGACGCGGACCCGCGCAGCGCCGTGTGGATGCGCGCGGTGGGCCCGCTGGGCGACGACCCGCTCGTGCACACCTGTGCGCTGACGTACGCGAGCGACATGACGCTGCTGGACGCGGTCCGGATCCCGGTGGAGCCGCTGTGGGGTCCGCGCGGCTTCGACATGGCGTCGCTGGACCACGCCATGTGGTTCCACCGGCCGTTCCGGGCGGACGAGTGGTTCCTGTACGACCAGGAGTCGCCGATCGCCACGGGCGGCCGCGGACTGGCCAGGGGCCGGATCTACGACCGCCAGGGGCAGTTGCTCGTGTCGGTGGTCCAGGAGGGCCTGTTCCGCCGTCTCGACGGCGCGTAGCGCCCACTGCGGGTTCAGACGCCGGGCAGGGTGTCCTGCTCGACGTCGTGACGGCGGGTCCGGATGTCCGGGCCCGCCGGATGCAGTTTGGCGTCGCAGGCGGGACCGAGTCCGGTGCGGCGTGAGTCCGCGCCGGTGAGGGGGCGTCCGCACAGGGCGCAGCGCACCGTGCGTCGGCCCTCGGTCCGTTCGGCTTCGGGCTGCGGTCCGGGGAAGAGGTCGGGGAAGGGCTCGGGGGACTCCACGTACGGATCCTCTCAAGTCCGGGCGGCAGGCACGACCGGCGACCGTGCGGCCTGTCAGTCGCGGAGCCGGTCGAGTGCCTCGTCGAGGGTGCGGGCGGCCGAGATGAGGGACAGGTGGGTGAACGCCTGGGGGAAGTTGCCCAGCTGCTCGCCACTGGGGCCGATCTCCTCGGCGAAGAGGCCGACGTGGTTGGCGTAGGTGAGCATCTTCTCGAACGTGTAGCGGGCCATCCGCAGCCGCCCGGCGCGGGCCAGCGCGTCGACGTAGAGGAACGTGCAGAGGCTGAACGTTCCCTCGGAGCCGCGCAGGCCGTCCGGGGAAGCGGCCGGGTCGTAGCGGTAGACGAGGCTGTCGGAGACGAGGGTGTCGTTCATGGCGTCCAGCGTGGACAGCCAGCTGGGGTCCTTGGGTGCGAGGAAACCCACCCTGGGCATCAGGAGCAGCGAGGCGTCGAGCACGTCCCCCTCGTAGTGCTGGACGTACGCCTGTTCCTGTTCGCTCCAGCCCCGGGCCATGACCTGTTCGAGGATGGAGTCCCTGGCGCGGGTCCACCGGACGGTGTCGGCCGGTCTGCTGAACGCGGTCGCGAGCTTCAGTCCGCGGTCGAACGCGGCCCAGCACATCACCCGGCTGTAGGTGAAGTCCTTGCGTCCGCCGCGCGTTTCCCAGATGCCCTCGTCGGGGCGGTCCCAGGAGTCGGCGAGCCAGTCCAGGGTGCGGGCGACCTTCTTCCAGCCGCGGTAGCCCGACTGGATGCCGACCTCGTGCCCTTCGGAGAGTGCGTAGAGGGCCTCCCCGTAGATGTCGAGCTGCAACTGGTCGGAGGCGGCGTTGCCCAGGCGTACCGGATGGGAACCGCGGTAGCCCTCGAGGTGCCCGAGGATCTCCTCCTCCGGCAGGGGTTCCCCGTCGACGCGATACATCGTCTGCAGTGCCTCGCCGTCGATGTCGCCGTCCCCGAGGCGGGCGCCCAGCCAGCGGGTGAAAGAGGTCGCTTCCTCGACGAAACCCAGGTCCAGCAAGGCCCGCACCGACAGTGACCCGTCCCTGACCCAGGTGTACCGGTAGTCCCAGTTGCGTTCACCGCCGATCTGCTCGGGCAGGCCCATCGTGGCGGCGGCGACCGGTGCGCCGGTGGGGGCGTAGGTGAGGAGCTTCAGGGTGATGGCGGAACGGTGGACCATGTCCGACCAACGGCCCCGGTAGCGGGAGGTGCGCAGCCAGTTCTGCCAGAACTCGACGACCTCCCAGAGCTGCTCGTCGGTCTTCTCGACGGTGGGCGGCGGCGGTGCGGGTTCGTCGGCCCCGCAGGCGGTGAAGACGGCGACCGCCGTCTCGCCCACGCCCAGGGTCACCGTCCCGCGCACATCGTGGCCGTCGCGCTCCAGGGGAAAGCCTGCCTGTAGATGCCCGGTCATCCCCGCAGACCTGAACACCGCTCCCTCCGGGCCGAGTTCGAGCTCATGGGAGGCACGTCCGTAGTCGAACCGCGGCCTGCACTCCATCGAGAACCGTACGGTCCCCCGCACCGCGCGCACCTTCCGTACCAGGGTGTGCCGGCCGGTGGCGCCCCCGGAGGTGATCGGTGCCATCCAGTCGAGCACCTCGCCGACGCCGTCGGGGGACATGAAGCGGGTGACCAGGACAGCGGTGTCCGGGTAGTAGAGCTGTTTGCAGGAGCTCTCCGGGCCGTCGGGCGACAGCCGGAAGTAGCCGCCCCGGTCGTGGTCGAGCAGCGCGGCGAAGACGCTGGGGGAATCGAACCGGGGCGCGGCCAGCCAGTCGACGACGCCCTGCGAAGAGATCAGTGCGCAGGTCTGCAGGTCGCCCACCAGACCGTGAGTGGCTATGGGAGGGTATCGGTCCATGACCGTCCAATCTCCGGCATATCAGTATCTATGCCACTATCCGTCACCCGGCATCCGGCCGCCCGCCCTGCCTCGTGGAGGCACGGAATGGACATGATCCATGTCCGTGCGGTGAGCCCTCCGGACCGCACGGACCAGGTCGTGGAGCTCCTCGCCGGTGACCCCTACGTGCTGAACCTGATCGTGCAGCGCGGCGCCGCGCGCCACCCGGACGGTGACGCCTTCGCCTGCGACGTGCTGGCGGGGGCGGCGAACGAGGTGCTGCGGGGCCTGCGGGGACTTGAGATCGACGTGCGCGGTTCCGTCGTCATCGAGCCGGTGGACATGGCGTTCGCGGGGCGGGCCTCGGAGAAAGCGGTGCGCCGCCTGGGGGCACTGGCCAACGCCCCGGTCTGGGCCCAGGTGGAGGCGCGCATCAGGTCCGAGGGGAGGTACGCGCCGAGCTTCTACCTCTACCTGGTCATCGCGGGTCTCATCGGCTCGGTCGGCATCGTCACCAACTCCCAGATCCTGATCGTCGGGGCCATGGTCGTCGGCCCCGAGTACGGCGCCATCGTCGCCGTGGCGCTGGGCATCGACAGGGGCGACCGGACCATGATCCGCGCGGGGCTGGGCGCCCTGTCCACGGGCTTCCTCCTGACGATCGCGGTCACCTTCCTCTTCAGCCTCCTCATCCGCGGCTTCGGCCTTCAGTCGGAGGCCTTCGACCTGGGGCTCCGGCCGGTCTCCGACCTGATCAACACCCCCAACTTCTTCTCCTTCGCCGTCGCCGCCCTCGCCGCTGTCGTCGGCATCGTGTCGCTCACGGAAGCCCGCACTAGCGCCCTCCTCGGGGTGTTCATCTCGGTCACGACAATTCCGGCCGCCGCGGCCATCAGTGTGTCCACGGCCTTCGCCAGCTGGTCCGAGGCGCGGGGCTCCCTCATCCAGCTCCTGGTGAACATCGTGGTGCTCATCGTGGTGGGCGCGGGCGCACTCCGGTGTCAGCGCGCGATCTGGCGGAGGGTGGGCCGCCGGGCCAGGAAGCGCGGGCACGCCTGATGCCGCACGTCGGCCCCGGCCGCCGGATCGCACCGAGCGGCCGGAATCCGTCCGTCCGGGGATGATGGAGGGCAGGGCCGCCCGCATGGGCCCGCGCGCAGTCAGGAGGGCCGACATGCCCCAGGAACGCACCTCACCGCTCCGTGCCGTCCCGGGCGCGACACCGAAGGAACGGGCCGCGCTCGGCAAGGCAGCCCGCAAACGGGCCCCCCGGTCCAGCCATCAGGTGTACGAGCCACCGGAGGACCGGCCGGATCCGCTGGCCCTCCTGGAGGCCCAGTCGGCGGCCAGGGTGCAGGAGCTCGTCCCGATCCGCTACGGGCGGATGACGGAGTCGCCCTTCCGCTTCTACCGGGGCGCCGCGGCGGTCATGGCCTCCGACCTCGCCGGGACGCCCGCCTCGGGAATCAGGGCGCAGCTGTGCGGTGACGCCCACATGATGAACTTCAGGCTGCTGGCCTCCCCGGAGCGCCATCTGCTGTTCGACATCAACGACTTCGACGAGACGTTGCCGGGCCCCTGGGAGTGGGACATCAAGCGGCTGGCGGCCAGCCTCGTCATCGCAGGGCGCGCCAACGGCTTCTCGGACAAGGAGCGGGCCCACATCGTCCGGGCCACCGTTCGGTCGTACCGGGAGTCGATGATCCGGTTCGCGGGCATGCGTAATCTCGATGTCTGGTACACGCAGACCGACGAGGGCCGCCTCAAGGCCTTGGCCGCCGACCGACTGGCCTCCCGGGGCCGCAAGCGCGTGGCCAGAGTGACGGCGAAGGCCCGCACCCGGGACAGCATGCAGGCTTTCGACAAGCTCACCGAGGTGGCCGGCGGACGGCTCCGGTTCGCTGCGGATCCGCCCCTGATCGTGCCGGTCATGGACTTGCTGCCCGACGGGGAACGCAGCGCGACGGAGAAGCAGTTCCGGACCCTTCTGCGGCGGTACGGGCGCAGCCTTCCTTCGGACCGGCGGGCCCTGCTCGCCGACTTCCGGCCCGTGGACATGGCCCGAAAGGTCGTGGGCGTGGGGAGCGTGGGGACCCGCTGCTGGATCATCCTCCTGCTGGGCAGGGACGGCGGGGATCCGCTCGTCCTCCAGGCGAAGGAGGCCGACTCCTCGGTGCTCGCGCCGCACGCCGGGGCGAGCGCGTACCGGAATCAGGGCGAGCGGGTGGTGGCCGGCCAGCGCCTGATGCAGGCTGCCGGCGACATCTTCCTGGGCTGGGAGCGGGTGGACGGGTTCGACGGGAAGCGGCGGGACTTCTACGTACGCCAGTTGCGCGACTGGAAGGGCGTCGTCGAACCGGAGCTGATGGTGCCGCGCGGAATGGCCGCTTTCGGGGAGTTGTGCGGGACGACGCTGGCCCGTGCGCACGCACGGTCCGGTGACCGGATCGCCATCGCGGCCTACCTGGGCCACGGCACGGCGTTCGACCGGGCGCTCCAGACGTTCGCCGAGCGGTACGCCGACCAGAACGAGCGGGACCACCGGGCACTGGTCGATGCGGTGGCCACGGGCCGCCTTCCCGCGGCCGGGGCGGGCGCGACGTAGCGAGCCCCGGATTCACTACACCTCAACAGCGGGTACATCGCGGGCATAGCGGGACATCGTGGTATCACGTGGGGAGCCCGGCAGGGCAGGACGAGCCGACCGGGACCCGAAACCGAGGAGACCATGACCATGTCGGCCGAACCGGTCGGACCCCCCGGCACGGAGTCCCCGGATCCGCGCGCGGTGATCCGCACCCGGAGTTACGCAGTACTTCTGGTCATGGTGGCGGCCCTCGGAGTCCCCATCTCCGCCGTGGCGTTCGGGTTTCTGGCACTCGTCCACGAGCTCCAGAACCTGACCTACAAGGATCTGCCCCACGCGCTGGGCTTCGACGGCACGCCGTCGTGGTGGCCGGTCCCGTTGCTCGCCGTTGCCGGCCTGCTGACGGGACTGAGCATCCGTTACCTCCCGGGAACGAGCGGACACAAGCCGGCCGAGGGGCTGGTGAACACGGGGGCACCGACGGCCGCGGAACTTCCGGGGGTCGCGCTCGCCGCCATCGCATCCCTCTCGCTCGGTGCGGTCCTGGGACCCGAGGCCCCTCTCATCGCCATCGGCGGCGGGCTGGCCGTCTGCGCGGTACGCCTGCTGAAACCGGGCATCAAGCCGAGCGCGAGCGCCATGGTGGCGGCCGCGGGCAGCTTCGCCGCCATCAGCGCCCTCCTGGGATCCCCGCTCGCCGGCGCGTTCCTTCTGATGGAGGCGTCCGGTCTCGCCGGGATGATGCTCGGCCTCGTGCTCGTGCCGGGGCTGCTCGCCTCGGGCATCGGGGCGCTCATCTTCGTCGGGCTGGGATCGTGGACCGGGCTGGGGACGTACTCCCTCGCCCTCCCGAACGTGCCGCACACGCCCACGCCCACCGTCGCCGAGTTCGGCTGGGCCATCGCCCTCGGAGTCGCGGCCGCCGTCGCGGGGACGGGCATCAGAAGGCTCTCCCTGGCCCTTCAGGAGTGGGTCGATCGACGGAGGGTGATCGCCACCGTGGGCATGGGCGTGGCCGTCGGCGTACTCGCGCTCCTGTACGCCGAGAGCACGGGAGGGGACGCGTCCGAGGTGCTGTACTCGGGCCAGAACGCCCTCGGCGGTCTGCTCGCCGAGGACGCCGCGTATTCGGTCGGAACGCTCCTGGTGCTGATCACCTGCAAAGCGCTCGCGTACGCCTTGTCGTTGAGCAGCTTCAGAGGTGGCCCGATCTTCCCGTCGATGTTCCTGGGGGCGGCAGGCGGGCTGGCGCTGTCGCACCTGCCCGGCCTGAACGCCACCTCGGGTTTCGCGATGGGAATCGGGGCGATGTGCGTGGCGATGCTCAAGCTGCCGATGACATCGGTGCTGCTCGCCACGCTGCTGCTGGGATCCGAGGGCATCACGGTCATGCCGCTCGTGATCGTCTCCGTCGTGGTCTCCTACGTCCTCGTGCTCAGGCTCGAGCCTTCTGCTGCCCCGAACACAGCGCCCAGATGATGAGGACGTTGATCGCGATGAGCACGATCGACCAGAACGGGTAGTAGGGGAGCCACAGGAAGTTGGCGATGGCCAGGAGTCCGGCCAGCACCACGCCCACCGCGCGCGCCCAGAGCGCTCCGGTGAACAGGGCGCAGCCGGCGAGAACGACCACGATGCCCAGGATGAGGTGCACCCAGCCCCAGCCGGTCAGGCTGAACTTGAACACGTAGTTGCTCGTGGAGACGAAGAGATCGTCCTTGGCTATGGCCGCGATCCCCTCGAAGATGGCCATGGCCCCGCCGAAGATCATCATCACTGCGGCGAACACCGTCCAGCCGGACGGAACCGTTTTGTGCGCGTCCGGGACGTCATGGTCCGTTCGCGCTCCACTCGTACTTCCAGCCATGTCGGTCTCCTTGGTTCTACAGCCGATGTGCGGTGCGGGGCGCGCCCCACATATGGCTTATGTCGCATTTATCAGCCTGACACACCATCACCCGATCGGCACGTAGACCGCCTGCCGCACATCTCTGCTCAGAGATATAATCCCGCATATGAGAGAACAAGGTGCGCCGGAATCCGTCGACGCCCGGCTCGCGACCCGGCTGGGCCTGCTCCGCACCGAACGCGGCTGGTCGCTGGACGAGCTGTCCCGCCGCGCCGGTGTGAGCCGCTCGACGCTGTCACGACTGGAGCGCGGCGAGCTGAGTCCCACCACCACCGTGCTCGGACAGCTGTGCACGGTGTACGAGCGGACCATGTCGCGGCTGCTGATGGAAGTGGAGGCGGAGCCGCCGGGGCTCGTGCCCGCCGCCCAGCAGCCGGTGTGGCGGGACGAACACGCCGGATTCGTACGCCGTTCCGTGTCGCCGCCGCACGCCGGGCTGCGTGCCGAGGTCATCGAGGGCACGCTCGCAGCGGGCTCCGTCGTCACGTACGAGAATCCGCCCGTGCCCGGTGTGGAGCAGCACATCTGGGTACTCGAGGGCACGGTCGAGATCACCGTCGGAGGCACGGCGCACACCGTCGGCCCCGGCGACTGCCTGCGCTTCCGTCTGCACGGCCCTTCCCGGTTCCACTGCCCCGGCCCCGACCGGGTCCGCTATGCCCTGATGATCGTCCTGCCGTGAATGTGAAAGGACTTGTTCCATGACCGAGATCGTCTCCGTGTCCGGCCCCGAACTGGTCACGTACGCCGACGAGTTGGCTGCCCTGCTGGTCGAGACCGTGGACGGTGGATCCTCGGTGGGCTTCCTGGCGCCGCTGGACCGGGGGGCTGCCGCCAACTGGTGGCGGGAGCGGGCGGCCTCCGTCGAGACGGGCTGCCATCAGGTGTGGATCGCCCGTGACGGGGAACGGGTGGCCGGCACCATCGGGCTGGTCAGGCCCGCGCTGCCCAACGCCGGGCACCGCGCGGAGGTCGCCAAGCTGATGGTGCGGCCCTCCTCCCGCGGCCGGGGGGTCGGTCGCTCCCTGCTCGAGGCGGTCGAGCGGTCGGCCGCCGCCGAAGGGCTTTCCCTGCTCATCCTCGACACCGAGACCGGCAGTCCCGCCGAACGGCTCTACCGCTCGGCGGGCTGGACGGAGTGCGGGTCGATCCCGCGGTACGCACAGGACCCCGCCGGCACCCTGCGGGCGACCACCTTCTACTACAAGGCGGTCGGCCCCGCGAATCCCCTGGCGTCACAATGAACAGCGACGCCACGCTATCGAGGAGATATCCCATGACCCTGCACGACATCCCGCTGAACACCCTCACCGGCGAGCCGACCACGCTGGGGGCCTACGAGGGCTCCGCGGTCCTGCTGGTGAACGTCGCCTCCAAGTGCGGCCTCACCCCGCAGTACGCCGGCCTGGAGCGGCTCCAGAAGGAGTACGGCGACCGCGGGTTCACCGTCCTCGGCGTGCCCTGCAACCAGTTCGCGGGCCAGGAGCCGGGTACGGCGGAGGAGATCCAGACGTTCTGCTCGACGACGTACGGGGTCAGCTTCCCGCTCCTGGCGAAGATCGACGTCAACGGCGAGGACCGGCACCCGCTCTACACGGAGCTCACGAAGCTCGCGGACGCCGAGGGCGCGGCCGGTGACGTCCAGTGGAACTTCGAGAAGTTCCTGATCTCCCCGGCCGGTGAGCCGGTCGCCCGGATCCGCCCCCGTACCGAGCCGGATGCACCCGAGGTCATCGCTGCGATCGAGGCGAGCCTGCCGCAGAAGTAGAACGGCTCGCGGGGCCGGACCGTTGCCCGGTCCGGCCCCGCGGTACGTCGAGGAGTGGCGCTAGCGGATCGGCATCCCCGACAGGGTGCGGGCGATCACCAGGCGCTGGATCTCGCTCGTGCCCTCGAAGATGGTGTAGATCGCGGCGTCACGGTGCATGCGCTCCACCGGGTACTCACGGGTGAAGCCGTTGCCGCCGAGGATCTGGACGGCCTGGGCGGTCACCGACTTCGCCGTCTCGCTCGCGTAGAGCTTCGACATCGAGCCCTCGGCAGAGGTGAACGGCTTGCCGGCGCTCGCCATCCAGGAGGCGCGCCAGACCAGCAGCCGGGCGGCGTCGATCTGCGTACGCATGTCCGCCAGCTGGAAGGCGATGCCCTGGTTGTCGATGATGGGGCGGCCGAACTGGGTCCGGGTCTTGGCGTAGTCGAGGGCGACCTCGTACGCGGCGCGGGCGGTGCCGACCGCCATGGCGCCGACGGCCGGGCGGGACGCCTCGAAGGTGGCCATCGCGGCGTTCTTGACGCGCTCCCCGCCGGACTTGGCACGCTCACGGGCCCGGGCGAGGCGCTCGTCCAGCTTCTCCTTGCCGCCGAGCAGGCAGTGCCCGGGGACACGGGCGTCCTCGAGGACCACTTCGGCCGTGTGCGAGGCGCGGATGCCGTGCTTCTTGAACTTCTGTCCCTGGGAGAGGCCCGGGGTGGCGGGCGGGACGATGAACGAGGCGTGGCCCTTCGATCCCAGCTCCGGGTCGACGACCGCGACGACGACGTGGACGTTGGCGATGCCGCCGTTGGTCGCCCAGGTCTTGGTGCCGTTGAGGATCCACTCGTCCTTGGCCTCGTCGTACACCGCGCGGGTACGCATCGAGCCGACGTCGGAGCCGGCGTCCGGCTCGGAGGAGCAGAAGGCGGCGACCTTCACATCGTTCGCGTCGCCGTACATCTGCGGGATCCAGGTGCCGATCTGCTCCTCGGTGCCGTTGGCGAGGACGCCGACGGCCGCCAGGCCCGTACCGACGATCGACAGGGCGATGCCCGCGTCGCCCCAGAAGAGTTCCTCCATAGCCACGGGGATGCCGAGACCCGTAGGGTCGAAGAACTGCTGGGCGTAGAAGTCGAGGGAGTAGATGCCGACCTTGGCCGCCTCCTGAATGACGGGCCAGGGCGTTTCCTCACGCTCGTCCCACTCCGAAGCGGCCGGGCGGATCACATCCGCGGCGAAGCCGTGAAGCCAGTCACGGACCTGCTTCTGGTCGTCGTTGAGATCGAGCGTGAACTCGGCCATGTTCCCTCCATGCGCTTCCGTAAAATGAAAAACATGCGTTACTCGCGGTAACAACAGTCTGTTACCAGCAAGTAGCCACTGTCAACCGGTCACACGCGGATCCGCGCGCGGCGGGGCATGGTGTTACGTTGCCCGGGCGTCAAGAGATCGCAGGACGGCTGGCCGGGGCGGGGAGATACGACATGGAGACCACACGAGGGGCCGAGCGACAGCGGACGGCGGCCGAGCGCCGCCGCCGGGAGCTGCTCGAAGCGGCGGACCGAGTGGTGCTCAGGGACGGGCCGAAAGCGTCGATGAACGCGATCGCGGCGGAGGCCGGGATCACCAAGCCCATCCTCTACCGTCACTTCGGCGACAAGGGCGGCCTCTACCGCGCCCTCGGCAAACGCCACACGGACGCACTGCTGAGCGCCCTGCGAGCCGCGCTCGACGCCCCCTCCGAGCGGCGCGAACGGGTCGAGGCGACCCTGGACACCTATCTCGCGGCGATCGAGGCCCGCCCCCAGGTCTACCGCTTCCTGATGCACCCGTCCGACGACGCGGCACCCTCCCCCGAGCAGGGCTTCGACGTGGGCCGGCACTCCGCCCCGCTGCTGCGCCGCCTCGGCGAGGAGCTCGGCAAGGTGATCGCCGAACGGGTCGACCTCGGCCCGGACAGCGAACAGATGGCCCGCATCTGGGGCCACGGCATCGTCGGCATGATGCACGCGGCCGGGGACTGGTGGCTCGGCGACCGCCCCTGCTCGCGCGAACAGCTGGTACGCAGCCTCGCCGACCTGCTCTGGGGCAGGCTGGCCGAGGCCGGCGACCTGCCGGGCGGCCAGGGTTTCTGAACCGCCCCCCGCCTCCGGAGTCAGTCCGTACGCCCCCACGGCGCCCGCCGGGCCGCGCGCAGCGCCCTGGCGCGGCGCAGTCCGGTCAGCCGGTCGGTGTAGACCCGGCCGTCCAGGTGGTCGCACTCGTGCTGAAGACAGCGGGCGAACCAGCCGGTGCCGGTGACCCGCACCGGCTCGCCCGTCATGGACCTGCCCTCGACCACCGCATGGTCGAAGCGCTGGGTACCGGCTTCGAGGCCGGGAAGTGAAAGGCACCCCTCCGGCCCGCGTACGGTGATGCCGTCCGCCTCGACGAGTACCGGATTGACGAAATGTCCCAGATGTCGGACTTCGTCGTCGTCCGGGCAGTCGTAGACGAACACCTTCAACGGGACGCCGATCTGGTTCGCGGCGAGCCCGACCCCCTGCGCCGCGTACATGGTGGCGTACATGTCCTCGACCAGCCGGGCGAGCGAGGGCCCGAAGTCGGTGACGTCCTCGCACGGACTGTGGAGCACCGGGTCGCCGAGCAGACTCAGGGCACGAACGAGTCCGGAACTGCCGGGGATCGGGCGGTTTCGCATGGGGAGAAGCGTACGTTCCACGTGACCTCCACGTTCCCCGTGGTGCCGAGGTGCGGTCGACGCGCCGGACATCGATAGGCTGGGCGCGGACTGATGCAAGGAGGATCTAGGACGATGGCAGGCAACACGGAGCCGTTGTCGCCGCGGGCCAAGCTCGCCGTGACGGCGGGCAAGGCCGCGGCGGCGGTGTCGCGCGCTGCGGGGCGTGGCAGCGGATCGGTGATCGGCGGCCGGGTGGCGCTCAAGCTCGACCCCGACCTGCTGGGGCGGCTGGCGCAGCACTTGGACGTGATCCTCGTGTCCGCGACGAACGGCAAGACGACCACCACCCGGCTGATCGCCGAGGCGCTCCGGGCCGCTGGGCCCGTCGTGTCGAACGCGCTCGGCGCCAACATGCCCGCGGGAATCACCTCCGCGCTGGCCGGCGGATCGGACGCGAAGTACGGCGTGATCGAGGTCGACGAGAAGTATCTCGCCGGCGTCGCACGCGATACGACGCCGAAGGTGATCGCGCTGCTCAACCTCTCCCGCGACCAGCTGGACCGTGCCGCGGAGACCCGGATGCTGGCCGAGAAGTGGCGTGAGGGCCTCTCCGGCTCGAAGGCCGTGATCGTCGCCAACGCGGACGACCCGCTGATCGTCTGGGCGGCGTCCTCCTCCCCCAACGTGGTGTGGGTCGCGGCCGGACAGGCGTGGAAGGACGACGCCTGGTCCTGCCCGTCCTGCGGCGGTGTGATGCAGCGCCCCGGCGACGACTGGTTCTGCGGCGAGTGCGGCTTCCGCCGTCCCGCCCCCAGCTGGGCGCTCAACGGCGACTACGTCCTGGACCCGCACGGTTCCGCGTGGCCGATCCATCTGCAGCTGCCGGGCCGGGCCAACAAGGCGAACGCCACCAGTTCGGCCGCGGTCGCCGCGGTCTTCGGTGTGCCGCCGCAGGTCGCCCTGGAGCGGATGTACCAGGTGCAGGCTGTCGCGGGCCGCTACGACGTCGTCACCTTCCTCGGCCGCGAGCTGCGGCTCCTGCTGGCGAAGAACCCGGCGGGCTGGCTCGAGACGTTCTCCCTGATCGACCCCCCGCCCACCCCGGTGATCCTCTCCGTGAACGCCCGAGGCGCGGACGGTACGGACACCTCGTGGCTGTGGGACGTCGACTACACCCAGCTGTACGGCCACCCGATCTTCGTGCTCGGTGACCGCAAGCTGGACCTCGCGGTGCGGCTCGAGGTCGCCGGACTGGACTTCCGTGTCTGCGAGACCCTGGACGAGGCCGTCCAGATGGCTCCGCCCGGCCGCATCGAAGTCATCGCCAACTACACCGCCTTCCAGGACCTGCGCCGTCGTGTCGGCAACTGACCCCGGCGCCGGCCACCCCCGGAGAGGACGAAGCATGAGCAACAACAGCCTGCGGCTGGTGTGGGTCTACCCCGACCTCCTCAGCACCTACGGCGATCAGGGCAACGCCCTCGTGGTGGAGCGCCGGGCACGGCAGCGCGGTCTCGACGTGTCGCGTGTCGACGTGCGCAGCGACCAGCCCATCCCCACCTCGGGCGACATCTATCTGATCGGCGGCGGTGAGGACCGTCCGCAGCGTCTTGCCGCGGAGCGGCTGCGCCGTGACGGCGGGCTGAGCAGGGCCGCGTCCAACGGCGCGATCATCTTCTCGGTCTGCGCGGGCTACCAGATCCTCGGGCACGAGTTCATCAACGACCTCGGCGAGCGCGAGCCCGGCCTCGGGCTGCTCGATGTGGTCTCCACGCGCGGCGAGGGCGCCCGGTGCGTCGGCGACGTGCTCGGTGACATCGATCCGAACCTGGGGCTCCCGCCGCTGACCGGATTCGAGAACCACCAGGGCATCACCCACCTCGGCCCGACGGCCCGGCCGTTCGCCCGCACCCGGATCGGGCGGGGCAACGGCACGGGCGACGGCACCGAGGGCGCGTACAACGACACGGTCTTCGGCACGTACATGCACGGCCCCGTGCTGGCACGCAATCCGCTGATCGCGGACCACCTGCTGAAGCTGGCCCTCGATGTGAACGCGCTGCCGCCGTGCGACGACCGCTGGTACGAGGCACTCCGCTCCGAGCGGATCGCCGCGGCGACGCAGCCTGCCTGACTCCTCCCGGCCGTCGCGGTCTCCCCTGCGGGCACGCCCTGTTGACAGGCTGCCCGTAGCTGTGGGGTTTCGTGTACGGCCGGTGGACGTCCAGCAGGCGGACGGTGGGTTCGGTCCCGCCACCTTGCGCCGGTAGGGTGGCGGGGATCCAACCGGACGACGTGGTCCGGTCGTCGGCCCACGTTGCAAAGGTTTCCCGGGCAATGCGAATTGGTGTGCTCACCTCCGGCGGCGACTGCCCCGGCCTGAACGCCGTCATCCGTTCCGTCGTGCACCGCGCGGTGGTAGATCACGGCGACGAGGTCATCGGCTTCCACGACGGCTGGAAGGGCCTCCTCGAGTGCGATTACCGCAAGCTCGACCTCGATGCGGTCGGCGGTATCCTCGCCCGCGGCGGCACGATCCTCGGCTCCTCCAGGGTCCAGCCGGCCCACCTGCGTGACGGGGTGGAGCGGGCCAAGGGCCATGTCGCCGACCTCGGCCTCGACGCGATCATCCCCATCGGCGGCGAAGGCACGCTGAAGGCGGCCAACCTGCTCTCCGAGGCGGGGCTGCCCATCGTCGGTGTGCCGAAGACCATCGACAACGACATCGCCTCCACCGATGTGACCTTCGGTTTCGACACGGCTGTCGGCGTCGCGACCGAGGCTCTCGACCGGCTGAAGACCACGGCCGAGTCGCACCAGCGGGTGCTCATCGTCGAGGTCATGGGGCGGCACACCGGCTGGATCGCGCTGCACTCCGGCATGGCGGCCGGCGCGCACGCCATCGTGGTGCCCGAGCGGCCCTTCGACATCGACGAGCTGACCGCGCTCGTCGGGCAGCGTTTCTCGGCCGGCAAGAAGTTCGCGATCGTCGTCGTCGCCGAGGGTGCGAAGCCGCGCGCGGGCTCCATGGAGTTCAACCAGGGCACCAAGGACATCTACGGGCACGAGCGTTTCGCCGGTGTGGCGACGCAGCTCTCCATCGAGCTGGAGCAGCGCCTCCAGAAGGAGGCCCGCCCGGTGATCCTCGGCCACGTCCAGCGCGGCGGGACCCCGACCGCGTACGACCGCGTCCTCGCCACCCGCTTCGGCTGGCACGCGGTGGAGGCGGCCCACCGCGGTGAGTTCGGCATGATGACGGCGCTGCGCGGCACGGACATCACGATGGTCCCGCTGGCGGCGGCCGTGGAGACCCTGAAGACGGTCCCCGCCGAGCGCTACGCCGAGGCCCAGTGCGTGCTCTGACCGACACATAGGTCCACGAACCGCCCCCGCCCGCAACCGCGGCCGGGGGCGGTTCTAGTCTGGACCGGACAACCGGCACGAATCGGGGACGCCCCGGCGGGAGTGAACAGATGGATCACAGCGGGCACGGCATGAACATGGATCTGCCGCCGTTCACGCTGGGACGCGGGCTCGAGTTCTCCGCGGACCCGTTCTTCCTTGTCGGTTCCGTCGCCGCGCTGGCTCTCTACGGGTACGCGGTGCTGCGGCTGCGCAGGCGCGGCGACGCCTGGCCGGTCAACCGGATCGTCTTCTTCGTCGTCGGCGTGCTGTCCATCGCTCTGGTGATGTGCACCAAGCTCAACGACTACGGCATGGTCATGTTCAGCGTGCACATGGTGCAGCACATGGTGATCAGCATGCTGTCGCCGATTCTCCTGCTGCTGGGCGCCCCGGTGACACTGGCGCTGCGGGCGCTTCCGGTCGCGGGCCGGGACCGCACCGGGCCGCGTGAACTGCTGCTCATGCTGCTGCACAGCCGCTACATGAAGATCGTCACGCATCCGGTGTTCACGATCCCGCTCTTCATCGCCAGCCTGTACGCGCTCTACTTCACCCCGCTGTTCGACTTCCTGATGGGGTCGAAGCCCGGCCATCT
The DNA here is from genome assembly GCF_042796085.1 of Streptomyces sp. NPDC056452. Taxonomy (NCBI): domain Bacteria; kingdom Bacillati; phylum Actinomycetota; class Actinomycetes; order Kitasatosporales; family Streptomycetaceae; genus Streptomyces; species Streptomyces sp. NPDC056452. Next base: position 157,438 of record NZ_JBHTRI010000003.1, read on the forward strand.
GGCGATGATGGTGCACTTCCTCGGCGTCGGCCTGGTGTTCTTCTGGCCGATCATGGGCGTGGACCCCGGGCCGCACCGGCCGGGCTATCTGATGCGGATGCTGGAGCTCTTCGCGGGCATGCCGTTCCACGCGTTCTTCGGTATCGCCCTGATGATGGCGAGCGGGCCGATGGTGGAGACGTACAAGACGCCTCCGGCGTCCCTCGGCATCGATCCGCTGAGCGATCAGAACTGGGCGGGCGGCATCGCCTGGGCGTTCAGCGAGATCCCGTCGGTGCTGGTTCTGATCGCGCTGGTCTTCCAGTGGTACCGCTCCGAGCAGCGGACGGCCAAGCGTGTGGACCGGGCAGCCGACCGGGACGGCGATCGCGAGCTGAACGCGTACAACGCCTATCTCGCCTCATTGCAGGCCCGCGGACAGTAGCGGCAGGCACGCCTGTGGGGTGACCATGGCTTCAACGGCCGTGCGGCCGATGAGGAGCGTGCGCTCATGTCCGGATCCACGAAGACCATGGGAGTGCTTACCGTCGGGGCGCTGGTTGCGGTGACGGCGTACACGGTGGCGCTGGGGAGCAACGGCTGGCTCTGGTTCGGCTGGGTGGTCCTGGGGCTGGCCACCCTGGGGATGGTGGCCACCCGCGACACCTGAGTCCGTCCGCGTCGCCCAGGGCAACCGGTGCGGTGCCGCTATGACCGGGAGGGCCTGGCCGCAGGCGATCACACACGCCGATCGGCGATGTGCGAGGTTGTCTCCTGTGACCTGGCTGAACACGGTCACCAGCCCGATCCAGAGTGGGAGAGACCTTGTTCTATTACGTCCTGAAATATGTCGTGCTCGGACCACTGCTCCGGCTGGGGTTCCGGCCCCGTATCGAAGGACTGGAGCACATCCCTGCCGAAGGTGCGGCCATCGTCGCGGGCAATCATCTGTCCTTCTCCGACCATTTCCTGATGCCCGCGATCATCAAGCGGCGCATCACGTTCCTCGCGAAGGCCGAGTACTTCACCGGCCCCGGCATCAAGGGCAAGCTCACCGCGGCCTTCTTCCACAGCATCGGGCAGATTCCGGTGGACCGGTCGGGCAAGGAGGCCGGTCAGGCGGCGATCCGCGAGGGGCTGGGGGTGCTGAGCAAGGGTGAGCTGCTGGGGATCTATCCGGAGGGCACCCGCTCGCACGACGGGCGCCTGTACAAGGGCAAGGTCGGGGTCGCCGTGATGGCGATCAGGGCAGGCGTCCCGGTCGTCCCGTGCGCGATGGTCGGTACGTTCGAGATCCAGCCGCCCGGGAAGGTCGTGCCGCGGATCAAGCGGGTCACGATCCGCTTCGGAGAGCCCCTGGAGTTCTCCCGCTACGCCGGGCTGGAGGACCAGAAGGCGGCGATCCGCGCGGTCACCGACGAGATCATGTACGCCATCCTGGGCCTCTCCGGGCAGGAGTACGTCGATGAGTACGCGGTCAAGGTGAAGGCCGCGCAGGCCGAGCAGTCCAGAAAGTTCCCGCGGCGGCAACGCTGAGCGTGGAGTCTGCTCCTGGCAGATCGCCCTGGCCCGGCGTTGTGGCGCCCCGTAGCGTTTCCCGTATGAGCAGAGGACGAGCGTTCGTACTGGGCGCGACGGGGCAGGTCGGCCGGGCCGCGGTGCGCGCCCTGGCCGAGGACGGCTGGGACGTGACGGCGGGGTCCCGCGGGGGCGGCCGTGACGGCACGTGGGGGTCGGACGTCCGCAGCGTGTCGCTCGACCGTGAGGACGAGGGGGCGCTGGCCGCCGCGCTCGGCGACGGCTGCGACGTCCTGGTCGACATGGTGGCGTTCGACGGCGCCCACGCCCGGCAGCTGACCGGGCTCGCCGGCCGTATCGGCTCGGCCGTCGTCATCTCCAGCGGCGCGGTGTACGAGGACGACAGGGGGCGCGGCTTCGACACCCAGGGCGAGCCCGACGGCGCCCCTCGCTATCCGCTGCCGATCCCGGAGACACAGCGCACGGTGGCCCCCGGCGACACGACCTACGCGACACGGAAGATCCAGCTGGAGCAGGAGCTGCTCGCGGCGGGCGGCGACCTTCCGGTGACGCTGCTGCGGGCGGGCGCGATACACGGGGAGTACTGCCGCACGCCGCGCGAGCTGTACTTCGTCAAGCGTCTGCTCGACGGACGCGGACGGCGGGTGCTCGCGTACGACGGGATGTGCCGCTTCCACCCGGTCCATGTGTCCAACCTTGCCGAGCTGATACGTCTGGCGGCTCTGCGGCCGGCTTCGCGGGTGCTCAACGCCGGGGATCCGCAGGCGCCGACCGTCTCCGAGATCGCCGCGGCCATCGACGACGTGCTCGGTCGGAAGACCGAGACGGTCCTGGTGGCGGGCGCCCCACCCGAGGGTCACGTCGGCGAGACGCCATGGACCAGCGCCCATCCGATCGTCTACGACATGGCGTCCGCCCGGCATGAGCTCGGCTATGTGCCGGTGACGGACTATGCGCAATCGCTTCCGGGAACCGTCGAGTGGCTCGCGTCCGAGCTGCACGGACGGGAGTGGACGGATGCCTTCCCGAAGATGGCGCGGAACTACGGCGAGGCCCTCTTCGACTACGCGGCGGAGGACGCCTGGCTGGAGGGGTACGACCGCAGGCCCTGAGCCAGGTCGGCGGAACGGGCGGCCGGTTGGTACTCCGGCCGCCCGCTCGCTCACTTCAGATGACGCTCACGGCTTCGGTGTGGCGTGCGGGGTGCACGTCACATCACGCGGGTCGGTCTTCCCGGTGAGCAGGTAGGTGTCCACCCGCTCGTTGATGCAGGGGTTGACCAGGCCGGTGACGCCGTGCGAGCCGGCGTCCTTCTCGGTGATGAGGCGCGAGCCCTTGAAGCGCTGGTGCAGTTCGACGGCGCCCTCGTACGGAGTGGCGGCGTCACGCGTGGACTGCACGATCAGCACGGGCGGCAGGCCCTTGCCGGTCCTGACGTCCAGCGGGGTCTGCTGCTTCGCCGACCAGGTCGCGCAGGGCAGGTTCATCCAGGCGTTCGCCCAGGTCATGAACGGGTTGTCCTTGTGCAGCCTGGTGTTGTCACGGTCCCACTTCGACCAGCTGGTGGGCCACTTGGCGTCCGCGCACTCGACCGCCGTGTACACGGCGTTGCTGTTCTCCGAGGAGGCGTTGCCCTTGGTGTCCGACAGGTCGGGGGCCGCGGCGTCGATCAGCGCCTGGGTGTCGCCGCCCAGGTAGTCGCTCCAGACCTGGGCGGTGGGTGCCCAGGCGGAGTCGTAGTACGGCGCACCCTGGAAGAACCCGATGAGCTCGGCGGGGCCGACGACGCCGCCGATCGGGTCCTTCTTGGCGGCCGCGCGCAGCTTCAGCCACGCCTGCTCGACCTTCTCGGGTGTGTCGCCGATGTGGTAGACGGCGTCGTTCTTGGCGACCCACGCCTTCCAGTCCTCCCAGCGCACCTGGAAGGCGACGTCCTGGTTGAGGTTGGCCTCGTACCAGATGTTGTCCTTCGAAGGATCGACCACGCTGTCGACGATCATGCGGCGCACGTGGTCCGGGAAGAGCGTGCCGTAGACCGCGCCCAGGTAGGTGCCGTAGGAGACGCCCAGGAAGTTGAGCTTCTTCTCACCGAGCGCGGCGCGGATGACATCCAGGTCGCGTGCGGTGTTGAGCGTGGTCATGTGCGGCAGCATGTCGCCGCTGCGTTCGGCGCAGCCGTCCGCGTACTCGGCGGCGAGCTTGCGCTGCGCGCGCTTGTCGGCCTCGCTGTCGGGTACGGGGTCCGCCTTCGGGGCCTTCACGAACTCCTGCGGGTCGATGCAGGAGATCGGCGCCGAGTGGCCGACACCGCGCGGGTCGAAGCCGACGAAGTCGTATGCCTTCGCCGCCTTCGCCCAGAGCGGGTTCTTGGTGACGATGCGCCTCGGGAACGCCATACCGGAGCCGCCGGGGCCACCGGGGTTGTAGAGGAGCGCGCCCTGGCGCTCGTCCTTCGTGCCCGTGCTCACGTGCCGGTCGACGGCGAGCTTGATCTGCTTGCCGTTCGGCTTGGCGTAGTCGACCGGCACGGTCACCCATCCGCACTGGATGGGTGTGGCGAGCGCCCAGTCGGCCGGACAGTCCGTCCAGTCGATGCCGGCTCTCGCCGCTCGGGCCGCGGCGACCTGGACGCCGCGTGCCTCGGAACCGCCGTGGTGGCGGCCGTCGGCACTGGCTGCCGGTGCGGCTATCGCCCCCGCTATGAGCGTGCCCGCGATCAGAGTGCCGGCCGAGCCGAGCACTGCTGTGCGTCTCAAGTGGAACCTCCCCCTGTGTGATGCGCCCGCTGGTGGCGCAGGTGTTCGTATGTCCAGCGGATCCTTTCGTCTGTGGGGTTGCTGCGAACAGGGCGTACGCATGTTTCTTTACCGAACCAATAACCGGTGACCCCGTCCCGCTGAGCGGACTCAGGCCCCGTGGAAGGCCTTGAGTCCGTCCAACAGCCCGGCGAGCGCCTCGTCCAGAACCGTGCGCAGCAGCCGGGCGTCGGCGGCGAGCGCGGTCACCAGGACGGCGGGGCCGGCCAGCGGGGCGAGCGCGGCGGTGGGGCCCAGGAGCCGGGGTTCGGGCAGGGCGTCCTCGAACGCGGGGTGGACGACGAGTAGTTGTCCCACGGCCCGGTGACCCCCCAGGACCGCCGCCCCGTCCCATCCGCCGGGTGCCCCGGGCCCATACCCCAGCTGTTGGTCGAGCAGCGGACGGCCGGCCCGGCGGACCGTCAGGCGGGTGGTGAGGCTGCCGGTGACCTCGCCGTGCCGTCCCAGGATCTGTTCCTCGCGCAGCACCAGACGTGCGGTGGCGGCGAGTTCGACCCGGGTGCTCTGATCGAGCTCGCTGCCGTACGCGGAGATGAGCTGCTCCGGGAGCCAGCGGAGTTCCGCGCCCTCCCCCACGCTCAGCCGCAGGTCGTACGAGGCGCGGCCCGCGTCCGGACGGGCGCCGGGGAGCGCCACGGTGGCCGCGGCGGAGTCCACCGCCAGCCGTGCGCCGTCCTCGGCCCGCGCCTCGATGGCGAGACGGTCGCCGCCGAGGGGCGCGCTCATCGCTCCGACCACGGTGACGCGGGCGCGTCCGGGCTCCGGTGATCTGGTGCGGCGCAGGGCCAGCGGCCCCGCGCTCTCCAGCACGGGGAGCGCGGTGGAACCGCGCCCGTCGGGGACCGCGGTGACGCGAGCGGTGGCCTCGATGCTCATGCGGTCCAGGCCGCGAGCTGTGCCCGCACCCAGTCCGCGACGGGCGCCACGCCCTCGGCGGAGGTCAGGGAGGTGAACACGACGGGGAGTTCACCGCGCTGTTCGGCGGCGTCGCGGGCCATGCGGCCCAGGTCGGACCCGACGTACGGGGCGAGATCCGTCTTGTTGATGACGAGGAGGTCGGCGGTGGTGACCCCGGGGCCACCCTTGCGCGGGATGTCGTCGCCCCCCGCCACATCGATCACGAAGACCTGTGCGTCGACGAGTCCCTTGGAGAAGGTGGCGGTGAGGTTGTCGCCCCCGGATTCGACGAGGATCAGGTCGAGCGGCCCCACGGAGTCCTCCAGGTCCTCGACGGCTTCGAGGTTGGCGGAGATGTCGTCGCGGATCGCGGTGTGCGGGCAGGCGCCGGTCTCGACGGCCTGGATGCGCTCGGGCGGCAGCACGGCGTTGCGCAGGAGGAAGGCGGCGTCCTCGCGGGTGTAGATGTCGTTGGTGACGACGGCGATCGACAGCCGGTCGCGCAGGGCGCGGCACAAAGCGGCGACCGTCGCGGTCTTCCCGGAGCCGACAGGTCCGCCGAGGCCGATGCGCAGGGCGCGCCGGGTGCCGTCGGGGCGTGCGGCGTCGGCGCTGACGGCTGCGGGGCCGCTGTGGGTGTGGTCGAGGTGCATGGGGGTGACTCCTGGTGGTGGCAGGTGTGGAGTTCTCAGGACGCGAACAGGCGGACCGGCCAGGCGGCGTGCGCTTCGGCGGTGATGTCGAGCAGCGGCGCCGAGGCGGCGGGCAGTGCGTCGATGCCGTTCCGCGCGGCTGCGGCGGCCTGTTCGGCGACCCGGTCGAGTTCGGGCGCGAGGCGGGCGAGGACGGCGGTGGCCTCGAAGGGGTCCAGGGAGAGCAGCCGGACGACCGCGGTGGCCGGACCGCTGACTGCTTCGTACACGGCGCAGTGTGCGGCGTCCTCGGGCCCCAGGCCTGCGGCGCGGGCGGTGAGGCCGAGGACGACGGGCTGGTGGGCGCCACGCGGCCGGGCCGCTGCGAGCGCGGCCAGTTCGGTGCTGGGCCAGGTTGCCCGCGCTGCCCGCATCAGCTGGCGGCCGAGCTTGCGTGCGACGGCCCGCAGCGCGGGCGAGGGCGTCCGGGCGTCGGCGGCCTCGTCGAGCGCGAGCGGGTCGAGGCCGTGGGCCGCCGCCGCCGCAAGAGCGGCCGAGGTCAGTCCGGTGGTGTGGAGCCGGCCCAGGCAGAAGCCCGCCAGGTCCTGGGGGTTGCGGATGTGCCCTGCCTTGACGGCCGGTTCGGCGCCACCCGAGTGGGCGTGGCCACCGGCGGGGAACCGGCCGTCGGCGAGGACGAGGAGTGCGGCGCGCGTCGTCATGGAGTGCTGCCCCGCCCTCAGAAGAGGAAGTAACGCTGGGCCATGGGGAGTTCGGCTGCCGGAGCAGGTTCGACCTGCTCCCCGTCGATGGTGACGGCAAAGCTGTCGGGGTCGACCTTGACCTGCGGCATGGCGTCGTTCTCCCGCATGTCCACCTTGGTGACGCCACGGGTGCTGGTGATCGGCACGAATGCCTTGCCCAGCCCCAGCCGGTCCGGCAGCCCGTCCTCGATGGCGGCCGCGGACACGAAGTTGAAGGAGTTGGCGGCGGGCGCACGCCCCACGGCGCCGAACATCGGGCGGGGCATGACGGGCTGCGGGGTGGGGATCGAGGCGTTGGCATCGCCCATCTGCGCGTACGCGATCTGGCCGCCCTTGATCACGGTCTGCGGCTTGACGCCGAAGAAGGCGGGGTCCCACAGCACGAGGTCGGCGAGCTTCCCTGTCTCGACCGAGCCGATCTCCCGGTCCAGGCCCTGGGCGACCGCCGGGTTGATGGTGTATTTGGCGACATAGCGACGAGCCCGGTGGTTGTCGGCGGCCCCGTCGCCCGCCAGGGAACCGCGCCGACGCTTCATCACGTGGGCGGTCTGCCAGGTACGCAGGATCACCTCGCCGATCCGTCCCATCGCCTGGGAGTCGGAGGAGATGATCGAGATGGCGCCGAGGTCGTGGAGGATGTCCTCGGCCGCGATGGTCGAGGGCCGGATCCGGGACTCGGCGAAGGCCAGGTCCTCCGGCACGGCGGGATTGAGGTGATGGCAGACCATCAGCATGTCGAGGTGTTCCTCGATCGTGTTGACGGTGTGCGGCCGGGTCGGGTTGGTGGAGCTGGGCAACACGTACGGCTCCGAGACCACGCTGATGATGTCGGGCGCGTGCCCGCCGCCCGCTCCTTCGGTGTGGTACGCGTGAATGGAGCGCCCGGCGATGGCGGCGAGGGTGTCGGCGACGAATCCGGCCTCGTTGAGCGTGTCCGTGTGGATGGCCAGTTGCGCGCCGGTCTCCTCGCAGACGCTCAGACAGGCGTCGATGACGGCGGGAGTGGCACCCCAGTCCTCATGGATCTTGAACCCCAGTGCTCCGGCGCGCAGTTGGGAGTGCATGGCCTCGCGGGACATCGTGTTGCCCTTGCCGAGCAGGCCGATGTTGACCGGATAGCCCTCGAGGGCCTCGAACATCCGGGCGAGGTGCCAGGGGCCCGGGGTGATCGTGGTGGCCTTGGTCCCTTCCGCCGGGCCCGTGCCGCCGCCGACGAGCGTGGTGATACCGGAGGAGAGTGCCTGGTCGACGAGGGTCGGGGAGATGAAGTGGACGTGCGCGTCGATGGCGCCCGCGGTGAGGAACTTGCCGTTGCCCGCGATGATTTCGGTCTCGGGGCCGATCACCAGATCAGGGTGGACGCCGTCCATCGTGTCGGGGTTGCCGGCCTTGCCGATGCCGGTGATCCGGCCGTCGCGGATACCGATGTCGGCCTTGACGATGCCCCAGTGGTCGATGATGACGGCACCGGTGACGACCGTGTCGGGTGCCCCCTCGGCGCGGGTGGTGCGTGCCTGGCCCATCGATTCGCGGATCACCTTGCCGCCGCCGAACACCGCCTCGTCACCGGCCCTCCCGGGGCCGCCCGAACGGTCCTCCTCGATCTCGACGACGAGATCGGTGTCGGCGAGCCGGATGCGGTCACCGGTGGTCGGCCCGAACAGATCGGCGTACACGGCACGGCTGAGCTCAGGCATCGAGGGAACCTCCGGTTTCGCCGCGCAGCCCGGGGACGGTGCGCAGCCCTGCGAGCGGGACGAGTTCGACGTCGACCGGAACACCGGGTTCGAAGCGGACGGCGGTACCCGCTGCGATGTTCAGCCGCAGCCCGTGAGCTGCCCGGCGGTCGAAGTCCAGACCGGGGTTGGCCTCGGCGAAGTGGTAGTGCGAGCCGACCTGGACGGGCCGGTCGGCCGCGTTGAGGACAGTGATACGGGTGACGGGGCGCCCCTCGTTGAGCCGCACCGCGCCTTCCGCGTAAAGGATCTCTCCGGGAATCATCCGGCCGCTCCCCCGTCAGACGATCGGATCGTGGACGGTGACGAGCTTGGTGCCGTCCGGGAAGGTGGCTTCGACCTGGACGTCGTGGATCATCTCGGGGATGCCGTCCATGACGTCCTCGCGGGTGAGCACCTTCCTGCCGGAGGCCATCAGTTCGGCGACGGTCCGGCCGTCACGCGCGCCTTCCAGGAGGTGGGAGGTGATCAGAGCGATCGCCTCGGGGTGATTGAGCCGCAGCCCGCGCGCCCTGCGCTTCTCGGCGACATCGGCCGCCACATGAATGAGCAGGCGTTCCTGTTCGTGCGGAGTCAGTTGCACGCTTCCACCTCTTCGTCTTCCGCCCGGGACCGGCCCGGGCGCAGCGGGACCCTATCCCCGTTCAACACTCTGTTGAACGATGAAGCGGATCGCGCGGCCAGGTATTGCACGTTAGGGCGGAAGTTTTTCCGGCGCGTTAACTGATCTTTTGCAGATCCATGGACATCAGTCCGCGCAGGCCGCTTTCGAGGACCTCCGGGCCGACGTCGCCGAACATGGCCAACTGGGCGATGTACCCCTGGGCGACGGCGATCAGCGTGCGGGCGACGTGCTCGTCCGGCACGTCGGCGGTGAGCACTCCGGCGGCCCGGTACGCGCCGACCAGTTCCGCCCAGGCCACGCGCAGACCCGCGTAGGCCTCACCGAGCGTGGCCGACAGCCGCTCGCTGCGCAGCGTCTCGGACCACACCTGGACGATCAGCCCGGCGTAGGCCCTGCGGTCCAGCCCGCCCGCCCTGTCCGTCCCGTCACCGAAAAGTGAGCGCACCACACGGCCGATCAGGACATCGGGAGTGGGCGGCGGACTGTCCCGGGAGGCCTGCTCGAAGGCCTGGCGGACACCGCCCACCGCCTCCCCCGCGATGGCCGCGATCAGGTCCTCCTTGCCGCTGAAGTACCGGTAGACCGCCCCCGCCGACAGCCCGACCTCCTTCAGGACGTCCTGCATCGAGGTGCCGTGGAAGCCGTCACGGGCGAAGGCGCGTGCGGCGCCGTCGAGGATCTGCCGGCGGCGGGCGTCGAGGTGTTCCTGGGATACACGGGCCATGGTCCCAATCTAAAACGAACGTTCCTTCTTGACAAGGTTCCGACCCGGCAGGACAGTGGGAAAACGTAAAACGAACGATCCTTCTCTTTGAATTGAGGCACTCGTCATGCCTGGACAGAACCGCCGCGCGGTGGCGGTCATCCTGCTCGTACCCCTGATGGTGACCCTGGCGCTCTGGGCCTTCTCGTGGCCCGCCGCCCGCACAGCACCCCGGGACCTGCCCGTGGGCATCGCCGGCAGCGCACCGGCGGCCGACCAGCTGCAGGAGCAGTTCGAGCGGCGCGGGGGCGCCTTCGAGATCCACCGCTACGACGACGCACCCGCCGCCCGTGCCGCCATCGAGGACCGGGTCGTATACGGCGCCGTCGTGGCCACCGAGAAGGGCCCGCACCTGCTCACGGCGTCGGCGGCGAGCCCGGTCGTCTCCCAGCTGCTGCGCGAGGCGGTCACCGCCGCGGCCCCCGCGGGTGCCGAGGTACCGGTCACCGACGTCGTCGCTGCGCCGGGGACCGACCCCAGGGGCGGCGTGCTCGGCGCGAGCATCCTGCCGCTGGCGCTTGCGGGAGTCGCCTCCGGAGCGGTGGTGACCCTCATGAAACTGCGCTGCGCCCGCGCCGCCGTGACTCTGACCGGCGCGGCAGTGCTGGTGGGTGTCGCCGCCACGGCCGTGGCCCACAGCTGGCTCGGAGTGATCACGGGCAACTGGTGGGCCGAGGCCGGCACCATCGGGCTGACCGTGGTGGCGATCGGTGCGGCCGTGGCGGGGCTCGCCGCCCTGATCGGCACGCCGGGCATCGGACTGGGCGCCCTGCTGATGGTGCTGCTGGGCAATCCGTTCTCCGGGGTCACCAGCGCCCCCGAGCTGCTCCCCGAACCGGTCGGCATGATCGGTCAGTGGCTGCCGCCGGGCGCGGGCGGATCACTGCTGCGGTCCGTGGCGTTCTTCGACGGAAGTGCGGCCGGCGGGGCCGTGGCGACCCTGGCGATCTGGGCCGTGCTCGGCCTGGCCGCCGTCCTGATCGGCGCTCGCACGCGGCCGGGTGACCCCGACCGCGTCGAACCCTCCGAGCGGAAGGCGGCACCCGCCCACGCGGGCTGAGCGAATCCGCACCGGTACCGCCGTGCACCCCCGCTGTAGCGGACGGGGGTGCACGGCTTTTGTCGTCGGGCTGCCCTGAGTCAGTCGTCCCGGCGGTCGTCGTGGCCGCGGTGCTCCGCGGCGATACCGAAACGGCGGCGTTCGGCCGGGGCGGACGTCATGGAGCCGATCGAGGACACCGTACGAACGATCTGCTCCTCGGCCACCACCTCATCGCTCTCGAGTCGCTGCAGGTCAGCCGCCGACACCAGAGCCACGAGCGGCTTGCCGTGCCGTGTCACGACCACTCGCTCACCACCGTAGACAACGCGGTTGATCAGTTCGGCGAGCTCTGCTCGGGCTTGCGTCACCGGAATCTCGTAGGCCATGGCCCCCAGCTTAAGGCGCGTGTCTCGCGGCCCCGGAGTCCGTGCGGCAGCTGAAGAACCCGGCTCCGGACGGGGCTGGGCTTCTCGGTGCGTGCCATGTGTACGAGACGGGGCGCCCGCTCTTCAGGCCCCTTCGGTGGGGTCCACCCGATGCTGTCGGCCTCAGACGGAGAAGCCGGAGATCCTGTGCGGAGTCACCCTGACGATCAGCCGCAGCACATCGTCCGACTCGGCGGGCGGGTCCTCCCCGAGGTACTTCTGCGAAAGCTCGCGCGGAAGCGACTTTTCCCGGTCCTCGATCAGTTCGGCCGTGCCGCGGATGTCCACGGAGTGGTACGGGTTCTCGATGTCGTAGACGGTGAGGCTGACCCGTGGGTCCCGGGTGAGGTTTCGGGCCTTCTGCCGCCCTGCCGTGGTGGAGAACAGCACCGCGTCTCCGTCTCTCGCCACCCAGACCACCGAGGTCTGCGGCGCTCCGTCCCGGTTCAGCGTCGCGACGGTGGCGAAGTTCCTCCCGTCCAGAAGCTTGCGCGTCTCCTCGTTGAACACTACTGACACAGCCTCACCCTTCTGTCACCGAGCTTGTGTTCGCTGTCTGGCAGAACGGTTGCGGGGGCCGGGTTCTTCCCGATGCAGTGTCACATAGCAGGCGCCCGCCCGGGGTAGGGGCACCGAGAGCGAGGGGCACACCGGGTACCCCTCGCTCCGCCTGTCGAGCGCGCCCTAGTCAGGGCACTTCTCGGGCTGGCCAGGGGCGTCGACGTGGCGGACACGTGCGGCCTGGTCGTGGCGGGCCGGAGAGACGGTGATGGTGCCGCCGCACTTCGTGCAGACGGTGACGGCATCAGCCTCAGACATGGAAATGACCTTTCTCGTGGGGTCTCTGCACCCCTTAGTTCACCCGGCGGACGACGGACAGCGGTGCTCTCCAGGAATGCTCAGCGTGTCGCTCATCCATGGCGTGGGCGGGCGCACGGACGCGGGCCTGCCCAGCCCGCCATGTGAGGGGTTGTCAGCTTTCGTTCCTCGCTGAAAGCGAAACCGCATCCGACCGGTTGCTTCCCCCTGGACCCCTGGGTCATAGTCCCCCTCAGAACCTTCTGTACGTCCTGTACATTTTTTACGGACTCCGAGGAAGAGGCAACGCCGTGCACCGTCCCTCCGCCCGCTACGTACTGCCCGAGTTCACCGAACGCACCTCGACCGGCACCCGGACGCTGGATCCGTACTCGAAGCTGCTCGCCGAGCGGATCGTCTTTCTCGGCACACCCATCGACGACACCGCGGCAACCGACCTCGTCGCGCAGTTCATGTACCTGGAGTACGCCGAACCCGACCGGCCGGTCTCCCTCTACATCAACTCGCCCGGCGGCTCGTTCAACGCCATGGCGGCGGTCTACGACACCATGCAGTTCCTGTCCTGCGAGGTGGAGACCTTCTGCCTGGGCCAGGCGGGTTCCTACGCCGCCGCGCTGCTCGCAGCCGGCGCACCCGGCCGCCGACATGCTCTGCCCGGCGCCCGGGTAGTCATTCAGCAGCCGGCTCTCGACGAGCCGGTGCAGGGCCAGCCCTCCGACCTCGAGATCCAGGCACGCGAGCTGATGCGTGAGCGCGACTCGCTCACCGCGATGCTGGCCCGCCATACGGGGCGTTCCGCACAGGACATCGGCACCGACCTCGAGCGGGACACCATCCTCGACGCCCCGGCCGCCAAGGCGTACGGACTGGTCGACCACATCACGGAGAACCGCAAACCGATTAGGCCGCCACACCCCGCGAGGTGATCCCCGTTGCTCTCCCCCCAGCTCCCGCCGCTCCCCGCGCTGACCCGCGCCGAAGGAGAGTTCATCGACTGCTACCTGGAGGTGCTCGACCAGGTCGGCCGGATCAACCCCGCCCGCGGCAGCGACACCTACGGAGCGCTCCGGGCCGCCCAGGCGCTGACCTCACGGGCGACCGCTCTGCGCGATGCGCTCGCACTGATGCATGAGCGGGGCGAGGCCCAGATCCATGCGGCCACGTTGGCCCGCGCGTTGCGGGTACTGGACGGGGAGCGTCGCGCGGGACGGGTCACCGTACCGCCCGCATCGACGAGTTGACCGCCCCTCAGCGCGGCTCCCCTGCCGCGCCGCCGCCCTGACGGTGCTTCACGGCGCCGCCCCCGGAGGCCTGCGAGCCGCGACGGTCCGCCCCGGTCGCCGCGGTGCGCGGCCTCGGGGCAAGCGCGGCGCGCAGAGCCGGCGTGAGGACGTGGCGGGTCTCGGACGGGGTGAGTGCGGCGGGGGTGGGGAGGGGGTTGAGGTAGCGCGTGTAGATGAGGCCGCCGAGAACCGTCACCACGGCCGTGGCGCGGGCGGTCGCGTCCCGTCCTCCGAGGAATTCAACAAGCCGGGCCAGCAACTCGCGTTCCAGGTATTCGCGGATCACCTCGGCCGCCTCCTCGCCCCGGGTGGTGAGCTGCCGGAAGTCGGCGTCCTCCCACAGGTCCGTCACGGCGTCGATCAGGCGGTCGGGGAGGGTGGCTGGGTCGCCGCCGAGGACGTCGTCCACCGCCAGTGCGTTGGCGCACTGGAACTGCATCACGTCTGCGAACAGGCCCTTCTTCGAGCCGAAGTGGTACGCGATCAGCGCCGGGTCGACCCCGGCGGCCCCGGCCACCGCGCGCAGAGTGGTGCGCCGGTAGCCGCGCTCCAGGAACAGCTCACGAGCCGCAGAGACGATCGACTCTCGGGTCGGCGGGTTGCCGCGGGGGCGGCCCCGGAGGCGGGCGGGTGCAGGGGCGGCGTTATTCATCAGCGTTGAGCCTGCGTTTCGCGGTCGGCACAGTCAAGGGCGTTCCGCAAGCCACACCAAGGGATGGCCCACATCATGCGTATCGCAGTCTTCGGCGCCAACGGACCGACAGGTCGCCACCTCACCGAGCAGGCCCTCGCGACCGGCCATGAGGTCGTCGCCGTGACCCGCCGCCCGGGTTCCCTCCCCACCCGGCCGGGCCTCACCGTGGCGGTGGCCGACGCCACCGACCCCGAGGCCGTCGACGCCGCGGTCGGCGGGACGGACGCCGTCCTCTCCTCTCTGGGCGCGCGCTTCAACAAGGAGACCATCACCACGTACTCGGCGAGCGCCACCGCCATCACCCGGGCCATGGCCCGCCACGGCATCACACGGCTGCTCACCGTCAGCTCCAGCATCGCCGACCCCGCCTGGCGGCCCACCGGCGCGCACTTCTTCAACCATGTGCTCGACCCGCTGGTCAATCGGCGCCTCGGCCGCACCCTCCACGAGGACATGCGCCGCATGGAGGCGGTGATCCGCCGTACGGACCTCGACTGGACGCTGGTCCGCCCCTCGGGCCTCTTCGAGCACCCCACCGTCACCGACTACCACACCGCCGCGACCAGCGCCGACGGCGTCTTCACCGCCCGTCCCGACCTCGCCGCGAGCATGCTGCGCGAGCTGGAGGAGCGACGGTTCGTCCGTACGGCGATGGGTGTCATCACCACGGCCGTGAGGCCGAACATCGCCAAGCTGATCTGGAACGAGAGCGTGAGGAAGAAGTGAGCCGGGCGACCGTCGGACTACCGGCCGCCGCACGGGCGTTCCTCGCTCTTCCCCGCACGGCCACGCTGACCACCCTCCGCCCCGACGGGACCCCGCACGTCACGCCCGTCCGCTTCACCTTCGACGCGTCCGCCGGCCTGGTCCGGGTGACCACCCGGGCGGGAGCCCGCAAGACCCGGAACGTGGTGGCCGGCGGCGCGGCGGCCCGTGTCGCGCTCTGCCAGGCGGACGGCTTCCGCTGGCTCACTCTCGAAGGCCGGGCCGCCGTCACGGACGACCCCGCGCGCCTGGCCGAGGCCGTCCGCCGCTACACCGTCCGCTACCGCGCGGCCCCGCCCGCCCCGCCGGACCTGGTCGTCGTCGAGATGCCCGTCGACCGCGTCCTGAGCCTCAATCTCTGAATCCCCGTACAGAAAGCGAAGTGACACCGCGATGCCCACCCTTCCCGTCCTCGATTCCACCCTCCACTACCGCGAGTGGGGCGACCCCGACGGGCTGCCGTTCGTCTTCCTCCACGGCAACCCCACCTCCTCCCACCTGTGGCGGAACGTCCTGCCGGGCGTGACCGCGCCCGGCCGCCGCCTCCTGGCCCCCGACCTCATCGGCATGGGCGACTCCGGCAAGCCCGACCTCGCCTACTCCTTCGACGACCACGCCCGCTACCTCGACGCCTGGTTCGACGCCCTCGGCATTGCCGAGGCCGTCCTCGTCGGCCACGACTGGGGCGGCGCGCTCGCCTTCGACCGCGCGGCCCGCCTCCCGGGCAGCGTGCGCGGCCTCGCCTTCACCGAGACGATCATCAAGCCGCTGGTCGGCAACGAATTCCCGGCGGCCGGGCGGGAGTTGTTCACTCTCCTGCGCACCCCCGGGGTGGGCGAGAAGATGATTCTGGAGAACTCGCTGTTCATCGACGGGCTGCCGGACACGCTCGCCACCCCACTGGACCCCGCCGATCTCGAGGTCTACCGCCGCCCCTTCCCGACCCCGCACAGCCGACGCCCGATCCTGGCGTGGACACGCATGATGCCGTTGGACTCCGAGCCCGCCGATGTCGTGGCCCGC
This sequence comes from Streptomyces sp. NPDC056452, assembly GCF_042796085.1. Lineage (NCBI taxonomy): Bacteria > Bacillati > Actinomycetota > Actinomycetes > Kitasatosporales > Streptomycetaceae > Streptomyces > Streptomyces sp. NPDC056452. Next base: position 173,240 of record NZ_JBHTRI010000003.1, read on the forward strand.
ATCGAGCGCTACGACGCCTGGCTGGCTGCCAGTCCCGAAGTCCCCAAGCTGCTGGCCGCGTTCGATCCGGGCCCCGGCGCGATGACCGACCAGGGGGCCGTCGCCTGGTGCGAGGAGAACATCGCGGGCCTGGAGGTCTCCCGCCACGGCCTGGCCGGCCACCACTCCCCGGAGGACCGCCCCGCGGAACTGGCCGCGGCGATCAACGCCTGGGCCGACGGCCACGGGCTGGCGCGCCTGTAGGTGTCCTCGAACGCGGCAGTGCCGTCACCGTCGGCCACCCGAGCCATGGAACCCTCGGCACGCCGCGAGCCCGGCGAGGTCTTCGAACAGTTGTCGCGTCAACGGCTGCGCCGATGCCCCCCGAGGCCGGACACGCCCGATGCGCAGATCAATTTTCCTCGCTCGTTCGGCGTAGGCCATCCCCCTCACGGGGGACAGCTCAACTTGCGCAGCCCGCGCGGACACTGAGTGGAATTCACCGTTCCGCTGCTGGTACGAGGCCGGTCACGCAGCGTCGCCCCAGCTTCCGTCCCACCCCGTCCACCCGAACGGATCAGTCGTGATGACTCTCACATAACGACCTTCACCGCGGAAATCCGGCGGTCCGTGAGTAAAGATCCCTGGGACGACAAGCCCCCGCCACCGCGGCGGGGCGGTCCGGGCGGACGCCGAGTCCTGCCGCTGTCCGGATGCCTGGTCGACAGAAGTGGATCGGCAGGAGTGGAGGACCCGAGCACAACGGGCCGACGGGATATCCCTTCGACCCTCGGGGTGAAGCCGCCAAGTGCGGCCGGGCAACTTCGCCAGCCCGAACCCGACAGGTCATCCTTCACAGGCGGCTGACGAAGGGTTGCGCATGACTGCGCAGGTTCATGTCCCGTCTCTTTTCGCCCGGGTCGGTACGGCCTCGGTTCTCACATTCGCTGTAGGCACCACCATGCTCGCCCCCGGCCTCGTCAACGAGGCCGAGGCCGCTGCCCATTCGACGAGGGCGCTCGACATCGCCGCCTCGAAGAAGGGGTCGCCCTACAGGTACGGCGCCAGCGGCCCCCACCGCTTCGACTGTTCGGGCCTCACGCTCTACTCGTTCAAGAAGGCGGGCAAGAAGCTCCCCCGCACGGCCCAACAGCAGTACAACAAGACCCGCCACATCTCCTCGTCGCAACGGCGGCGCGGCGACCTGGTCTTCTTCCACGCGGGCCGGAGTGTCTACCACGTGGGCATCTACGCCGGCGGCGGCAAGATCTGGCACTCGCCGAAGACCGGGGCGGTGGTCCGGCTGGAACGGATCTGGTCGAAGAGCATCTGGTACGGGCGGGTCCGCTGACGGCCGCCCCCGGCTGACACCTCCGTCGGGCCGTCCCTGCGGGTCCCCTGGTGGCCGGCCCTGCCGCGTCAGTGCAGCAGCGGCCCGGTCACCAGCACGAGGCCCAGCGCGGTGAGCGCCGCGCCGCTGCCGCCCTCGATCGCGCGGGCGGTACGCGGCCGGCGCAGCCAACGGCCGAGACGGTCCACCAGCAGGGCCACGGCCGGGAACCAGAGGAGCGCCAGCACCACGACCACGGCCGCCAGCAGCAGGGTCCTGGGAAGCGGCGGCTGCCCCTCGGGGACGAACTGGGGCAGCAGGCTGAGGAAGAGCACAGGCGCCTTCGGGTTGAGGGCGTTGGTCAGGAAGCCCTGGCGCAATGCCCGCACGGGCCCCAGCTTCGCGGCGGGCGCCTCCTCCGCTGCGGAGGCGTCCGCGGCCTGCCGCCTGAGCGCGTGCAGGGCGCTCACCCCCAGGTAGAGCACATACGCACCACCGAGCAGCTGCACGGTGCGGAACAGGACGGGCATCGCCACCAGCACCGCCGCAAGTCCGGCGACGGCCAGCGCGGTGTGCACGAGCAGCCCCCCGGCGACGCCCAGTGCCGCGGCCAGGCCGGACCTGCGCGAAGCGAGGGCGTTGCGTACGACCACGGTGAAGTCCGCGCCGGGCAGGGCGACCATTCCCGCGGCGACCGGGACGAAAGCGAGCAGTTGTGCGTCCATGGGTACACCCTGACCCGGCCGGCCCTTTAGCGTGTACTTGCAATCTTCTGGGTCTGCCAAAAGGAATGCTTTATGTACGATCCGACGCGGCTGGCCGCACTGGTGGCGGTCGCCGAGGCCGGTTCGATCACGAAGGCGGCCGCGAGGCTCGGCTACACCGCGCCCGCCCTCTCCCAGCAGCTCGCGAAACTGGAGCGGGAGGCCGGTGCCGCGCTTCTGGTGCGCCACCACCGCGGGGCGCGCCTGACGGCTGCCGGTGAGCTGCTGGCCGGGCGTGCCCGACGGGTCCTGGACGAGATGGACCAGGCACGGCACGAGTTGGCCCGGCTGGCGGGGCTGTCGGGAGGACGGCTTCGGGTCGGCACGTTCACCACGGCCGGGATCCATCTGCTGCCGCCGGTGCTCAGTGCGTTCCGGCGTGCCCACCCGGACGTGGAACTCACCGTGACGGACTACGAGCCGCCCGGCGGGGTGGCAGCCGTGGCCGCGGGCGACGTGGATCTGGCGCTGACCCATGCCTACGAACCGGCTGTCGCCGATCCGCTGCCTTCCGGGGTGTCCGCCGAGCCGCTGCTGGTCGAGGAGCTCGTGCTGATCACGGCCGTGGGCCAGGCGCTGTCCGAGGGCAGCGGCCGGCTCCCGGTGGCCGAGCTTGCGGGCCGTCCGCTGATCAGCAGCGCACCGGCGCACCCACCCCGGCAGGGGGTGGAGCGCGCGCTGGCCGACGCGGGGGCGACGCCTGCCGTGGTGTGCGAGTCCCCCGGTTACGCGCTGGTGTGCGCACTGGTCAGCGCGGGCGTCGGCGTGGCCGTGGTGCCCGAGATGGTCGCGTCGATGTCTCCGACGCCGCTCGCCGTGCGGCGCCTCGAACCCTCAGCCTTCCGCCGGACGATCTCCGTGGTGCACCGCGGCGACCGGTCGACGGCCGCGGCAGCGACACTCAGGGCTCTGCTGCGCAGCGGCTTCGGCCGCGCCACGGGGGCGCGGTGACGTCAGGCCTGAGCGGGCACGGCCCAGGGAAGGGCGATCGACACGGTCTTGCCGCCGTCCGGGGTGGGGCTGACGCTCAGCCGGCCGCCGCATTCCTTGGCGAGGGCCCTGATGATCACCATCCCGCGCCCGTTGTCCTGCTGGACGGCGGCGGGTAGCCGTTGGGGCCAGCGGGGGTGACTGTCCGTCACTCCCAGATACAGCTCGACGTCCCGGTCGAGGCGGAGATCCACCGTGAAGGTGGGCGACTGCCCGAAGGTGTGCTGGACGGCGTTGGTGGCGAGCTCCGAGACGATCAGGCGGATCGTGTCGGCGGCGTCGGTCCCGTCGGGGAGGCCCCAGCCGGCGAGAACGCCGGCCACGTACCTCCGGGCCCTGGAGACCGAGACCGGGTCGCTCGGCAGAGTGACGGTTGCTTCTTGATGGTCTGCCATGGCGACGCCGTCCCTTTCCCGCCCTGACCGACCTGCGATCGGCCTGGATTGTGCTTCGCGCCAGATTGCCACTGATGCCGCCCTCTGTAACGGCAATCCATCAAGATATGCATATATCTGTCGCCCAATACGGTGAACTCTGCCCCGGAAGCCGTATACGAGCGCAACACTGGCCCCCTTCCGAGCCGGACCCGGTACGGGCCGGCTCCCCGCAGAGCGGAAGGAGGCCGGCATGCGGCACGGCCCAGCGGTACGCCGACGCAAGCTCGGGGAGGAGCTGCGGAGTCTGCGCCACACCACAGGACTCACGAGCCGGGAGGCAGCCCGTCTGCTGGGCTGGCACCAGTCGAAGGTGAGCCGGATCGAGACGGGCGCGAGCGGTGTGACTCCCGGCGATGTGACCCGGTTGCTTGACGCCTACGACGTGGACGACGTCCACCTCCGGTCCCTCCTGGAGGCGCTCGCGGGTTCGGCGGGCGGCGGGGGCACCGGGTGGTGGCATGCCTACCGTGGCCTCATCCCGCCCCAGTACCGCGACTTCATCAGCCTGGAGTCCCAGGCCGGAGCCGCCCGCACGCTGGAGACCTCGGTGGTCCCGGGGCTGCTCCAGACCGCGGGCTACGCACGGGCGGTGACCCGGTCCTCGCTGGACGGGCTGCCGTCCGGGCAGCTGGACTCCCTGGTGGAGGTCCGGCTCGCCCGCCAGGGGGTGCTGTACGCGCAGCGCCCGCTGCAGTTGAGCGTCGTGCTCGACGAAGCCGTGCTGCGGCGCTCGGTCGGCGGCCCCCAGGTGATGAGAGAACAGCTCGACCATCTGGCACACGCAGCTCAACTACCCCACGTGCAACTGCAGTTACTGCCGTTCGAGGCCGGCAGCTATATCGGCCTCACAGGACCTTTCGTTATCTTCTCCTTCCCGAACATTTCTGATCTGGATGTGGTCGTTCTTGACCATCTGACGAGTAGTCTCTATCTGGAGCGGAGAGAAGACCTTGAGGCGTACAGCTCGGCCTTCCGCACGATGCAGGCTCACGCGCTGTCGCCGGAGCGATCGCTGGACCTCATCGCCGCAGTCAGCCGCGGCGATTGACCGGACCTACAGACTGCCCGAGGGGGGCACGATGTCCGACCGTCTCGCACACCGTCTCGATCAGCACGCACTGCGGTGGCGCCGCAGCAGCCGCAGCACCGGGATGAACAACTGCGTGGAAGCAGCCCGGCTCGGCGACGAACATCTCGCCGTACGCGACTCCAAGGACGTGGACCTGCCGCCGCTGCGCTTCTCGGCGACGGCCTGGACCTCCTTCGTCGCCGGGCTGGGTGACCGCCGGGTCAGCTGACCTGCGAGGGTGCCGATGCCACGATCGTGGCCACCGCGGTCGCGATCTGCTCACGGCTCAGGTCGGCCCGTGCGGTCAGCCGCAGCCTGGAGATCCCGTCCGGTACCGACGGCGGCCTGAAGCACCCGACCGCGAGGCCGGCCGTGCGGCAGTCCGCCGCCCAGCGCACCGCCGCCTCCGCGGACGGCGCGCGGACGGAGACGACGGCCGCGTCGGGTCGTACCGCTGTCAGGCCCGCCGCGGTCAGCCGCCCGTAGAGGTCGAGGGCGACCTCACGGGCCCTGCCCGCCCGTTCCGGTTCGCTGCGGAGCAGCCGGAGAGCGCCCAGGGCCGCGCCTGCCGCCGCCGGTGCGAGACCGGTGTCGAAGATGAACGTACGGGCCGTGTTGACCAGATGGTCGATGACCCGGGCGGGGCCGAGGACCGCACCGCCCTGGCTGCCCAGGGATTTGGAGAGCGTGAGCGTGGCGACGATGCCCTCGCCGCCCGCCAGCCCGGCGGCGGCGAGCGCTCCGCGTCCGCCCTCGCCCAGCACGCCCAGACCGTGCGCGTCGTCCACGAGCAGTGCCGCACCCTCGGCGCGGCAGACATCGGCGAGCTCGGCCAGCGGCGCGGCATCTCCGTCCACCGAGAAGACGGAGTCCGAGACGGCCAGCGCACGTCCGTCGTGCGCCTGGAGCGATTTGCGAACGGCGTCGGGGTCCGCGTGCGGTACGACCGCCGTGGCGGCCCGCGAGAGCCTGCACCCGTCGACGATCGAGGCGTGGTTGCCCGCGTCGGACACGATCAGCGAGCCGTGTCCGGTGAGTGCGGTGAGAGCGGCGAGGTTGGCGGCATAGCCGGACGAGAGCACCAGGGCGGCTTCGAACCCGCAGAAGTCCGCGAGCTCGCGTTCGAGTTCGGCGTGCAGCGCGGTGGACCCGGTGACCAGCCGTGAGCCCGTGGCGCCGGCGCCCCAGCGCAGGGCCGCGTCCGCCGCCGCGGCGGTGACTTCGGGGTGCCGGGTGAGGCCGAGGTAGTCGTTGCTCGCGAGGTCCAGCAGTTCCGCTTCGGCCGGCCGGGGGCGCAGTGTCCGGACGAGTCCGGCGGCGGCACGGCGACGGGCCTCGTCATCGATCCAGTCGAACGGGGCGAAGGGCATGGGAGGGTCCCTTTTGTAGGCAGCTCACAGACCCTAGCCCGGTGCGCAGCAGGTCAGGATGTGGCAATACACACACCCTTGGCCGCCTCTCCTGTCCGGTTCCTCCTTGGCCGGAGGCCGTGCCGTACGTAAGGATCAGATCCATGGACCTGCTGAACACGCTGGTGGACAAGGGGCTGCGGCGCGAACTGCCGACCCGTGAAGAAGCGCTCGCCGTACTGGCGACCTCCGACGACGAACTGCTCGACGTGGTGGCCGCGGCCGGAAAGGTGCGCCGCCAGTGGTTCGGGCGGCGCGTGAAACTGAACTACCTGGTCAACCTCAAGTCCGGGCTCTGCCCCGAGGACTGCTCGTACTGCTCGCAGCGGCTCGGCTCCAAGGCGGAGATCCTCAAGTACACCTGGCTCAAGCCGGACGAGGCGACGAAGGCAGCGACCGCCGGAGTGGCCGGTGGCGCGAAGCGCGTGTGCCTGGTGGCGAGCGGCCGCGGGCCGACGGACCGGGACGTCGACCGGGTGTCGAAGACCATCGAGGCCATCAAGGAGCAGCACGAGGACGTCGAGGTGTGCGCCTGCCTCGGTCTGCTCTCCGAGGGCCAGGCGGACCGTCTCAGGTCCGCGGGCGCCGACGCGTACAACCACAACCTCAACACGTCGGAGGGGACGTACGGGGACATCACTACGACCCACACGTACGCCGACCGGGTGGACACCGTGCAGCAGGCCCAGGCCGCGGGCCTTTCGGCGTGCTCCGGGCTGATCGCGGGCATGGGCGAGACCGACGCCGACCTGGTGGACGTCGTCTTCTCGCTGCGCGAGCTCAACCCGGACTCGGTGCCGGTGAACTTCCTGATTCCGATGGAGGGGACCCCGCTCGCCAAGGACTGGCACCTCACCCCTCAGCGGTGCCTGCGCATTCTGGCGATGGTCCGGTTCGTCTGCCCGGACGTCGAGGTACGTCTCGCGGGCGGGCGCGAGGTCCATCTGCGCTCGATGCAGCCACTCGCCCTGAACCTGGTCAACTCGATCTTCCTGGGCGACTACCTGACCAGTGAGGGCCAGTCCGGCCAGACCGACCTCGACATGATCGCGGACGCCGGTTTCGAGGTGGAGGGGGCGGGCACGACGACGCTTCCCGAGCACCGCGCCCAGGCGGGCGGCGGCTGCGGTTCGCACGACGGCGGCTGCGCACCCTGCGGTGACACCCCCGAAGCGGCCGCGGAGGACGCCGAGGTCCCGGCGGCGCGCACGGATCTGGTGGCGGTCCGCCGCCGCGGTGCCGGTACGGACCTCGCGCCCAATGCCTGAACCGCTCACGCCCGGCAGGCTGCGTGCTCTGGACCGGGCCCACGTCTGGCACCCCTACGGTCCGATGCCGGGCCGTCAGGAGCCGCTGGTCGTGGAGTCCGCGTCCGGTGTGCGGCTCCGGCTCGCCGAACCCGCCGAAGGGCACCGCGAGCTGGTGGACGGCATGTCCTCCTGGTGGTCGGCGGTACACGGCTACAACCATCCGGTTCTCAACGAGGCCGCACGCGGCCAGCTGGACCGGATGAGCCATGTGATGTTCGGCGGGCTCACCCACGAGCCCGCCGTCCGGCTGGCCACCCGGCTGGTGGAGATCACTCCGGAGCCGCTGCAGCACGTCTTCCTCGCCGACTCCGGATCGGTCTCGGTCGAGGTCGCGGTGAAGATGTGTCTGCAGTACTGGCGCTCGGCCGGCCGGCCCGCCAAGCACCGGCTGCTGACATGGCGCGGGGGCTACCACGGGGACACCTGGCAGCCGATGTCGGTGTGCGATCCCGAGGGCGGGATGCACGAACTGTGGTCGGGGGCGCTCCCGCGTCAGATCTTCGCGGACGCGCCGCCGGACGGTTTCGACGCCGAGCCGGACGAGGCCTACGTGCGTCATCTGCGGGAGATCGTCGCGGACCACGCCGATGAACTGGCCGCGGTGATCGTGGAACCGGTGGTCCAGGGTGCCGGCGGGATGCGGTTCCACTCGCCCGCGTACCTGCGGGTGCTCCGCGAGGCGTGCGACGAGAACGACGTACTGCTCGTGTTCGACGAGATCGCGACGGGATTCGGCCGCACGGGGCAGCTGTTCGCAGCCGGGCACGCCGGGGTCTCCCCCGACGTCATGTGTGTCGGCAAGGCTCTGACCGGCGGCTATCTGACGCTGGCCGCGACGCTGTGCACCTCACGGGTGGCGGAGGGCATCTCGAGCGGGGACGTGCCGGTGCTGGCGCACGGACCGACGTTCATGGGCAATCCGCTCGCCGCGGCGGTGGCCTCCGCCTCCATCGACCTGCTGCTGGGCCAGGACTGGGAGCAGGAGGTGAAGCGGATCGGCACGGGACTGCGGGACGGCCTCGCGGAGGCCTCCGGTCTGCCGGGTGTCCGGGACGTACGGGTGCTGGGCGCGATCGGAGTGGTACAGCTCGATCACGAGGTGGACATGACGGCCGCTACGCGCGCCGCCGTCCGCGAGGGCGTCTGGCTGCGGCCGTTCCGCGACCTCGTGTACACCATGCCGCCCTATGTGACGGGCGACGACGATGTGGCACGGATCTGCCGGGCCGTGTGCGCGGCAGCGCGGGAAGGGTGACATGACGATTCTGGTGGTGTCGGGTACGGGCACGGAGATCGGCAAGACGATCGTGACAGCCGCGGTGGCCGCGGCCTTCCGGGGCCGCCGGGTCGCGGTGCTCAAGCCGGCCCAGACCGGGCTGGCCCCCGGCGAGCCCGGGGACGCCGCCGAGGTGGCACGGCTGGCGGGCGCCCATGTGACTGCGGTCGAACTGGCGCGTTTCCCGGAGCCGCTGGCCCCGGCGACGGCCGCGCGCCGTGCCGGCATGGCGCCCGTACGCCCGTACGAAGTAGCTGAAGCCGCGCAGAAACTGGCGACGGAGCACGATCTGGTGCTCGTCGAGGGTGCGGGCGGACTGCTGGTCCGGTTCGATGACGAGGGTGCCACCCTCGCGGACGCCGCACGCCTGATGGCAGCGCCCGTGCTGGTGGTGGCACCCGCGGGGCTCGGGACCCTGAACGCCACCGCGCTCACGGCCGAGGCGCTGCGGGCGCGCGGCATCGAGTGCCTCGGCGTGGTGGTGGGCAGCATGCCGCTCGAACCGGATCTCGCCGCCCGCTGCAATCTCGACGACCTTCCGGTCGTGGCGGGCGCCCCACTTCTCGGCGCGGTCCCGGCCGGGGCGGGATCGCTGCCTCCGGCGGAGTTCCGTGCGCGGGCCGCGAGTTGGCTGGCACCGGAGCTCGGCGGGGACGGGTACGGCCGTTGAGCGGCTGAGCGGGCCCGCACGGGGGAGAATCGAGGTAGCCGTACCTGCCCCTCAAGGAGGCCCGTCATGCCGAGGTCCGTCACGCACCTGCGCAGCACGAAGATTCCACGGGATGCGGTGCACCACCCGGTCTTCGCCCGGTTCTACGCCCGGATGAGCGTGACCGCCGATCTGAAGGGCGGCATCGCCGCCCACCGCGAGGAGCTCCTGTCCGGGCTCTCGGGCCGGGTCATCGAGATCGGCGCGGGCAACGGGCTCAACTTCGCGCACTACCCCGGGGCCGTCTCCGAGGTCGTGGCGATCGAACCCGAGCGCAGCCTGCGTCAACTGGCGGCCGGCGCCGGACTGCGTGCGGAGGTCCCGGTCGATGTGGTGCCGGGCACGGCCGAGGCCCTGCCGGTCAAGAGCGAGGCCTTCGACGCGGCCGTCGCCTCGCTCGTCCTGTGCACCGTCCGGGATCTGCCCCGGGCCCTCGGTGAGATCAAGCGGGTGCTGCGGCCGGGCGGTGAACTGCGCTTCTTCGAGCACACGCTGGCGTCCGGACGAGCGCTGGCGACCGCCCAGCGCGCGGTGGACCGCACCGTGTGGCCGCTGCTCTTCGGGGGCTGCCACACGGCGCGGGACACCCTTGCGGCGATCGAGGCGGCCGGCTTCGAGCTGGGGACGTACCGCAGGCTGCGTATCCCGGAACGGGGTGTGCAGCTGCCGTCCTCACCCTGCGTGCTCGGGGTGGCCCGGCGCCCCATGGCCGTGGACTGAGACACCCGGCCCGCGGCCGTGGACAGAGGGTTCCGGCCGTGGGCTCAGGCGCGTGGCGCCATGGGCTCAGGCGCGTGGCGTGCGGGCGGGGCCTGCCCGGTCACAGGGTCCACTGGCGCAGTTCGTCCGCGATGGCCCGGACATCCGCCTTGCCCTCCTTCACCAGCAGGGCAAGGTCGCGCACCTGTTCGGGCGACGTAATGACCTTCAGTCCCGACGCGACGAGGTAGCCGTACGCGACCGCGGACGCGAACATGGCGTTGGAGTGCTCCAGAGCCGGTACGTGAAGGAGCAGTTGCAGCAGAGCTGCGGCCCGGGAGTGCGGATCGCTGTAGACGGGGCTGCCGAAGATCTCCGCCTCGTGCCGGCCGACCGCGGCGACGAGCGCACCCCAGTCGACGACCTGCGGATCACCGGGCGTCTTGTGCTCGGCGACCATGAGCAGCCAGGAAAGGTCGATCTGCAGGTTCAACGGCTGCCTTTGCGCTCCGTGCCGAACTCCTCGGCGAACACCGACTCGTACTGCTTCATGAAGTCGGCCGCGGCCTCGACGAAGGTGTGTCCCACCTCGCCCGCATCCTGTTTGACGAGCTCCTCTATGTAGCGGTTCACGCTCATCCCCCGCTGCAGCGCGCGCTGTCGCGCTGCTTCGGCGGTGGCCTCGTCCACTCGAACGTTCAGCTGAGTCTTGGGCACACCATTACGCTAGCGTGCCTGCGCTAGCACCGGCAAGAGGAACCGGCGCGTGCCCCGTGCACCGGTGCCACCACCTGCAGGACGCACGCCCCCACACTGCCCGGCGGGACGCCGGTGAGCTGGGACAACGCCGCCGCACGCCTCCGCCGTGCCGCATGCACCCGAGTGCCGCACACCTGTGGGCCACGGGCGCGCCCCACGCGGAGTGAGCGCTTCGGCTCCGTGCGGACACGGCTGCGTCATCCGGCGGAAACACCCTCTCCCTAATTTCTATCGTCCGACAGGAATACGGCTTCGGCCGACTGCCCCGCGCTCCCGGAACCCGTCCGCCCTCCCCCTGAGAGCAGGTCCAGCCATGGCCGCCACCGCCCCCGCCGACCTACGTCCCGACCCGCCCGTACCCCCGGCCGCGGAAGCCGGCTCCTCCCTCGAGGAGTTCGGCTACCGACAGGAACTGCACCGCAGCCTCGGCCGGTACGCCTCCTTCGCCGCCGGATTCTCGTTCATCTCCGTCCTGACGACGGTCTTTCAGTTCTTCGCCGTCGGCTACGCCTTCGGTGGCCCGGTCTTCTTCTGGGCCTGGCCGGCCGTGCTGGCCGGACAGCTGCTGGTCGCCGCGTGTTTCGCCGAACTCGCCGCCCGCTACCCGATTTCGGGTGCGATCTACCAGTGGTCGTCCCGGCTCAGCAATCTGACCTTCGGCTGGTTCGCGGGCTGGATCATGGTCATCGGCCAGGTCGTGGTGGTGGCAGCCGCGGCCCTGGCTCTCCAGATGGTGATGCCCCCGATCTGGTCCGGTTTCCAGGTACTCGGCGGCGACCCGTCACCGCTGTCGCCGACCGGGGCGGCCAACGCGGCGGTCCTCGGTACGCTGCTGCTGGTACTGACGACCTGGGTGAACGTCATCGACAACCGCGTCATGTCGGTGATCAACCGGATCGGGGTGACGGCCGAGATCATCGGCGCCGTCCTGATCGTGGTACTGCTGCTGACGCACTCCGAGCGCAGTCCGGGGATCACCTTTCACACGAGTGGCGCGGAGACGGGCCTGTTCGGCGCCCTGCTGGTGGGTTCGTTCACGGCCGCGTACGTGATGATCGGCTTCGACAGCGCCGGGGAGATGAGCGAGGAGACCCGCGATCCCCTCCGGACCGCTCCGCGCACGATCCTGTCCGCGCTCGGGGCGGCCGGCCTGCTCGGCGGCCTGCTGGTACTGGGCGGGCTGCTGGCCGCGCCCAGTCTCACGGACGGGAACCTCGTGGCCGACGGCATGAGCTACGTCCTGACCAGCAGCCTGGGTGACGGCCTGGGCCGGGTTCTGCTGGCCGATGTGGTGGTCGCCATCGTGGTGGCGACGCTGGCGGTCCAGACGGCGGCGTGCCGGATGCTGTTCTCGATGGCCCGTGACGGCCAGCTGCCCTGCTCCGGCCTGCTGTCCAAGGTCAACCGCCGCACCGGGATGCCGACCGCACCCGCGGTGGTCGTCGGGGTACTCGCCGCGGCCCTTCTGCTCCTCAACTTCTCCTCGCCCGACGCGTTCCTGGCCATCGGCACCACGTGCATCGTGATGCTGTACCTCGCGTACTCGATGGTGACCGGCCCGCTCCTGGTCCGCCGGCTGCGCGGCACGTACAGCCCCCGCACCGAGGCCCTGGACGAGGCGGGCAAGCCGCTGTTCTCACTGGGGCGCTGGGGCCTGCCGGTCAATGTTCTGGCCCTGCTCTACGGCCTGTTCATGACGGTCAACCTCGCCTGGCCCAGGGCAGAGGTCTACGACCCGGCGGGCGGCCACTGGTACTTCCAGTGGTTCACGGTCCTGTTCCTGACCGGCACGGTCGTCCTGGGCGCCGCGTACCGCACGTACCGCAGGCGAGCCGCTTCCGCGCGCTGACCCGATGGCCCCGGATCCCGGCAGAACCGCCGGTGTCCGGGGCCGCCGTGTGCCCTACCCGTCGCGCCGCGCCCCGGCGATCCGCAGCGCCGCGTCCGCCGTCGCGGCGGCGAACACGTCGGCCGACCTGTCCGGGTCGGAGCGGTGCACCAGGATCACCCCTTCGATCAGGCCGAAGACCAGATCGGTACGGAGCGCCAGCTCGTCCTTGTCGAGATCCGCGCACGCCTCCGTGCCTGCCAGCAGCTGCGCGTACGCGTCCTTGAGCTCGGTCCGGACGCGATGGAATCCGGCGAACCGTTCCGCCTGCACCTCGGGCAGCACGTACAGCGCACCCAGATTGTGCGGGCCCGCGCACAGCAGGGCCACATCCGAGCGGCACAGCTCCCACAGCCGGTCCTCCGCACTGGTCGCGTCATCGGCGAGCAGTTGCCTGGCCACCGCCAGGGACGGGGTGACGGTGGATTCGAGGAGCTCCGCGAGCAGGTCCTCCTTGCCCGCGACGTAGTGGTACATCGTCGCCTGGCGCATGCCCGCCCGTTCGGCGACGGCCCGGGTGGTGGTCGCCGAGTAGCCGCGACTGGTGAACAGCTCCGCGGCCGCGCCCAGCAGTTCGTCTCGTGCGGACAGACCGCTGTCGGGCCGCTGCTGGGCGCGCGGGCGACCGACCTTTCTTCCGGTGGGAGGCATGGGGCCGATCGTCGCACATCGCGGACTGCGCGGATCTTGGTGAGCAGTCGGTAACGCACCCGCAATGGACGGGCAACGAACCCGAATCCCGGGCGACTTAATTTCTGTCGAGCGACAGAAACTGGCGCGGGGCCCCGAGCGAGCCGCGCAGTGATGCCACCGCCGACCGGAGGTCCAGCCATGGCGACAGCGACAACACACGGAGCGCGGGAGCACGCCCGCTCCCAACACGTCACCCGTACCCGTGACATGCCGATGGTGCCCGCGGCCGACTGGCCGGCCGGCCTGCCGGGCGAGCCCGTGTGGGCCGAGACCGTCGCGGGAGGCAACTACACACACCGCGTCCTCGCCCGCGGTACGGAACTGCGCCTCACCGACCTCGACGGCGACGCCTGCGCCCATGTGCTCCTGTACGCCGACGACCGCCCGTGGGAGCGGCTGAACACCGCCGACACGATCAAGGTGCAGTGGAATGCCTACCTCGGCGCGGACCGGCTGCTCCTCTCCGACCAGGGGCGCGTCCTCGCTTCGGTGATCGCCGACTCCTCGGGCCGGCACGACGCGCTGTGCGGTACGTCGACCCTCCTGCGCAACACCGCGCGGTACGGGGACGGCACTGCGCAGTCCGGGTCCCCCGCCGGGCGTGAACTGCTGAAGCTCGCCGCCGCCAAGAACGGCCTCGAGCCCCGGGATCTGCCACCCTCCCTCTCCTTCTTCCAGGGCGTGGAGATACGCGAGGACGGCGCCCTGGACTTCACCGGCTCCGCGGGAGCGGGCACGGCCGTGACACTGCGCGCCGAGCAGGACGTGACGGTGCTCGTCGCGAACGTCCCGCATCCGCTGGATCCCCGCCCGGCGTACACCTGCACCTCGCTGGAGGTGCTCGCCTGGCGTGCCCGGCCGACGCAGCCCGGCGACCCGCTCTGGGACGCCGCACCCGAGGGGCGCCGGGCCTTCCTCAACACGTACGACTTCCTCACCGCCAGGGGGCGAGCATGACCCGGACGACCGCCACGACCACCTCCGCCACGATCCCCGCACGGGCCGCGTGGTCCGCCGTGGTCCGCGCCGGCGAGCACCTCACCCTCACCGACCTGCACGGCAATCAGGCCGTCGACTTCCTTGTGTACGACGCCCGGGACACCGCTGTCCGCTACAGCGCGCCGGACACCCTCCACGCGCAGGGCAGCATCTTCCTCACCACCGGCAGCGTGCTGATGTCGAACGAGCACACCCCGCTCATGACGGTCACCGAGGACACCTGCGGCCGGCACGACACCGTCGGCGGCGCGTGCTCCAAGGAATCCAACACCCTGCGCTACGGGCACCACACCTGGTCGCAGCACGCCTGCGTGGACAACTTCCTCGCGGAGGGCGCCCGGCACGGGCTCGGCAAACGGGATCTCGTCTCCAACATCAACTGGTACATGAACGTGCCGGTCGAGAAGGACGGCACCCTCGGCATCGTGGACGGCATCTCGGCTCCCGGCCTGAAGGTCACCCTCCGCGCCGAGACGGACGTCCTCGTCCTGGTCTCCAACTGCCCCCAGATCAACAACCCGTGCAACGGCTTCGACCCGACAGCCGTCGAGGCCACCATCACCACCCCCGGGGCGACGGGGGCCGCGCGATGACCTTCGACACCCTCCTGATCGCCAACCGCGGCGAGATCGCCGTCCGGATCATCCGGACGGCCCGCGAACTGGGCCTGCGTACCGTCGCGGTGTTCTCCGACGCCGATCGCTCCGCCCCTCATGTCCGGCTCGCCGACGAGGCGGTGCGCCTCGGCCCGGCGCCGGCCAAGGAGTCGTACCTCGACGCCGACCTGGTACTCAAGGCCGCCAAGGACACCGGCGCCGGTGCCATCCACCCGGGATACGGATTCCTCTCCGAGGACGCGGAGTTCGCCCGGCGTTGCGAGGACGCCGGCATCGTCTTCGTCGGTCCGACCGCCGATCAGCTGGAACTGTTCGGCGCCAAGCACACCGCGCGCGCGGCGGCCGAGGAGGCGGGTGTCCCCCTGGCGCCCGGCACCGGGCTGCTCCCCGACTTGCTCGCGGCCCTCACCGCGGCGGAGGACATCGGCTACCCGGTGATGCTCAAGGCCACCGGAGGAGGTGGCGGGATCGGCATGTCGGCCTGCCGGTCCGCCGAGGAGCTGACCGACGCCTGGGAGCGGGTGCAGCGCGTCGCCGCCGCGTCCTTCGCCTCGGCTGGGGTCTTCCTGGAGCGGCTCGTCGAGCACGCGCGGCATGTGGAGGTGCAGGTCTTCGGTGACGGCCGGGGCCGCGTGGTCACCTTCGGCGACCGCGACTGCTCGCTCCAGCGCCGCAACCAGAAGGTCCTGGAGGAGGCCCCCGCCCCGGGCCTCCCGGACGACATCCGCAGCCGACTGGCCACTTCGGCACGTGAGTTGTGTGCCTCCGTCGACTACCGGTCCGCGGGAACGGTGGAGTTCGTGTACGACGCCGCCCGCGAGGAGGCGTACTTCCTGGAGGTCAACACCCGTCTCCAGGTCGAACACCCGGTCACCGAGGAGATCTTCGGTGTCGATCTCGTCGCCTGGATGCTGCGCCTGGCACAGGGCGACACCGGCGTCGTGCAGGATCCGCCGGCTCCGCGCGGCCACGCGGTCGAGGCCCGCGTGTACGCCGAGGACCCGACGCGCGACCACCGTCCCGGCGCCGGCCTGCTGACCCGCGTCGCGTTCCCCGAGGCCGAGGGCATCCGGGTGGATACCTGGATCGAGACGGGTACGGAGGTGACGACCTCGTACGACCCGATGCTGGCCAAGGTCATCGCGTACGGCACCGACCGCGCCGACGCCCTCACCCGGCTGGACGAGGCCCTGGCCGCCACCCGGGTGGACGGCATCGAGACCAATCTGGGCCTGGTGCGGGCCGCCCTGGCCGACGACCGGGTCAGGGACGCCGCACACTCGACCGCCACCCTGGCCACGGTCACGGACCCGACCCCCCGTATCGAGGTGGTGTCCGGCGGCACACTCACCACCGTGCAGGACTGGCCCGGTCGCACGGGCTACTGGCAGGTGGGCGTACCGCCTTCGGGCCCCATGGACAACCTCTCCTTCCGGCTCGGCAACACCGCCCTGGGCAACGCCCCGGGCGCGCCCGGCCTCGAATGCACGCTCCAGGGCCCGACGCTGCGCTTCACCCGTACGACGACGGTCTGTGTCACGGGCGCACCCGCCCCGGTGACGCTCGACGGCGAGCCGGTCGGGCAGTGGGAGCCCGTGACCGTCCCGGCCGGCGCCACCCTCGCTGTCGGCACCCCGGCGGAGCACGGACTGCGGACCTACGTCCTGTTCGCGGGAGGGGGTCTGGACGTTCCCGACTTCCTGGGCAGCGCCGCCACGTTCACGCTCGGCGGCTTCGGCGGCCACGGCGGGCGGGCGCTGCGCACCGGCGACGTCCTGCACTGCGGGACCGACGGGACCGGCGCCACCGACGAGACCGGCGCGACCGCGGGCGTCGCCGTCCCGGCGGGTGCACGTCCCCACTTCGGTTCCGTGTGGCGGATCGGGGCGGCCGAAGGCCCCCACGCAGCGCCCGAGTTCTTCACCGAGGAGGACATCCACGACTTCTACGCGGCCGACTGGAAGGTCCACTTCAACTCGGCCAGGACCGGTGTGCGCCTGATCGGTCCCAAGCCGCGCTGGGCCCGCACCGACGGCGGCGAGGCCGGCCTGCACCCGTCCAACATCCATGACACGCCCTACTCCGTGGGCGCCGTCGACTACACCGGCGACATGCCGGTGCTCCTCGGTCCCGACGGGCCCTCGCTGGGCGGGTTCGTCTGCCCGGCGACGGTGGTGACGGGCGAACGCTGGAAGCTGGGGCAGCTCCGCCCCGGCGACACGGTCCGCTTCCAGCCGGTCACGATCACCGGTGCGCCGCGCCCCGCGATCGTCGACGGCGGCATCCTGTTCCAGGACGGCACCCTCACCTACCGCCGCAGCGGTGACGACAACGTCCTGGTCGAGTACGGGCCGATGCAGCTGGACCTGGCGCTGCGGATGCGCATCCACGCGCTGATGGAGGCGCTGACGGCGCAGGCCGTCCCCGGCATCACCGGCCTCACACCCGGCATCCGCTCGCTCCAGATCCAGACCGACCCCTCGGTCCTTCCGCAGGAACGCCTTCTGCAGCTGCTCCACCGCACCGAGGCCGCGCTCCCGCCGACCGACGCCCTCGTCGTACGGTCCAGGACCGTGCATCTGCCGTTGTCCTGGGACGACCCGGCGACCCGCGAGGCCATCGCGCGCTACATGGCGGGGGTCCGGGACGACGCCCCCTGGTGCCCGTGGAACATCGAGTTCATCCGCCGGGTCAACGGCCTGGACTCCGTGGACGACGTCTACCGCACGGTCTTCGACGCCGAGTACCTGGTGATGGGGCTCGGCGATGTCTACCTGGGCGCGCCCGTCGCCACTCCGCTGGACCCGCGCCACCGGCTGGTCACCACGAAGTACAACCCGGCCCGCACCTGGACGGCCGAGAACTCGGTCGGCATCGGCGGCGCGTACCTGTGTGTCTACGGGATGGAGGGCCCCGGCGGCTACCAGTTCGTGGGCCGCACGACCCAGGTGTGGTCGGGCTGGCAGCAGCGCGGTGCCTTCGAGCCGGGCTCGCCCTGGCTGCTGCGCTTCTTCGACCGCATCAAGTGGTATCCGGTGGAGGCGGACGAACTCCTCGAGCTCCGCGCGGACATCGCGTCCGGGCGCTTCGTACCGCGTATCGAGGAAGGCGAGTTCTCGCTGGCGCGGTACCAGGCGTTCCTCGACGGGAACGCCACCTCGATCGCCGCGTTCCGCGCCCGGCAGGGCACCGCGTTCGGCGCCGAGCGTGACGCCTGGGAGGAGGCCGGGGAGTTCACCAGGGCCGAGGCGGCAACCGCCCCTCCCGAGGTTCCGGTGGAGATCGAGATACCGGAGGGCGGCCGGCTGCTGGAAGCCGAGTTCGCCGCATCCGTCTGGCAGTTGAATGTGGCCGCGGGGGACACGGTCACGGCGGGTCAGCCGCTGCTCGCCCTGGAGGCGATGAAGATGGAGTCCCGCGTTCATGCCCCGATGGACGGCACGGTCGTCCGGATCCTCACCAGGCCCGGCGCCCAGGTGGAATCGGGAACACCGCTGCTCGTCCTGTCCCGCCGACCCGAGGTGGCACCATGACCGACCCCAGCCCCGTTCTCCGGCGGGTCCGGACAGCCCACGCGCGTGTCCGTAAGGTCGACCGGCCCGAGATCTGGATCGACCTGCGTCCGCTCGCCGACTTGGAGGAGGAGGCCCGCGCTCTGGACGCCCGCATCGCGGCGGGCGAACACCTTCCGCTGTCGGGCCGCCTCCTGGCGGTCAAGGGCAATATCGACGTGGCCGGGCTGCCGACCACGGCAGGCTGCCCCTCGTACGCGTACAAGCCCGCCGCCGACGCTCCCGCCGTGGCCCGTCTGCGCGCGGCCGGTGCGCTGGTGATCGGCACGACGAACCTCGACCAGTTCGCCACCGGTCTGGTCGGGACCCGCTCCCCGTACGGTGCGGTGCGCAACGCCGTCGACCCCTCGCGCGTCAGCGGCGGTTCGAGTTCCGGGTCGGCAGTTGCGGTCGCCCTGGGCATCGCCGACCTGGCCCTCGGCACGGACACCGCGGGCTCGGGGCGCGTTCCCGCGGCGTTCAACGGCATCGTCGGTGTGAAGCCGACCCGAGGTCTTGTCCCGACCGAGGGGGTGGTGCCGGCCTGCGCGAGCCTGGACTGCGTCACGGTGTTCGCCCGTACGCTCCCCGAGGCGGAGCAGGCACTGGGCCTGATGAGCGCTCCCGCACCGCGTGCCGTCCCTCCTCGGACACCGGGACCCTGGCGCGTCGCCGTCCCTCCCGTCCAGCAGCTGGGAACGCTCGACCCCGGCTGGCCAGAGGCGTACGACGCTGCCGTCGAGCGGTTCCGCGCGGCGGGTGCCGAGATCAGGCAGCTGGACCTCACCCCGTTCACCGAGGCGGCGGCCCTGCTGTACCAGGGGGCGTTCGTGGCCGAGCGCTACACCGCCGTGGGTGACTTCATCGACAGCACTCCCGCGCCCCCGGATCTCGACCCCACGGTGGCCGCGATCATTTCCGCCGCCCGCGACATCCCCGCGCACCGCCTCTTCGCCGACCGGGACCGCCTGGCCCGTCTCCGTACAGCGGCCCTGAGCGCACTCGGCGACGCCGACGCCCTCCTGCTCCCCACCACGCCCGGGCACCCCACTCTCGCCGATGTGGCCGCCGACCCCGTCGGCACGAACACCCGACTGGGACGGTTCACCAACTCCACGAACCTGTTCGACATGTGCGCGCTCGCCGTGCCCGCGGGCGACATCGCGGGACTGCCCTTCGGCGTCATGCTGATCGGCCCGGCGGACACCGACGAACGGCTGCCCCGGATCGCGGCACTCCTGACCCCGCCCGTACAGCTCGCCGTGGTCGGCGCCCACCTGACGGGCCAGCCGCTCAACTCACAGCTCCTCGCGCTGGGTGCCCGGCTGGTCCGTACGACGAGGACAGCGCCCACCTACAGACTGCACGCGTTGCGTACGGCTCCCGCCAAGCCGGGCCTTGAACGGGTCGCCGAGGACGGCGCATCCGTCGAGACGGAGATCTGGGAACTGCCGCCGGAGGGGCTGGGGACTCTGACGGCGCAGCTCCCGCACCCGATGACGCTGGGCCGCATCGACCTCGCCGACGGCACCACGGCCCCTGGATTCCTCTGTGAGCCGTACGCACTGCACGGGGCCGCGGACATCACGGCGCACGGTGGCTGGCGGGCGTACCTCGCAGCGGAAACCGGCGGGGGCGGGCACGCGGCCACCTCATGACCGCGCGCCCGTCCTCGGCGAGGAAATGGTTCGCAGAACAGGTCGGCGCTCTGCTTGGGTCGCCCCATGAGCGATCTCCCTGTCCCTTCCGCGATCCTCGCGATCCGTTGCGCGACTCCGGCCGACATCAGCACCGTGCTGCGGTTCTGGGGCGAGGCCGCGGAGGGGACGAGTATCAGTGACGACTACGACGGGGTGGCCGGGCTCATCGCGAGGGACCCGGAAGCCCTGCTGCTCGCCGAGCGCGACGGTGTCCTCGCGGGAACCGTCATCGCCGGTTTCGACGGCTGGCGCTGCTCCGCCTACCGGCTCGCCGTGCACCCGGACTGCCGCCGGCAAGGCATCGCCGGCGCCCTGATGGACGCAGCCGAGCAGCGGTTCATCGCCCTGGGCGGGCGCCGGGTCGACGCCATGGTCCTGGAGGCCAACGCGACGGCGCACCGCACATGGGCGGCGACCGGGTACCACCGCGAGGATCACTGGCGGCGATGGGTGAAGACGCTGTAGCCACGCGTGGGACGCTGCGGACTCCGCCGGATTCGGCCCTTCGCCGGCGGATCGGACCCTCCTCCGGCGGGATTCGGAACCTCCTCCACCGGATTCGGACCCTCCTCCGGCGGATTCGGACCTTCCTCCGGCGCATGCCGGAATCCGATGCGGGCAGAGGACTGGAGCACCTCACCGGCTGCGACCATGGGTGGCCTCCGGGAACGCCCGGCGCACCCGGCATTTTGCCGACCCTTTACTATGGATCCTCAACCGTCCCACTTTTCGAAAGGTGTGAGCGTCCGCCCATGGGCGAGCCTCCCAGTAGTAGATCCCGCCGACATCGCGCGAACCTCCTGCCCCTGCCCGATCATGGGACGGAGGTGAACCGATGACCGAAGTGCTTCTGCTCCTCGTGGCGGTGCTGCTCTCACTCGCCTGCGGCGCTTTCGTGGCGGCGGAGTTCTCTCTGACCACAGTGGAGCGCGGCGACCTCGAACGGGCCGTCGAGCGGGGGGAACGAGGTGCGGCGGGAGCACTCAAGGCTGTCCGCAGCCTCACCTATCAGCTCTCCGGCGCGCAGCTCGGTATCACCGTCACCAATCTGGTGGTCGGCATGCTCTCCGAGCCGTCCATCGCCAAGCTGATCCGGGGACCGGTCGAGGCCATGGGGGCCTCCCCCGGTGTGGCTTCCACGCTGGCGCTCGTGATCGGTACCGCCCTGTCCACCGTGGTCCTGATGGTGGTCGGCGAGCTCGTCCCGAAGAACTGGGCGATCTCGTCCCCGCTGGCCGTCGCCAAGGTGGTCGCCACTCCGCAGCGGGTCTTCACCGCCGTCTTCCGCCCGTTCATCAGCCACCTCAACAACACCGCCAACCGGATCGTGCGCCGCTTCGGCCTCGAACCGACGGAGGAGCTTGCCTCCGCGCGCAGCCCTCAGGAGCTGGTGGCCCTGGCGCGTCACTCCGCGAAGGAGGGCGCCCTGGAGGCCGACACCGCGGAACTGTTCGTCCGCACCCTCAACCTGTCCGAGCTGACCGCGGAGAACGTGATGACGCCGCGCGTCCAGGTGACCGCCCTCGAGATCCGGGCGACCGCGGAGGACGTCGCGAACGCCACCCGGGCGACCGGTCTCTCCCGCTTCCCCGTCTACCGGGGCAGCCTGGACTCGGTCGTGGGAGTCGCGCACATCAAGGACGTGCTGGCCATCCCGGCAGCGCAGCGGCCCCGCAAACGGGTGTCGGACATGCTGCGCGAGCCGCTCCTCGTGCCCGAGACCCTCACCGTGGACCGGTTGCTGGACCGGTTGTCCGGCAAACTCGCCATGGCTGTCGTCATCGACGAGTACGGCGGCACGGCAGGCGTCGTGACGCTGGAGGACATCGTCGAGGAGGTCGTCGGAGAGGTACGCGACGAGCACGACCCGCACGAGACGCCCGACCTCGCACCCGCCGGCGAGGACGCCGACGGCCGCACCCTGTGGTCCGCCGACGGCGCGGCACGCACGGACCAGCTCCGGACCATCGGGCTGCGGGTCCCGGACGGGCCCTACGAGACACTCGCCGGGCTCATCGCGACCGAAGTCGGCCGCATCCCCGTGGTCGGCGACACCGTCGAGCTCACGGGCTGGCGGCTCGATGTGGTGGACGCCTCGGGGCACCGCGCCGCGCGCGCCCTGCTGCACGCACCGCTGCCCGGTACCGACGATCCGACGGAGAACGAACGATGATCGCCGTGCAGCTCTTCATCGGGCTGCTGACCCTGGTCGTGAACGCCTTCTTCGTCGGCGCGGAGTTCGCACTGATCTCCGTACGGCGCAGCCAGATCGAGCCGGAGGCCGAGGCCGGGAACCGGCGGGCGCGCAGCGTCATCTGGGGCCTCGAGCATGTGTCGGCGCTCCTTGCCGCGGCGCAGCTGGGCATCACGCTCTGCACGCTGGTGCTCGGTATCGTCGCGGAACCCGCCATCGCGCACCTGCTGGAGCCCGTCTTCGACGCGGTGGGGGTGCCGCACGGACTGGTGCACCCGATCTCGTTCGTGATCGCCCTGACCGTGGCAACCTATCTGCACATGCTGCTGGGCGAGATGGTGCCGAAGAACATCGCGCTGGCCGAACCGGCCCGCACCGCGCTGCTGCTCGGACCGCCGCTCGTGACCCTGGCCAGGGGGCTGCGCCCGGTGATCTTCACCATCAACGCCTTCGCCAACGCTCTGCTGAAACTTCTGCGGGTGGAGACCAAGGACGAGGTGTCCGCGACCTTCTCCGACGACGAGCTGGCCCGGCTCGTCAAGGACGCGGGTGACGCAGGCCTCGTCGACGACCGCTCGGCGGAGCGGCTGCGGCATGCCCTGGAACTCGGCCGACGACCGGTCCGGGACGTCCTGCTGCCGGTCGACCGGGTGCTGTACACGCGGGTCGGGACTACGCCCGAAGAGCTGGAGCGGCTCTCGTCGGAATCCGGCTTCTCCCGCTTTCCCGTCATGGACAGCGAGCAGCGGATTCTCGGGTACCTGCACGTGAAGGACGCCCTGGACGCCACACCTCGCGACGTTCCGTTCCCGGTGACGGCGATGCGGCCGATCGCCCGGGTGCGGGCCAATACGCCGCTCGACGATGTCCTGACCGCGCTGCGACGGAGCCGTACACACCTGGCAGCCGTGCTGGACGAGGACAACGACCGGCTGGTCGGCATGGTCACGATGGAGGACGTGCTGCGTGAGCTGGTGGGGAGGGCCCAGGCACGCTGACGCCGGTGTCCTGCGGGAGTGGCGAGGGGCGCGACTGCGGTCGCGCCCCTCTTCCGTCGGGATCCGGCCGCGTGTTCCCACCACGGTAAGATCGCATGGTCATGGAATTGAATGCCTCCTACACCAGTCTTGTCGCGGTCGGCGACTCGTTCACCGAGGGCATGTCGGACCTGCTGCCCAACGGTTCCTACCGCGGCTGGGCCGATGTCCTCGCTGCCCGGCTCGCGGCCCACACGCCCGGATTCCGGTACGCGAATCTGGCCGTGCGCGGAAAACTCATCAGCCAGATCGTCGACGAGCAGGTAGCCGTCGCGGCAGCGCTGCAGCCCGACGTGATCACGCTCGTCGGCGGGCTCAACGACACCCTGCGGCCGAAGTGCGACATGGGCATGGTGCGGGGTCGGCTTGAGGAGGCCGTGGAGCGTCTCGCGCCGTCGTGCAAGAAGCTGGTGCTGATGCGCAGCCCCGGGCGCAACGGTCCCGTGATGGAACGCTTCCGTCCGCGCATGGAGGAGCTCTTCTCGCTGGTCGACGACCTGGCGGAACGGCACGGCGCGGTGGTGGCCGATCTGTACGGCGCGCCCTCTCTGGGGGATCCCCGGATGTGGGACGTCGACCGGCTGCATCTGACGCCCGAGGGACACC
Source organism: Streptomyces sp. NPDC056452 (assembly GCF_042796085.1). Taxonomy (NCBI): domain Bacteria; kingdom Bacillati; phylum Actinomycetota; class Actinomycetes; order Kitasatosporales; family Streptomycetaceae; genus Streptomyces; species Streptomyces sp. NPDC056452. Next base: position 197,256 of record NZ_JBHTRI010000003.1, read on the forward strand.
GAAGGGTCGCCGAGGCGGTCTGGCAGACGCTCGGACTGCCTGCGGAGAGCGACTGGCAGACCCCCGTGCCGGCTTCCCAGCCGGCCCGCTGGGCGAGACGGCGCGTCGATGACGTCAGGTTCGCCCGCCAGCATCTGATGCCCTGGATCGGGCGGCGTCTTACCGGACGCTCGTCCGGCGACGGACGGGCCGGCGCTCAGTTCGACGCCGGGCTCGGGCGTGCCTTCTATGTCACGCCCGTGGACGCGGCGAACCCCGGGCCTGTGACGGAGTGGCGCCGGCTGGACGGCTGACGCCTTAGCGCGGGCCCGACTTCCCGACTTCATTGCCCGGCGGCCGAGTTGGCGCAGTTGCACCTGGTACGCAAGAGGCGGATGAGCCAGGCTGGTCGTCCACCGCGCAGGGCCACCCTGGGCACCAGGACAGGGATGAACGATGAGTGACGACACCTCGGCGCCGGCGGACCGGATCGACACAGGCACACCGCACTCGGCTCGCGTCTGGAACTACTGGCTGGGCGGCAAGGACAACTACGAGGTGGACCGCCTGCTGGGCGCGGCCATGGAGGAGTCGTACCCGCAGATCATCGACATCGCCCGTGCCTCCCGACTCTTCCAGGCGCGGGCTGTTCGCTATCTGGCCCAGGAAGCCGGGGTACGGCAGTTCCTCGACCTCGGCACCGGCCTGCCGACAGCGAACGCGACGCACGAGGTGGCCCAGGCGGTCGCCCCTTCGGCCCGCATCGTCTACGTGGACCACGACCCGATCGTGCTGGCCCACGCGCGCGCCCTGCTGACCAGCCGGCCCGAGGGCGCAACGGACTACGTGCACGCGGATCTGAGGGACTCCGGGACGGTACTGCGCGAGGCCGCCAGGACACTGGATCTCCAGCAGCCGGTCGCCCTGATGGTGCTCTCGACCCTGGGGCACATCGCGGACGGCGGCGAGGCCGCCGCCCTTCTGCGCAGCTACCTCGACGCTTTCCCCGCCGGAAGTTTCCTGATGCTGTGCGACACGATCGAGACGGAGGAGACCCGGGCGGCGTCCGACGACTATGCCAGCGGCGGCGCCATGCCCTACATCTCACGGCCGAGGGAGATCATGCGCTCCTTCTCCGACGGTCTGGACCTGGTCGAGCCGGGCTTCGGGTCGATCAGCCTGTGGCGCCCGGAGGAGCCCGTCACCGGTGAGCCGGTCGACCAGTGGGGATTCGTGGCCGCGAAGCGGTAGGGCCTCCCCTGGCAAGGCCTTGGGATCAGGCCCGGCATCGCGTTCGTAGGAAAGCACACACCGGCCCGCGGCGTCGGCCTGCAGAAACCGCCAGTAGAATCTGGACACGTGACTGCTGTGTCTGCGAAGCCTCGCATCCCCAATGTCCTGGCCGGCCGCTATGCCTCCACGGAGCTGGCCGTCCTCTGGTCCCCCGAGCAGAAGGTGAAGCTGGAGCGTCAGCTGTGGCTGGCGGTGCTGCGCGCTCAGAAGGACCTCGGGATCGAGGTGCCCGACGCAGCGCTCGCCGACTACGAGCGGGTGATCGACCAGGTCGACCTGGCCTCGATCGCCGAGCGCGAGAAGGTGACCCGGCACGACGTGAAGGCCAGGATCGAGGAGTTCAACGCCCTCGCCGGCCATGAGCAGGTGCACAAGGGCATGACCTCCCGGGACCTCACCGAGAACGTCGAACAGTTGCAGATCCGGCTCTCGCTGGAGCTCATGCGCGACCGTACGGTGTCGGTTCTGGCCCGCCTGGGCAAGCTGGCCGCCGAGTACCGCGAGCTGGTCATCGCGGGCCGCTCCCACAATGTCGCCGCACAGGCGACGACGCTCGGCAAGCGTTTCGCGACTGCCGCGGACGAGCTGCTCGTGGCCTACGGACGGCTCGAGGACCTGCTCGACCGTTACCCGCTGCGTGGCATCAAGGGCCCCGTCGGAACCGCCCAGGACATGCTGGACCTGCTGGGCGGCGACGCGGACAAGCTCGCCGACCTGGAGCACCGCATCGCCGGTCACCTCGGCTTCGCGCAGGCCTTCACTTCGGTCGGCCAGGTCTACCCCCGCTCTCTCGACTACGACGTGGTCACCGCGCTGGTCCAGCTGGCCGCTGCACCCTCGTCGGTCGCCAAGACCATCCGGCTGATGGCCGGCCACGAGCTGGTGACCGAAGGCTTCAAGCCGGGTCAGGTCGGCTCGTCGGCCATGCCGCACAAGATGAACACCCGCTCCTGCGAGCGCGTCAACGGCCTGATGGTCATCCTGCGCGGCTACGCGTCGATGACGGGCGAGCTGGCGGGCGATCAGTGGAACGAGGGCGACGTGTCCTGTTCCGTGGTCCGCCGCGTCGCACTGCCGGACGCGTTCTTCGCGTTCGACGGTCTGCTGGAGACCTTCCTGACGGTCCTCGACGAGTTCGGTGCGTTCCCCGCGGTCGTGGCGCGTGAGCTGGACCGCTACCTCCCGTTCCTCGCCACCACCAAGGTGCTGATGGGCGCGGTACGGGCAGGGGTCGGCCGTGAGGTCGCCCACGAGGCGATCAAGGAGAACGCTGTCGCCTCGGCACTGGCCATGCGCGAGCAGGGTGCGGAACGCAACGAGCTGCTGGACAAGCTGGCCGCCGACGAGCGCATCCCGCTCGACCGTGCACAGCTGGACGCCCTGATGGCGGACAAGCTGTCCTTCACCGGCGCGGCCGGCGACCAGGTCGCCGCTCTGGTGGCCCGGATCGAGGAGATCACCAAGCAGCACCCGGAAGCGGCCGGCTACACGCCCGGTTCCATCCTCTGACGGTCCGTACCACCGTCGCATGACACCCGAGGAACTCCTGGCCGCCCGCGACCGCATCGTCCCCGATGTGGTCGCGGGTGGTCTGCGTGTGCTCTTCTGCGGCATCAACCCGAGTCTCATGACCGGGGCCACTGGCCACCATTTCGCCCACCCGGGCAATCGGTTCTGGCCCGTTCTGCATCTGTCGGGCTTCACTCCGAGGCAACTGAAACCGTCGGAACAGTACGAGCTGCTCACCCATGGGCTCGGCATCACCAACGTGGTGGTCCGCGCCACGGCACGTGCGGACGAGTTGAGCCCCGCGGAATTCCGCGAAGGGGGCGAACTTCTGTCGGCGAAGGTGGAGCGGTTCGGGCCTTCGTGGCTCGCTGTCGTCGGCGTCACCGCCTACCGCACAGCTTTCGGTGAACGCCGTGCGCAGATCGGCCCTCAGGAGCGAACCATCGGCGGCGCCCGTGTCTGGGCCCTGCCCAACCCCAGTGGGCTCAACGCCCACTGGACCGTGAGGACGATGGCGGAGGAATTCGCCCGCCTGCGCACGGCCGTGGGACAGGAGACATCCGCACCTCCCGCCCCTGGCCGCCACACCCCTGAGCGCCCCTGAGCCGCGGAGCTCCTGAGCACCGGAGCTCCTGTGCCCGTCGGGCGCCGGTCAGGCGTCCCTCTTGCGCACCGCCCACCAGCCGGCGAACAGCGCGGCACCGGCCCATGCGGCGGTGACGGCCAGCCCCGTCCACGGCCCGAGACTTCCTTGGGGAGTCTGGTGGAGCACCAACTGCCCTGCCCGGTCCGGAAGATACTGCGCGACACCGCCCGCGATGTCTCCGACCACGAAGGAGACGATCAGGATGAAGGGGATGAGCAGACTGAGGACGGCAACCGCACTGCGCAGCAGCGCCGTCAGTCCCGCCGCGAACAGCGCCATCAGCGTGAGGTAGATACCCCCGCCGAACGCCGCACGCAGAGCGCCGGGTTCTCCCAGACCGATCGCGTAGTCGCCCATGAACATCTGCCCCACGAGGAACGTGGCGAAGCTGGTGATCATCCCTACAGCGAGAGCGAGTCCGCCGACCACGGACATCTTGGCCGCGTAGAAGAGGCCTCGGCGTGGAACGGCCGACAGCGATATCCGCAGGGCCCCGTTCAGGAACTCGGAGGACAGGGCGGTCGCACCGAAACTTATAGCGGCGATCTGGCCGAAGTTCAGTGCGTAGAAGGCGTCGAAGACCGGCTCCGCGTCCGCGTTGTCCGCCTCCGCCTGTCCGACCGTGGCGAACGCGAGCACGGTGATGGCGAGGGTGGCGGCGAAGACCGCTATCAGGGATCCGGACACGGACCGCACCGACTTGATCTTGATCCACTCGGAGTGGAGAACAGCAGTTGGCGACATCGTCACGACGATCAGACCTCCTGGCGGGCGGTGGGTAAAGTAGAGGCGGCGAATTCCGTTTCGGCCGCGGTGAGGTCGAGATACGCCTGTTCCAAGGTGGCCTGCTCATCGATGAGCTCAAGGATGGGGATTCCTTCGAAGGCGGCGATGGCACCGATTTCCTCCGCCTTGACTCCCTCCACCGTCCAGCGGCCGTCGTCTCCCTGCTCCGGCGCGTATCCCTTGCGGATCAGCACATCCCTCAGACGCGCGGATTCGGTCGTCCTGAGACGTACGCGCGGACGGCTCCGCGAGTCGAGGAACTCCTGCATCGGCAGATCGACGAGGAGCCGGCCCCGGCCGAGGACCACCAGGTGGTCGGCGAAGGAAGAGGTCTCGTTCATCAAGTGGCTGGAGACGAGGACGGTGCGGCCCTCCCGGGCCAGCCGCCGCATCAGCTCACGGATCCAGATGATGCCTTCCGGGTCCAGTCCGTTCGACGGTTCGTCCAGCATCACCACCTCCGGATCTCCGAGCAGGGCGGCAGCAATACCGAGACGCTGGCGCATGCCGAGCGAGAACGTCTTGATCCGCTTCCCGCCGACCGCGCCGAGACCGGCTTCCTCGAGCACCTCCTCGACCCGGCTGCCTGCTATGCGGTTGCTCGCGGCGAGCGCCAGCAGGTGGTTGCGCGCTGTCCGCGAACCGTGCGCCGCCTGCGCATCGAGCAGGGCGCCGACCCGGCGCAGCGGGTCGGCGAGCGACGCGTAGGGCTGTCCGCCGATCGTGGCGGAACCACCCGTGGCCCGGTCCAGGCCGAGGACGAGTCGCATGGTGGTGGACTTCCCGGCGCCGTTCGGACCGAGAAATCCCGTCACCCGGCCCGGCCGCACGCTGAACGTGAGGTGGTCCACGGCGCGGGTAGGTCCATAGTCCTTTGTGAGCTCGTGAACGTCGATGCTGGTCATGACCCCAGACTGGCCGCCGGCCACGGTCCGTGGCCTCCCCCGCCCGAGTGGACCGTCTCCCTCTCACGGGGGAGCCTCCCGCCGTTCGGCACTGGCACGATGGCAGCATGCGCCGCCTCCTCAGACCGTTGGCAGTCCCCGCCACCTACAGCCGATGGCTTCACCTGCTCATCCCGTCCGCGGTCGTCAGTGTGTGGCTTTTCATTTCCCCGGAACGGCCGTGGGTTCCCTTCTTCCTCGCGATTCCTGTGGGGCTGATTCCCGCGATGCGTCTCGCCGAAGGAGTGCAGGCCCAACTGCTCCTCACACCGCGGGAGCGCGGCCGCCCGGACGCCGCGATCTCCATTGCGCCCGCGGCGACATGGGCGGACCGCTGGCGCACCGCGGCCTGGCTGGAGGCACGGCTGCTGTTCGCGACCGCGGCCACCTTCGCAACGGTCTGGCTGCCGGCCACGACGGTCGACCTCGTCAGCGCCTCGTTCGGGACCCCGCTGAGCGGTGACTGGCTGGTCCGTGGCGTCGAGCCGAGCTGGTGGTTCGCGCTGCTCGCTCCCCTGCCGATCCTGCTGCTGCTCGGGCTGGTCGTTGTGCTCGGCCACCTGGTCACAGCCGTTGCCCGCTGGTTGCTCGGCCCGTCGCGGGTGGAGCGGATGACCGCCCTGGAAGAACGCACCGAGCAGTTGCTCGAGCGCAACCGGATAGCGCGCGAGCTCCATGATTCGATCGGGCACGCGCTGACGGTCGCGGTCGTGCAGGCGGGGGCCGCCCGGACTGCGCGCGACCCCGAGTTCACCGACCGGGCACTCGCCGCCATCGAGGAGACGGGCCGCAGCGCGTTGGACGATCTGGAGCGCGTCCTGCGCGTACTGCGGGAGTCGGGCACCCCCGTCAGCCGGCGGCCCACGCTGCTCGAGGCCGACAGACTGCTGGACTCGGCTCGCGGCGCCGGTGCGAAGATCAAAGCGGATGTGTCTGGGCCGCTGGATCTGGTCCCCGACCCCGTCTCCCGCGAGGGCTACCGCATTCTTCAGGAGTCACTCACCAACGTGCTGCGTCACGCCGGCCCCGTACCCGTCCGGGTGAGGCTCGCGGTGATAGACGGGTGGCTGGAGCTCGAGGTGGCCAATCCGCTCGACGGATCATCGAAGGCGCGGGGCGGCGGCAGCGGCCTGCGGGGCATACGGGAGCGAGCCTCCATGCTGGGCGGAAAGGCCAAGACGGGCCCGTACGAAGGAGAGTGGATGGTGCACGCGAGCCTCCCGCTGGACCACATACGCTGACCGGATGCCGGTTACCGTACTTCTGGTCGACGACGAGCCCCTCGTACGCACGGGACTGCGTGCGGTCCTCGAGGCGCAGCCCGATATCACCGTGGTGGGTGAGGCGGCCGATGGTGCCGCGGTGATCCCTCTCGTGCGTCAACTGCGCCCCGACGTCGTGGCGATGGACGTCCGTATGCCTTTGATGGACGGGATCGAGGCGACCCGGCTGGTGCTGCGCACGGTTGCCGATCCGCCGAAGATCCTCGTGGTGACGACCTTCGAGAACGACGAGTACGTGTACGAGGCCCTGCGTGCCGGTGCGGACGGGTTCCTCCTCAAGCGCGCCAGGCCTGCGGAGATCGTGCACGCGGTGCGGCTGGTGGCGGAGGGAGAGTCGCTGCTGTTCCCCGCTGCGGTCCGCCGGCTCGCGGCGGAGTACGGCACGAGCAAGGCGCGGGCGGCGATGGACCGTGCGGCTCTCACCGACCGTGAGGCCGCAGTGCTCCGGTTGATGGCACGGGGCCTGTCCAACTCGGAGATCGCCGCGAAACTCACGGTCGGGGTGGAGACGGTGAAGAGCCATGTAAGCGCGGTTCTGGCGAAGTTGGGCGCCAGGGACCGTACCCAGGCGGTGATCGCCGCCTACGAGTCCGGCTTCGTGGCTCCGGGCTGACTCAGGTCACCTCTCGGTACCGGCTTCCGCAGCCGGTCGCCGCAGCCTGGGTCAGCGAGTACGATCCGGCAGACATGCGCGCGACCTGGGAGGACACACCGTGGGCCGGCTGACCGGTGGGGACCCGTCTCTGCTCCGGCGGATCAATTCCGCGGTGGTGCTGCACGCCCTGCGGGGGGCCCAGTCACCCACTCTCACGGATCTGACGCGGCTCACGGGGCTGTCCCGCCCCACCGTCGAGGGAGTCGTCGAGGGCCTCTTCGAGGCAGGCCTGGTCGTCGAGGCCCCGCCTGACGAGAGCGAGGCACGGCGGCAGGGGCGGCCTGCCAGGCGGTTCCGGTTCCGTGCCGAGGCCGGGTACTTGCTGGGTGTCGAGATCGGCCCCCACCGGGTCTCCGCGCTGCTGTCCGGGCTGGACGGAAGGATCGTGGGCGCGGGCTCGCGTGAGGTCTCCGAGACCGCGTGCGCGGATGACAGGATCGATCAGGTCCGGGCCGTGATCGCCGATGTACTGCGGCGTACCGGAGTCGCGCGGAGCAGTTTGCGCGCGGTCGGGGTGGGCAGCCCCGGAATTGTCGAGGCCGACGGGACCGTGCGGCTGGCCACCGCTCTGCCGGACTGGACCGGCCTGGCGCTCGGCGAGAAGCTGCGGCGCTCCTTCCGGTGCCCTGTGCTGGTGGAGAACGACGCCAATGCCGCGGCGGTGGCCGAGCACTGGAAGGGTGCGGCAACCGAGTCCGATGACATCGTCTTCGTTCTCGCGGGCTTGAGCCCCGGGGCGGGTTCACTGATCGGCGGACGGCTGCACCGCGGATTCGGCGGGGCGGCCGGCGAGATCGGCGCGCTGCACCTGCTGGGTCGGGACGTCACCCCGGAGCATCTCCTCTCGACGACCGACACCCCGCTGGACCCGCTGGACGAGCACGCCGTGGCCGCCGTCTTCTCGAAGGCCAAGCACGGCGATGCCGGCGCGCAAGCCGCTGTGGAGCGGTTCATCCAGCGTCTGGTGCACGACGTCGCGGCCCTGGTGCTGGCGCTCGATCCGGAGCTCGTGGTCATCGGCGGCTGGGCCGCCGGCCTGGACGGTGTCCTCGACCCGCTCCGGGACGAGCTGGCCCGTTACTGCCTGCGGCCGCCCCGGGTTGCCCTGTCACTGCTGGGCGAGGCGGCCGTGGCCACGGGCGCCCTGCGGCTCGCGCTGGACCATGTCGAGGAGCAGCTCTTCGCGGTGGAGGCAACGGTAACGGCCCGCCGCTGACTGCGACGGGCCGCACGTTGGCCATGGCACGAGCGAGTGGCCGGGCTCGGGTGCCGGGGACAGGAACCGCTGCGCCCTCAGGTCAGGAGGCCTGCTGCTCCTGCTCGTCGTGGCTGATCTCCAGCGCCCCCGAGTCCCCGAAGGTCAGGCGGCAGGTGTCGGCCCGGTACGTGGCGACAGATACGGCCGCCGTACCGGAGGCGGCGAAGTAGCGTGTCGTGACCACGAGAACCGGGGCACCCGGAAGCCGGTCGAGCTCCTTGGCGTCGTCCGCGCGGGCCGAGCCGAGCTCGACCGAGCGGTCCTGGCCGTCGAGGCCGAGTCGGTGCAGCTCACGCAGGACGCTGCGGGCCCGGGTGGGCCCGGACGGCGCTTCGATCGCGGAGAGTTCCGGTACGGACGACGAGGGGACGTACAGGAGCTCCGCCGCCACCGACTGCCCATGGGTGACACGGATGCGGCGCACCACGTGCACGGGTTCCTCGGCGTCGCACTCCAGCACGGCGGCAACCGCGGCGGGAGCTGTCGCAACGGTGCATTCGACGGGCTGCCATGCCTCGTCCGAGCCTCCGCCCGCCCAGTCGTGCTGCGCGGCAGCGACGGCCACACCGACACGAGGCGGAGCGACGGTCGTGCCGACGCCCCGACGTCGCTGCAGTCTGCCTTCGAGTTCGAGCTGCTCGAGAGCCTGTCGAAGCGTGGCCCTGGCGACTCCGAAACGCGCCGCGAGGTCACGCTCGTTGGGCAGGATTTCTCCTACCGCAAAGTCCGAGTCGAGTGCCTCACTGAGCACGGTCTTGAGGTGCCAGTACTTCGGCTCCTGTACCGATTCCAGCTGCGTGGTCCCCACCCTGTCCTCCGCATTCGCCCGGCGTCTTTCCGCGACGTTATTTATTAAAGGTCCCTGTCTTAACATGGAGACCTTAGGACGGCGTACCACCTTGGTCAAGACCAATCCTCACCCCGTAACGGAGCGAAACGGTCCACTGCCGCAGAGCGTTCACAGGACGTTCGCGGAGCGGTGGGCACCACGCAGCACTGAGCCCCACGTCCGAGGAGGCTCGTGGGGCTCAGGTGGTTCATGGGCGCGCGGGTTCATGGGTTCGCGGGTGCCGGGAGAAGGGCCGCCGCGGAGAGGAAGGCGGACGGTTATCCGCCGAGCGGCCACCTAACTCACGGACAATCCAGAAAGTTTGTCTGGATTACGAACGATATAGACGCATTGAATGAATCCCCCTTCGACGTCCACCTGGAAGACCGTGTCCACTTTTCCGTCGTCGAACAACGCCACGGCCGGACCACCGTTGAGCTCCACGGTCCGCGCCTCCATTTCCACGGACATGTCCCGCCCGACCGCGTAGAGGAAGCGGCTGACCTTGTCAGCGGTCTCGATGATCCGCAGCGGCGCCTTCGACTTGCCCCCGCTGTCGCTGACCAGCCGTACGTCGGGCGCCAACAGGTCGAGCAGCTTCTCGATGTCGCCACCCGACGCGGCGGAGAGGAACCGCTCCGTGAGATCACGGCGAACAGCCGGATCCACGTCGTAGCGCGGCTTGCGCTCCTCCACGTGCCGCTTGGCGCGCCCGGCGAGCTGGCGAACCGCTGCCTCGGTCCGGTCGAGGGTGACCGCGATCTCGGCGTAGGGGAATCCGAAGGCCTCGCGGAGGACGAACACCGCGCGCTCCAGCGGCGAGAGCGACTCGAGGACGACCAGCACGGCGAGGGACACGGAGTCGGCGAGGACCGCCTGTTCCGCGGTGTCGGGGACGGAAGGCCCGAACTCGGTGACGACAGGCTCGGGCAGCCACGGCCCCACGTACGCCTCGCGCCTGGACTGCAGGTGACGCAGCCGGTCGATGGCGAGCCGGGTGGTGATGCGTACGAGGAAGGCCCTCGGTTCCCGCACGTCCTCGCGTCCCGCCGACGACCAGCGCAGCCACGCCTCCTGCACCACGTCCTCGGCGTCGGCGATGCGGCCGAGCATGCGGTAGGCGACCCCGGTGAGGACGGGCCGGCTTTCTTCGAAGAGATCGGTCACGGTGTCGGCAGTCACTTCCCCATCCCAGCGGACACGTCGGACGCTGTCCAGCAGGAACAGCAGGAACAGGGGGAACCGCGGGACAGCAGGAACCGCGGGACAGCAGGAATCGGGCACACCTATTGAACTACAAGCTACCGGGCGGTAATTATTGCTGACGAGGGGCCTGTCCACTCATCCCCCGCCCACCCGGGGACGGATCACCTGAGGAGCAGCATGGCCACCACGGTCTCGTTCGCAGTCGATTCGGCCGTCGGCCGGCACACCGTGTCCATGGCGTACGAACGAACCGGGTCCGGCGAGCCGTTGCTCCTGCTCCACGGCATCGGTCACCACCGTCAGGCCTGGGACCCGGTCGTACGGATCCTGGCCGCCGAGCGGGATGTCATAGCCGTGGACCTGCCCGGGTTCGGGGACTCACCGGCGCTGCCGGACGGCCTCCCCTACGACCTGGGGACCGTGGTCCCGGTGCTCGCCGCCTTCTGCGAGGCGATCGGGGTGGAGCGCCCGCACGTCGCGGGGAACTCCCTCGGAGGGCTCCTGGCTCTGGAGCTGGGCCGCGAGAAGCTCGTCTCCTCGGTGACGGCCCTGTCCCCGGCCGGGTTCTGGACGGAGGGCGAGCGCCGCTACGCCTTCGGGGTGCTGCGCACGATGCGCCGCGGTGCGCTGACGATGCCGATGCCCGTGATCGAGCGGCTTTCGCGGAGCTCGGCCGGCCGTGCGGCGCTGACGAGCACCATCTACGCACGGCCCGGCCGCCGTTCACCCGATGCCGTCGTGTCCGAGACGGTCGCTCTGCGCGGGGCGACGGGCTTCCACCAGACTCTTGCCGCCGGCCGGGGCCTCGCGTTCACCGATGATGTGCCGGATCTTCCGGTCACCATCGCCTGGGGCAGCCGGGACCGTCTGCTCCTGCGTCGGCAGGGGATCCGTGCCAAGTGCCTCATCCCCGGTGCCCGGCTCGTACGGCTCCCCGACTGCGGTCATGTTCCGATGAACGACGACCCCGCCCCCGTGGCGCGCGTCATCCTCGACACGAGCCGCTGAACGCCCGACGCGCAGCGCTGCGGCCCCGGCCCCGGAACGGCCCGCACCGCTTACGGCAGCGGCAGCCCTCCCGGCTGCGGGAAGGCGGCGCCTCAGGACGCCCGAGCCGAGGGCCACACCCGCGCCCACCAGAAGGCTGCCCGCCCCCTGCGCCATGCCGTACACCCCCACACCGACGACAGGCGCGGTGAGTGCGGCCGAGACCGGGATCAGCCCGGAGAAGAGCGTGGCGCGCTCGGCACCGATGCGCCGCATACCGCTGTACCAGCAGACGAATCCGATCACCGTGACGACGGCCGCCTGCCACAGCAGCGCCAACGCCTCTCCCCCCGTGGGCACCCGTACGAATCCCGCCCCGTCCAGCAGTACGCCGAGCAGCGCCGATTCCACGGCGGCGACGGCACAGACGGTCGCCGACAGCAGCTTCGGGCCCAGCGGACGCAGCACCGGCACGGCCAGTACCGCGAAGCCGACCTCACCGGCGAGCGCGCCCGTCGAGAAGAGGATGCCCGCCAGGTCGGTGCGGCCCCAGCCCTGGACGGTGAACGCCCCGGCGGCGACGAAGCCGGCCGCGTACAGGACGGTCCGGGAGGGGCGGCGGCCTTCCATCACAGGCACCATGACGCCCACGACGATGGGCGCGCAGCCGACGAACACGCCCGGAACGGCAGGCTCCGCCGAGCGTTCGGCGGCCAGCACCGCCAGGTTGAAGCCGACCATGCCGATGGCCGCGAGGGCCGCGAGGCGGCCCCACTGACGGCGTGTGAGGGTACGCAGAGTTGCGAGCCCCGACGTGCCGCCGCTGCGCAGGAGCGGGAGCAGTAACAGTGCGGCCAGGCCGTACCTCAGTGCCTGTCCGCCCGCGTACGGGTAGTCGCCGAGGAGGCTGTTCGCGGTGAAGGAGGCACCGACCAGGGTGCAGGCGAAGGCAGCGAGAAGGGCGCCGCGCAGCTCGGTAGCGTTCATGGAACCGACGCTAGGTTCCGGCGCGGTCCGGTTTAAGGTCCACTTCCATGACGTCTTCGGAGACCAATTCGCGACCCGACCCGGGCGTTCAGGAAGAGCGGCCCCTCGCCACCGCCGCCTGGGAGCTGTTGGTGCCCGCAGTCTCCGCGCCCGCCCGCCGGCGCGGGCGTGCTCTGCAGTCGGCGCTGCGCGAGGCCGTGCGTTCGGGCCGGCTCGCGGCGGGGACCAGGCTTCCGGCCAGCCGTGAACTCGCCGCCGACCTCGGGGTGTCACGCGGTCTGGTGACGGAGGCGTACGAGCAGCTCACGGCCGAGAGTTATCTGCGCAGCGGCCGAGGCGCGGGCACCTGGGTGAGCGGTGGGGTGCGGCCGGCCGCCCAGGGGGCGCGTGACTTGGCGCCGCGTGCGCCGGGCGTACGGGTGGACTTCCGCCCGGGCACCCCCGACCTCTCCCTCTTCCCGCGGAGTGCCTGGGGCGCCGCCCACCGCGCGGTCCTCGGCCGGCTGCCGCACAGTGCTCTGGGCTATCCGGACCCGCGCGGGCTTCCGGAACTGCGCGAGGCGCTGGCCGCCCTGCTGACGCGGCGCCGCGGGGTGGTGGCCGATCCCGAGCGGCTGGTGGTGTGTTCGGGGGTGGCGCAGGCGACGACGCTGCTCGGCTTCGTGCTGGGGGCGCGCGGCGCCGCGGCGGTCGGCGTCGAGGACCCGGGAAGCCCGGAGCACGCCACGCTGTTCGCCTCGGCAGGGCTCGGGACGGTCCCGCTTCCGCTGGACGACGAGGGACTCGCCGTGGCACCCCTGCTGCGCTCCGGCGTGCGCGCTCTCGTCACGACCCCGGCGCATCAGTTCCCCACCGGGATCGCCTATTCGGCCGAGCGGCGCAGCAGGCTCCTCGACTGGGCCCGCAGTTCCTCGGCCGTGATCATGGAGGACGACTACGACGGCGACTTCCGCTACGACAGGGCACCGGTCGGGGCTCTCCAGGGTCTGGACCCGGAGCATGTCGTGTACACGGGCTCGGTGAGCAAGTCGCTGGCGCCGGGACTGCGGCTGGGCTGGCTGATCGCCCCCGCGTCGATGACCGACGAGATCGTCGACCGCAAGCGCACCATGGACCTCGGCAATCCCGCCATCGACCAGGCCGTCCTCGCGGACTTCGTCACCCGCGGCGGCTACGACCGTCACCTGCGCCGCTGCCAGCGCGCGTACCGGGAACGCCGGGACGCCATGACCGCTGCGCTGGCGGAACACTTTCCCGGGGCGGAGGTCAGCGGGATCGCCGCGGGGCTGCACATCATCGCCCGTCTGCCCGAACGCTGCGGCTCCCGCACGGAGATCCTGGTCCGGGCGGCGGCGGCCGGGATCGCCCTGCGCCCGCTGAGCGACTACGGGACGGCCGGCACCGAGGACCCCGCGGTCCGTCTGGTACTCGGCTACGCGCATCTGGCCCCGGCCGATATCGCGCACGGGATCCGTCTGCTGGCCCACGGGCTCAAGGCGTCCTAGGGAAGGAACGGGCAGCATGTTCCGTCCTTGGAAGGAACATGCCGCCTGTTCATCCGGGGTTGGCGTTCCGGCTGCCGCCAGGCACTAGGCATGAGTCGGCAACCAGCCATGCGTGCAAGGCCGTTCCGGCAGGCCGCCCGTCCCGTCGCCCCTGGAGGCAACCCGATGTCGAACCGTCCTCGCGTACCGGCCCCGGGCCGTCGCACCGTGCTGCGCGGCTCGCTGCTCGCCTCGGCCGCGGCCGCCGTTCCCACCACCCTGGCCGCCGCTCCCGCCTTCGCGCTCTCGGGCAGGCCGAGCGCGACATGGGGTGTGCAGGTGGGCGATGTGACGGCGTCGTCGGCCCTGGTATGGGTGCGTTCGGACCGACCGGCCCGGATGCTGGTCGAGACGTCGGCCACCGAGTCCTTCCGCAGGGCCCGCAGATGGCACGGTCCGCTGATCGGGGCCCGAACGGACTTCACGGGCACGACCCCCCTGTACGGCCTGCCCGCAGGCGAGCAGGTGCATTACCGGGTGACGCTCGCGGACCCGCACGACCCGCGCCGTACAAGCAAGCCGGTGTACGGAACCTTCCGCACCGCCCCCGCCAGGCGCCGCGAGGGGGTGCGCTTCCTGTGGTCGGGTGACATCGCGGGCCAGGGGTGGGGCATCAATCCCGACATCGGCGGCTACGTGGTGTACGACGAAATGCGGCGCCTGGACCCGGACTTCTTCCTGTGCAGCGGCGACAACATCTACGCGGACGGCGTGCTCGAACCGAGCGTGGCGCTGCCCGACGGCCGGACCTGGCGCAACATCACGACCCAGGAGAAGTCGAAGGTCGCCGAGACCCTCGACGAGTACCGAGGTAACTTCCGGTACAACCTGCTGGACGACAATCTGCGCGCGTTCAACGCACAGGTTCCCTCCGTGATCCAGTGGGACGACCACGAGGTCCGGAACAACTGGTACCCCGGTCAGATCCTCGACGACGTGCGCTACACGGAGAAGAACGTGGATCTCCTGGCCGCCCGCTCGATGCGCGCGTTCCGTGAGTACTTCCCCGCGTCGGCCCTGCACGGCTCCTCCGCGCACGGTTCGTCCAGGGAAGGGCGCATGCACCGCGTCGTGCGGCACGGCCCGCTGCTCGACCTGTTCGTCCTGGACATGCGGTCCTTCCGCAACGCCAACTCCCCCGGCCGGCAGCCCGACGACACCACCGGAATCCTCGGCGCCGAGCAGTTGAGCTGGCTCAAGCGCGAGCTCTCGCAGTCGCGCGCGGTGTGGAAGGTGATCGCCGCGGACATGCCGCTCGGCCTGGTCGTCCCCGACGGGGCCACGAACTTCGAAGCGGTCGCCCAGGGTGATCCCGGCGCACCGCTGGGACGTGAGCTGCAGATCGCCGAGCTGCTGCGGTACATCAAGCACCGTCGGATCACGGGCACGGTCTGGCTGACCGCCGACGTGCACTACACCAGCGCCCAGCACTACTCACCCGAGCGTGCGGCGTTCAAGGACTTCGCACCCTTCTGGGAGTTCGTCTCGGGTCCGCTGGCCGCAGGCGGCTTCCCCGCCAACGCGCTCGACGGCACGTTCGGCCCCGAGCGGGTCTTCGTCCGGGCGCCGGACCGGGCGAACGTGTCGCCCATGGAGTCCCCGCAGTTCTTCGGAGAGGTCGACATCGACGGTGGGAGCGGGGAACTGACGGTGCGGCTGCGGGCGCAGGGTGGCACGGTTCTGTTCACCAAGGTGCTGCAGCCGGGGCATACGGGGCAGTGAGCGGGCGCCGTCGAGGACCGGCCCCGGGTTGGTGAGCGGCGGCATCGAGGACCGGCCCCGGGTTCGCGTCCGGGGCCGTTGTCAGTGGCGGGTCCTACGGTTTTCCCATGACCCGATCCGTTCAGGCCTTGGCCTACTCACGCCCGTCCGTCCTGGAGTCCTCGCAGGCCGGGCAGTTGCTCGGACTGGAGACCGCGGGCGGTCTCACGCCGCGCGGCACCGAGGCGCACCCGCGGTTCTTCTCCGGATTCCTCACGTCGCCGAGGATCGCCGCGCGGGGGCTCCTGGCCGTCGCCGATGTGGCGTCCGCCCGCTACTACCAGCGGATGCTGCCGTCGTCCCTCGACCCGGTGGTCACGGGCAACGGCGACCGGCTGCGCTTCGAGTCGTTCTCCGGATGCTGCGGGGTGTACGCGCGCCTCGATGTGCTGCAGGACGGCCTCGACGGGGCGGAGACGGGGCACGGGACGACGAACGTGGATGTCAACCACCCCTTGCGTGAGGCGCTGTCGCGGATAACCACGGACGATCCGCTGCATCTGCGGGTCGGGCCCGACGAGATGGCGGTGACCACCGTGGACGGCCCGGTGGTGGAGAAGAAGGTGCCGCTGCCGGGCCGCTGGCTGCGCGGTTTCGCCGAGGCCCAGGTGGTGTCCGCCGGTTTCGATCTGAGGGCCGAGCTTCCGGCGGCGGAGGCTGTACGGTTCCTCCGTTCGCTGCCGCGCTCCTCGGGGAACGCCTCGCGGGGAGCCCAGTGGGTCGTGCCCGCCGGGAAGACCCTGCGGCCGACGACCCGCCCCGTCGCGGGCGCGGTCTGCCTGCCGGGTCCGGAGCGACTGGTCGCGCTGCAGCGGGTGTTGCGGCATGCGACGGCTCTGCGGATCTACGGTCCGGTGGCCGACGGTGCGGCGACGGCGAGCGCCTGGGAGGTGGTGCTGCCGGGAATGCGGCTGACACTGACCCTGTCGCCCGACGCGTCCCGCGGGTTCTCCGGTGAGGGAGGAGTGCTGGAGGCGCTGGCCACGGACGATGCCGCGGCGGATGCCGAACTGGTGTCCGTGTTGCTGGCGTGGGAGCCCAGGATCGAACCCGCCGATCTGGCCGAGCAGTCGGGGCTGACGGTGGAACGGATCCGGGCGGCGCTCACCCGGTTGGGCACGGCCGGGCGCGTGGGGTACGACCTCGCGAACGCGGCGTACTTCCACCGGGAGCTTCCGTACGACGCGCGCCGGGCCGAGCGGCACAATCCGCGTCTGGTCGCGGCGCGGCAGTTGGCCGGTTCGGGAGCGGTCGTCGTCGACGGTGAGCTGGCGGCCGTCTCCTCCGGTGAACGCCGCTATCAGGTACGGGAGAGGGACGGGGTGCTGAGCTGTACCTGCCAGTGGTGGGCGGACTACCGAGGACGTCGCGGTCCCTGCAAGCACGCGCTGGCGGTCCGTATGGTCCGCCGCGGTGCCGCGGTTGCCGGCGGCACCCCGGTCGCGGGCGGTGTGCGATGAAGGAGCTCCTCGCGGCCGTCCGGGAAGGCCGCAAACAGGCCGTGCCCGAACTCGTGGCCGGACTCGACCGCGCGGGACGCAGGGCTGCCCTCGCCGAGTTGAAGTCCATGCGCAAGGAGGCCCGGGGCTGGGACTGGCAGCAGCGTGCAGCCGTCCAGAACACGCTGCTGGTCGCGGGTGCGGGGTGTCACACCGGTGCTGCGGCCTGCGCGGCCTGGATCGGCGGCAGAGACCTGCGCGACTGGTCGAGCACTCCGTACCCCTTGGTCCTGAAGGTCCTCGCGGACCGCGATCCGACCTGGCTCGCCGACCTCGCCCATCGGCTGGCCGCACGTCCGTCGATGGCCTCGACGGACGCCGACTACCGGTTCGTCGCCGAACTGGTGCGCATCGCGCAGTGCCCGATGCCGGTCACGGACACCATCGTTGAGGCCTGGCTGTCGTACGTCGGTTCCAGCAGGTGGCACGGCAACAAGCGGAACCCCCTGATCGAGATCCTGCGCGCCGATCCGCATCTCAGGACCATGGT
The DNA here is from genome assembly GCF_042796085.1 of Streptomyces sp. NPDC056452. Lineage (NCBI taxonomy): Bacteria > Bacillati > Actinomycetota > Actinomycetes > Kitasatosporales > Streptomycetaceae > Streptomyces > Streptomyces sp. NPDC056452. The sequence goes on from NZ_JBHTRI010000003.1 coordinate 214,912, forward strand.
GCCGAGGCTGTTCGAGGGGTCCGAGCCACCGTCCACCCTGTACTGGTACGACGATCCGGACTCCGGCGATCATTGGCCGGCCGCACTGGCGACGCTGGCTGCGGAAGGGGTGCTGGACCGTGCCGTCCTGGTCGACGGGGCCGTGAAGCGTCTGCTGCGTGGGGGAAAGCCGGGGAGTCTGCGGTTCTACCTGGCCGTGGTGCGTGCGCTCGGCCTGACCGAGGAGGAGGAGAGTGCGCGTGTCCCGGACTGGTCGGGGATGGCCGGGGACGGCATTCCGATCGTCGCGGGCCATGCGCAGGAGGTCCTCTCCCGGCTGGACGCCCGCGGGGAACTGCCCACGCGTGTCCTCGCCGAGGTCTCGGGATCGGTGCTGTTCCGCACGGAGAAGAAGCTGGTGCGGACCCAGTTGATACTGATCGGCAAGGTGTTGCGCCGGGACGCGTCCACCGCCGACGAGCTGCTTCCGGTCGTCGCCGAGGCCTTCGGGCACGAGGACATGGACATCCAGGAGCGGGCCCTGAAGCTGACGGCACGTCATCTCCGCTCGGCCGGTGGGGCCGTGCGTGAGGATCTCGCCGTTGCCGCGGCGCAGCTGGGACCGATGCACCGTGCTGCCGCCCAGGAGGTGTTCGGGGACCTGCTGGACGAGGGACCCGCGGAGGGGCCCTACGAGGAGACCCTGCCGCCGGTGCCCGCCGCGCGTCTCGTCGGACCGGCTCCGGGGACGGTGGCCGAGCTCGTCGAGGAGGTCGCCGCCCTCGTGAACTCCGGTTCACGGGAGGTCGGTTCGTTCGAGCGCGCGCTCGACGGGCTGATCCGTCATGCCCGGACCGACCGTACGGCGCTGACGGAGGCACTGCGCGAGGCCATGGCCGGACAATGGTGGCTCGATGACCTTCGCCAGGAGCAGGTGGACCGGTGGTTCACCAGGAATCCCGGCGGTCTCGATCTTGTCGCCGCATCGCTGCTCGGCCGGATCTCGTTCCGGTCCGTTCACGACGGACGCAACCGCTGGACGGCAGCGGGCACCTGCCCGCACGCGGCGCTGGACGGGGTGATGTACGCGAGGCTGTGGGAGGCGGCCGCCTTCGCGACGACGGGGCAGGTGCCGTTCCTGCTGGCCACGCCGACCTGGCACACCGGTTCTCTGGACGCCGACGAGCTCGTGGAGAGGCTGCGTGCCTACCGTCGGCTCGGCGTCCGGCCGGGGCCCGCCGACTTCGCGCAGGCGCTGCTTCGCGTGCGAAGGACCGACAGCCTGCGGGCAGCGGAAGACGCCGCCCTGCTCGGCACGGCGGAGGGCGACCGGCTCGCCTCGTGGCTGCGGGCGGACACACCGGTCGCACCCGTCCTGCGGCACCGGTCCGACAGCGACCGTCCGACCTCCGGTACCTGGTGGCAGCGGTCCGCCACCGGGACCCGGCGGGTGCTGCTCGCCACGAAGGAACGCCTCGACATCCAGCAGGAGTTCCCACGGGCGTTCCACTGGCTGGGCAGGCCGCACTACCCCGATCAGAGTCCCTGCTACCACTGGGCCGCCGCACGCTCGGAGCACTGGCTCGCGGCCCTCCCCGAAGACGGCGAGGCGCTGGCGGCCTGGCTGATACCCACCCTCATGCACGGCGCCGACGACGGCCCGGACGGCGGGGCCTGGGTCCTCCCGGGACTCGCCGAGGCGGGTGGACCTGCCGCCGATGCCATTCATCTCGCCCTGGCGTACGGGCTGGGGGCACGCCATGCGGAGGACCGCCTCTCGGCGGTGGACACCCTCCTCGTACTCGCCGCACAGGGGCGCCTGGACGCGGGGCTGCTCGGCCGGGAGCTCGCCATTCTCGTCGACCACGATCTCGTGAAGCCGAACCGGCTCGCGGACTCGGCCCGTACAGCCGCCGCCACCGGTGCGAACCGGACGGTCCTCTCGGTGCTGACGGCAGCGCTGCCGAGCCTGCTGGCCTACGAGAAGGCGCCGCACGGGCTGGGCGACATCCTGGCCGTGGCGGCTGCGTGCGCGGAACGCTGCGGACCGGTGGCCGCGGAGCCGATCGCCGGCCTCGCCGCGACGGCCGGCCGGCGGGGGTCCTCGCAGCTGGTGCGGCAGGCCGCCCGGCTGCTGGCGGCGTCCGGACCGGGGTGCGGCGGGGAGACCGTCGACGGGGGCAGCCAAAAGGTATGGATAGACGCCAGATCCACACGTAACCCATCAGTCACAATGCGTTCGTGATCAGGCAACACCGTTCGGTCACCGTGAGGACATGACTGATGTGACATCCGCAAAGAGTGCCCGCCGCCCCCACCACTGGCGGCGGGACCTGATCGAGCTGGCCGCCCTCTTCACAGCGGTCGCGGTGGCCGACGCGATCGCCAATCTGATCGGGCACACCCCCGACGGCCCGTACCTGCTGGTCGCTTCGGCCGTGGCCCTCGCGGTCACAGCGGCGTTCCACACATGGTGGGCACGACGCCACAGCCACGCCCCGCCGCCGGAGACCGATACGGACACAGGCGACACGGACGGCGCGCTCGCGTCCTCCGGCGTGGAGGAGGACCTGGAGACGGTGCTGTGGCGGATGCGGACGACGGTGCGGGACACTCCCGGCACCCTGGCCGCCCTCTGCATCGCCCTGGCCCGGCACCGGATCGACATTCTCACGCTGCAGACACACCCGCTGGCGGAGGGCACGGTCGACGAGTTCCTGCTGCGGGCGCCCGCAGCGCTGCCGGCTCAGCAGCTCACCCGGGAGATCTCCGCCGCGGGCGGGTCCGCCACCTGGATCGAGCGAGCGGACGCCCACGACCTGGTGGACGCGCCCACCAGGGTCCTCGGCCTCGCGACCCGCACCGCTCTGGACGCGGCGGAGCTTCCTCTCGCGCTGCGCCAGCTGCTCGGCCGCTGCACCATCCATTCGCTGCCGGCCCTGTCGATCACGGGGCGGCCCACCGGGGAGAGTGCTCCCGTGGAGGGAGTTCTGGAGGAGACCGTGATGAGGCTTCGCGATCCCTCCGGCGGCGTCATCACCGTCGAGCGGCCCTATCTTCCGTTCACCCCGACCGAATTCGCCAGGGCCCGCGCCCTGGTGGAGCTCGATGCCCGTCTCGGGCCGCGTGTCCCGCGCAGCGAGGACGTCCTCACTCTTCCCGAGGGCAACGAGATCACGGTGCGCCGCGCGGACCGCAGCGACCTCGCTGCCGCCCGCGCCATGCACGACCGCTGCTCCGACCGCACCCTCGGTCTGCGGTACCACGGCCCGGTGCGTGACGCCGACCGTTACCTGGACCACCTGCTGAGCCCGCGTTTCGGCCGGACCCTCACTGTTCAGACGGCTTCCGGCAGGCTGGTCGCGCTCGGCCACCTGCTCTGGGACGGGGACGAGACCGAGGTCGCCCTGATGGTCGAGGACGACTGGCAGCGCAGGGGCATCGGCTCCGAACTCCTGGGCCGGCTGGTGGCCCTGGCCGTCGAGGCGGGCTGCGAGAGCGTGTACGCCGTCACCCAGGCGCACAACACCGGCATGGTCGCGGCCATGCGTGCGCTCTCGCTGCCCCTCGACTACCAGATCGAAGAAGGAACCCTCGTCATCACAGCCCGGCTGGGTGCGACTCCAGTCCTGCCGGCCGCCCCGCACGGGCAGACCGAGCAGACACCGCAGGCCCGTCGCTGAGCGCCTGACACAGATCGGCCCAGAGGTCCTCGACGTCCTCCAGGCCGACGGACATCCGCAGCAGCCGGTCGCCGACGCCCGCGGCCTGCCGGTCTCCCTCATCCACAATGCGGTGGCTGATGGAGGCCGGATGCTGGATCAGCGTGTCGACGCTGCCGAGGCTCACGGCGGGCGTGATGAGCCCGACTCCCGCGATCACCCGGTGCGGGTCCCCGTAGACCTCGAACGAGACCATCGCGCCGCCCAGCTTCGGGTAGTGCACCCGTGCGATGCGGGGGTCGGCGGAGAGCCGGCGGGTGAGTTCGGCGGCGCTCGCCGACGCGGCCCTGACCCGCACCGACAGTGTGGCGAGGCCGCGCAGCAGCAGATAGCCGGCCAGCGGATGCAGCACGCCACCGGTGGCGAACCGGACCTGCCGGAGCTTCGCCGCGAACTCCTCGTCGCACGCCACGACCCCGCCCATGACATCGCCGTGGCCGCCGAGGTACTTGGTCGCGCTGTGCAGCACGACCCGGGCACCGTGCTCGACCGGACGCTGCAGGACGGGTGTCGCGAAGGTGTTGTCGACGAGCAGCGGTACGGAACCGCAGGAGTGCGCCACCGCCCGGATGTCGATCTCGGCCAGCGTGGGGTTGGCCGGGGTCTCGACCATCACCAGCCCGGTGTCCGGGCGGATCGCCTCGGCGATGCCCGCCGGATCGGTCCAGGTCACCTCGGTCCCGAGCAGCCCGGCGCCGAGGAGGTGGTCGCTGCAGCCGTACAACGGCCGGACGGCGACGACATGGCGCAGCCCCATGCTCGCGCGGGCCAGCAGCACGGCGCTGAGCGCCGCCATTCCGCTGGCGAAGGCCACAGCGCTCTCGGTCCCCTCCAGACGGGCCAGTGCCGTCTCGAAGCGGGCGGTCGTCGGATTGTCCAGCCGGGCGTAGACGGGCGGCCCGTCCGGCCTGGCTCCTGTGGCGGCGAAGGCATCGATCCGCTCGGCCTCACCCCGTGAGTCGTACGAGGGGTAGGTGGTGGACAGATCGATGGGCGCGGCGTGCAGTCCGAGAGAGGCGAGATCGTCGCGTCCGGCGTGCACGGCTTCGGTGGCGAGCGCCCTGGACCGGAGGGGGGCCGGGGATGTCAGCGAGGAGGCTTCGGTGTCCATGTCACTACTCTGAACAGTGACCGGCCAGTAGGGCGAGAATCCCGTGTTACGTTCGCCCGATGGCTGAATCTGTCGCTCTGGACCCGGTGGATCTGCATATTCTGCGATTGCTGCAGAACGATGCACGGATGACGTATCGGGAGCTGGCCGCCGAAGTCGGGGTGGCGCCGTCCACCTGTCTGGACAGGGTGGCCCGGCTGCGCCGCTCCGGCGTCATCCTCGGGCACCAGCTGCGGCTCGATCCTGCGCGGCTCGGCCGGGGCCTCGAGGCGCTGCTCCTGGTGCAGGTCAGACCGCACCGCAGGGAACTCATCGGACCGTTCGTCGAACGCATCCGCGCACTGCCCGAGTCCCGCGCGCTCTTCCACCTCACCGGGCCCGACGACTACCTCGTCCATGTGGCCGTGGCCGGCACCGCGGACCTGCAGCGGCTGGTCCTGGACGAGTTCACCTCGCAACGTGAGGTGGCGCGGGTGGAGACGCGGCTGATCTTCCAGCAGTGGGAGTGCGGTCCGCTGCTGCCGCCCACCGCAGGCCCCAACGAGGTGCACCCCGACTCCACAACGCCGTAATGGATCTCCACGGCGACCGAAGTCCTATCCGGGTGACGCAGAGCCCTTCGCCGTATGAGGATGTCCACATGTCAGACACATCGAGCAGCACGCTGCCGCGCCAGGTCGCCGACGCCTACGTCGACGCGTTCATCGAACTCGACCCGATCACCGGTACCTACCTGGGTGTCGCAGAAAGCTCTCGCCGGCTGCCCGATTTCTCTCCGGCCGGCCAGGAAGCCGTTGCCGAGCTGATCCGCCGCACCCTGGTGGAGCTCGACGCCGCCGAGCAGGCGCCGGGCTCGGACACCGACGCCGAGCAGCGCTGCGCGCGGCTGCTGCGCGAGCGTCTGACGGCCGAACTCGCCATCCACGAGACCGAGGAGGGCCTGCGGACCATCTCCAACATCCACTCACCGGCGCACAGCCTGCGGGACGTCTTCACGGCGACGCCGACCGCGACGGACGAGGACTGGGCGGCGGTCGTGGACCGACTGCTCGCGGTCCCGGCGGCGTTGGAGGGATACCGTGCCTCGCTCGCGCTCGGTCTCGACCGCAAGCTGTACGCGGGCCCGCGCCCGACAGCCACGTTCATCGAGCAACTCGGCACCTGGGCCGGGGAGAACGGCACCGGGTTCTTCCAGGAATTCGTGGCCCCGGGTCCGGAGTCGCTGCGCGCTGAGCTGGACGACGCCGCACGCCGGGCGACCGAGGGGCTCCTCGCGCTGCGCGGGTGGCTGAGGGAGGTCTACGCCCCCGCGATCGAGGGCGCCCCCGACACGGTCGGCCGTGAGCGCTACGCACGTTGGGCGCGCCAGTACAACGGCACGGACCTCGATCTCGACGAGGCGTACGCGTACGGCTGGTCCGAGTACCACCGGCTGCTGGCCGAGATGAGGACCGAGGCCGACAAGATCCTTCCGGGCTCCGGCCCCTGGGAGGCACTCGCCCATCTCGATGTGCACGGCAAGCACATCGAGGGCGTGGACGAGGTCCGTGTGTGGCTGCAGGGGCTGATGGACGAAGCCATCGACGCGCTCGACGGAACCCACTTCGAACTCGCCGAGCGGGTAAGGAAGGTGGAGTCCCGGATCGCTCCGGCGGGGGGAGCCGCAGCTCCGTACTACACGGGTCCTTCCGAGGACTTCTCCCGGCCCGGCCGCACCTGGCTGCCCACCATGGGCGAGACGCGTTTCCCCGTGTACGACCTGGTGTCCACCTGGTACCACGAGGGAGTACCGGGCCACCATCTGCAGATCGCCCAGTGGACCCACGTCGCCGACAGCCTCTCCCGCTATCAGGCGTCGATCGGCCATGTCAGTGCCAACGCCGAGGGCTGGGCGCTGTATGCGGAGCGGCTGATGGACGAGCTGGGCTTCCTGCCCGACGCCGAGCGGCGGCTCGGATATCTGGACGCGCAGATGATGCGTGCCTGCCGGGTGATCGTGGACATCGGCATGCACCTGGAGCTGGAGATCCCCGCGGACTCGCCGTTCCACCCGGGCGAGCGGTGGACGCCGGAACTGGCCCAGGAGTTCTTCGGCAGGCACAGCGGCCGGCCCGCCGACTTCGTGGAGAGCGAGCTGACCCGCTACCTGTCGATGCCGGGGCAGGCCATCGGGTACAAGCTGGGCGAGCGCGCCTGGCTGCTGGGCAGGGAGAACGCACGCAAGGCCCACGGTGACGCGTTCGACCTCAAGGCCTGGCACATGGCGGCCCTCTCGCAGGGTTCGCTCGGCCTGGACGATCTGGTGGACGAGCTGTCCAGGATCTGACGCCGGGGCGAACGCCCTGAATTGGATCCGTTCCGCGGATCGGGTTCCGCGGATCGGGTTCCGCGGATCGGGTTCCGCGTTCCGGTCCGCGCGGCCGACGGGACCGGTGGAATCACCGGCCCTGTCCGCCCGCGACACCCCCGCCCCTGCACGCTCCCTCCCGTTTCCGCCGAAGTCCCGAGCGAAAGATCGAGAACGGTTCCGCATGACGCCGACCGGTTTCCTGTTCTGCTCCGACCCTCTGCGCCCCGGACGCCCCGACCCCCAGTTCGCGCAGGAGGCCGGCGCTGCCCGCAGGGCGGGTGCGCAGGTCGTCCTGGTCGATCACGACGCGCTGCTCGCCGGGGACCCGGAAGCGTCCGTCGGGCGGGTCCCGCGGGATTCGGGGCCGTTCTGGTACCGCGGCTGGATGATTCCTCCGGAACGCTACGAGGAACTGGAGGGGGCGCTGGCAGGGCGCGGCTGCTCGCTCCTCACGGATGCCGGCGCGTACCGCACCGCGCATGAACTGCCCGGCTGGTACGGGACATTCGCCGGTCTCACACCGCACAGTGTCTGGTGCTCGCTGCCGCCCGACGACGCCGCGTCCGCCGGCCCGGAGTTCTGGTCACGCCTCGCCGGGCCTCTCGGCTCCGGGGCGGGCATCGTGAAGGACTTCGTGAAGTCCCGCAAGCACGAGTGGGACGAGGCCTGCTTCGTACCGGAGTTGTCGGACGGTCCTCGGCTCGCCTCGGTCGTCGGCCGGTTCGTCGAGCTGCAGGGCGACTTCCTCACCGGTGGTGTGGTCCTGCGTACCTATGAGTCGTTCGTTCCGGGCGGTGAGGCCCGGGTGTGGTGGGTGGACGGTGAGGCCGTGCTGGTGACCGCCCACCCCGACACGCCCGCCCAGGTGCCCTCGCCGGGGCTCGACGCCGTCGGTGAGGCGGTGCGCGGCCTCGACTGCCGTTGGGTGACGACGGACATGGCCCTGCGTGACGACGGGGTCTGGCGGGTGGTGGAGGTCGGCGACGGGCAGGTCAGCGGACTGCCTGCCGGCCACGACGGGGAGGCCGTGTTCGCTGCCCTCCTCCATGCCGCGGGCAGGTCCCGCAGGCGCTGACCGGCACGTCGCCGACCGGCACGTCGCACGGGCTGACCCGGTCGGTCTCACGGGCCGACCCGGCCGGTCGCGAGGGCGCTGCGGTCTGCCTCGCGGGCGCCGACCCGGCCAGGTGGGCAGCAGCGGCAGCCGTCAGCCCGGGGCGGGCATCAGCAGCCGCAGTCGTCGGCATCGGCCGGTGCCGTGAGCGGGTCGGCGGTCCGCCGCTCCAGGCCCTGCCAGGTCTCGAACTCGAAGCCCTCGCGTGCCCAGTACTCGAATCCGCCGAGCATCTCCTTGACCTGATAGCCGAGTTCGGCGAGGGCCAGCGCGGCGCGGGTCGCACCGTTGCAGCCGGGGCCCCAGCAGTAGGTGACCACAGGTACCGCCGGGTCCAGGAGTCCCGGCGCCTGCTCCGCGACGAGTGCGGTGGGCAGGTGCACCGCGCCGGGAACGTGTCCCTGGTCCCAGGCGGCGGTGGACCGGGAATCCAGCACGACGAAGCCCGGGTCGCCGCCGGCCGCCAGTGCAGCGGCCACGTCGGAGACGTCGGCGTGGAAGGCCAGCGAGGCGCCGAAATACGCGGCAGCGGCTGCGGGGGTCGCCGGCGCCACGCGCAGGACGGGGTTGTCCGTAGGGGTGAGCTGTGAGGTCATGTCCAAAAATCTACGGTCGGTGATCGTCTGCCGGAAGTGACGATCCCCGGCACATCGCTTGATCTGCCGGGGATCGCCCTGTTGTCTGTGGACCATGACCGACTATTCCCCGGACGCCACGGACTGGCGCATCATCGAGGTGCTGCAACGCGACGGACGCGCGACCTTCGCCGAGCTGGCCCGCGCGGTGGCCATGTCCCCGAGCGCCGTCACCGAACGGGTCCGCCGCCTCGAGGAGGTCGGGGTGATCAGCGGTTACACCGCGGTGGTGGACCCCGAGCGGCTCGGGATGCCGATCCTGGCCCTCGTACGGCTGCGCTATCCGAACGGCAACTACAAGCCGTTCCACGATCTGACGGAAACGACGCCGGAGATCGTGGAGGCACACCACGTGACCGGGGACGACTGCTTCGTACTGAAGGTGACCGCCCGTTCGATGCGCCACCTCGAGGAGGTCACGGGGAGGATCGGCACCCTCGGCTCCGTGACCACCAGCATCGTGTACTCCTCGCCGCTCCCCCGCCGGGCGATCAGCCGCTGAGCATGCCCGCGGCGCGATGCCGCACCGCCGACCCGTGCCGTTCCTTCACCACTTCCAACTGTGCCGGGATGCGGCGCCGCAGATCGGCGACATGGCTGACGATGCCGACACTGCGGTCGCGTTCGCGCAGCGAGTCCAGGACGTCGAGGACTTCGTCCAGTGTCTGCTCGTCCAGGCTGCCGAAGCCCTCGTCGATGAAGAGCGTGTCCAGCCGGACACCGCCGGCCTCGTCCGTCACGACATCGGCGAGGCCGAGCGCGAGGGCGAGCGAGGCGAAGAACGTCTCGCCGCCGGACAGGGTCGCCGTGTCGCGCTCGCGGCCCGTCCAGGAGTCCACGACGTGCAGCCCGAGTCCTGCTCTGCGCCCACCGCTCCGCGCGTCGGAGTGGACCAAGGTGTAGCGGCCCGACGACATGCGCTGGAGGCGGGCTGTCGCGGCTGCGGCGACCTGTTCCAGGCGGGCGGCGAGCACATACGCCTCGAGCCGCATCTTGCGCTCGTTGTCGGCCGAGGTGCCCGCGGTCAGCCCGGCGAGGCGTGCGACCCGTTCGTGCTCCTGCCGGAGCGGCCCCATCCTGCGCACCTCGTCCGCGGTCTGCCGGGAGAGCCGGCCGAGCTCCGTGCAGCGCTCCTGGGCGGCGGCGAGCGCGGCCGCGCTGTCACGCAGCAGCCGTCCTGAAGCGTCGTACGCCGACTGCGCGGCATCCGGCGTCGCGGGTGGGTGCGCGGCGGCTGCCCGGGCGTCCTCCTCGGCAAGCCGGTCGGCGACGGCTGCGGCCTCCGCCTGCCAGGCGTCGATCCGGTGCTGGAGTTCCCGCTGGGCGGTGCCGTCGACGAGCGCCGAAGCAGCGGCCTGCGGGGTGTCGAACCCGGCCCGGAAGGCGGCATCGGCGAGTGTGCCGTCGGCCTCCTTGCGGCGCTGCGCGGCGCTCTGTTCGGCCCGCAGCGCATCCGCGGCATCGGCGAGCAGGGAGACCCGCCGCTCCAGGAGGTCCGCGTGTGCGGCGACGGAGCCCGACGCCCCCCGTGCCGTCAACAGTTCGGCCTCCAGCGCGGCCTGTTCGCGCTCGAGTGCTTCCCGCTGCGAGGCACGGGCCGCTGCGCGCCGTTCGGCCTGCTGCCGGGCGTCGAGCCGTCCCAGGTGCTCCCGCTCGGCGGCGGCGAGTGCCTCCCGGGCGCCGTGCATCCCCGCCGCCAGCCGGTGCGCCTCCGCGTGCTCCCGGGTCAGCCCGGTGACGACCGCCTCGAGTTCGGCCACGGAGGCCGTACCCCGGCCGGCAGCCTGCGCCGTCCCCTGGTCCTCCGGCTCCGCCAGGTCCCCGGACAGGTCCCCCGAAGCCTCCGCCCGCGCAGCGGCGAGCCGTTCGCGCAGGACGCCGAGTTCGCGCTCCGCCTCCGCGCGGGACTGCTCCGCACGCCGGTGCGCGGCGAGTGCCGCTTCCTCCGTCGCGCGGTCCACATGGCCGTCTCGCGGCCGGGCCGGCTCCGGGTGATCGGCCGACCCGCACACGGTGCAGGCCACGCCGTCGGCAAGCCCCGCGGCCAGCTCCGCCGCGATATCGCGCAGCCGCCGCTCCCGCAGCCCGAGCCAGGTCTCGTGAGCCGCGAGTGCGTGTTCGCGGGCCGCCGTCAGACTGTCCCCGGCAGCCCCTTCCCGAACGACGAGTGCGTCGCGCCGCCGCGCCGCGTCCAGCCTGCGGCGCGCAGGGTCCAGTCGGCCGGCCAGTTGCTCGGCACGGGTCGCGGCCTCCTGCGCGCTCTCGATGCGCTCCCGCAGTTCCCGGTGGACACCGTCCCAGTCGGCCAGCCAGTCCGCCGCCTCCTGGATCAGTTCGTCGTCGGCACGTGACTGCCGTTCGATCTCCGCCCGTTCGGCGTCGATCCGCCTGCTGCGCCGTTCGGCGCGGCGCGCCGCCTCGAGTGCGCCCAGGTCCGACCGGAGGGTGCGCTCAGCGCCGGCGAGCTGTTCGACGCCCGCGTCGGCCAGCTCAGGGGGCAGCTCCGCTCGAGAGCGTTCACGGGCCGCGCTCGCCGTCCGGTGGGCGCGTTCGGCCTCCTCGCGCAGCTCGAGCGCCGGAGCGACGAGGTCCGCCTTGCGTGCGCGCGTGAGCTGTTCGTGGCAGCGGTCGCGCTCGAGGCGGCGCTCCTCGAGTCCGGCGGCGCGGCGACGTGTTTCCGCGTACCGCTGCTGCAGCCGGGCGAGCTCGCGCTCGGCGTCCAGGGCGTGGCGCGCGGCGTCGTTCCGGGCCTCCGCCGCGGACAGTGCGCACCGGGCGACGTCGAGCCGTTCGCCCGCACCGCCGCGGGCGACGGCCGCCCACTGCAGTACGCCCTCGGCCAGTCCGGGTTCACCGGGCCGGTCCTCGGGCAGGGGCGATTCCCGGGCGGCCGGGCCGGCGGCCTGCGCGATGCGCTGGGCGAGGGCCAGGATGTGCTCGTCGCCGGTTCGGACCTGCGCTTCCGCCCGACGGCGCAGCTCGGCCAGGTGGTCCTCCACCGCGGCGAACCGGCGGGTGTCGAAGAGCCTGCCCAGGAGTTTGCCGCGTGCCTCGGCGTCGGCCCTCAGGAAGCGCGCGAAGTCTCCCTGGGGCAGCAGGACCACCTGGCAGAACTGATCCCTGCTCATCCCGATGAGCCGGCCGATCTCCTCGCCGATCTCCTGGTGCGAGCGGCTGAGCGCCTGCCAGCCCTTCTCCGCGCCGTACTCGCGCAGCAGGCTCTGTGCCTTTTCTGTCGTGAAGCCGCCGCCCCGCTTCCTGGGGCGGGGCTGGGCAGGCCGGCGGGTGACCTCCAGGCGGCGCCCTCCGACGGTGAGCTCCAGCCGGACCTCGGTCGGCAGGTCGACCGGGGCGTGGTCGCTCCGCAGGGAGGTGCCCGGGCTCTGCCGGGCGCCGGGCACGGCTCCGTACAGCCCGAAGCAGACGGCGTCGAGGACGGAGGTCTTCCCCGCGCCGGTCGGACCGTGCAGCAGGAAGAGGCCGGCCGAGGAGAGTGCGTCGAAGTCGACTTCCTGGGTGGCGCCGAAGGGGCCGAAGGCGGTGAGGGTGAGCCGGTGCAGTCTCAACGGGACACCTCGTGCACGCTGTCGCTCACCCGTACGTCGTCGAATGCGGCGCGCAGCACCGTACGCTCCTGGTCGTTGGGTCCGCTGCCGCCGCGCACGTGTGCCACGAAGTCCTCCGCGATCTGCTGGTCGTCCCGGCCGCGGAGGCGCTGGGCGTACGAGGCGAGGGGGTCCTCCGGGGCACGCTCCGGTTCGAACACGAGGCTGAGGGTGTGCGGGAAACGGGCCAGGAGGCGGGCCATCGGTTCTTCGGGCCGTACCGGGTCGGTGAGGGTGGCCTCGACCCAGGACTCCTCGTGCCGTTCCAGGGCGGTCTCGTCGAGGAGGGAGTCGAGCCGCCCCCGGAGCCGTGCGAGCGGACGTGGGGCCGGGCAGTCGATGCGTTCGGCGGAGAGCTCTCCGCCGGCACCGAGGTCGATCAACCACATCGTCTTGCGGTGGGTGGCCTCGGAGAAGGAGTACGCGAGCGGGGAGCCCGAGTAGCGGACCCGTTCGGTGACGGTCTGGCAGCCGTGCAGGTGCCCGAGGGCGGTGTAGTCGGCACCGTCGAAGACTCCGGCGGGGACGGCGGCGACACCGCCGACCGTGATGTCGCGTTCGCTGTCGCTGGGTTCGCCGCCCGCCACGAACGCGTGAGCGAGGACCACGGAGCGGGTGGTGGCGGCCCGGCCGGCGAGATCGGCACGGACCCGGTCCATGGCGGCGGTCAGGACCGCTTCGTGTCCGGCCTTCGTGGCGCCCAGGGTGTCCTTGACTAGCGCGGGTTCCAGATAGGGCAGCCCGTAGAACGCCACGTCCCCGTGCGCGTCGTGCAGCACGACGGGGGTCGCGCAGTCCGCCGGATCGGTACGCAGATGGATGCCGGCCCGTGCGATCAGGCCCGCGCCGACGCCGAGCCTGTGGGCCGAGTCGTGATTGCCGGAGATCATGACGGTCGGCACGCCGGCGGCCGCGAGCCGGTGCAGTGCGTCGTCGAACAGCCTGACGGCCGCGAGCGGCGGCACGGCCCGGTCGTAGACATCCCCTGCCACGAGGACCGCGTCGACCTCGTGTTCGCGTACGGTCCGCACGAGGTGGTCGAGGTAGTCGGCCTGGGCGTCGAGCAAGGGGACGCGGTGGAACGACCGCCCCAGGTGCCAGTCCGAGGTATGCAGAATCCTCACGACATCACTCCGACGGCTCCGACCTGCATCTTCCGCTTCCTCCGCCCCGGAGCCGCACCGGCCCCGCACCCCCGCCCGCCGCGGATTTCCGCAGCCGGCCCGACCACGCTAATGCCGCGGGGCCTCCGATCCCTCATCCGGCCCGTACATCCCCGTAGGCCTCGCCACCCAGTTCGAGCGTTGCCGAGCCTGCCGTCGCATCGGCGAGCCAGACCCTGAAGTCCTCGACGTCGGCGTCCGGGATCCCGATCTCGATCGTCACCGCCTCCGCGTAGCGCACGTCGTGCACGGAGCGGCCGGTGGCGCGCAGATCGTTCTCGAGCTTGCCGGCCCGCTGGTGGTCGACGGTGACCGTGGCCAGCCGGAAGCGCTGCCGGGTGATCGTGCCCAGCGTGTCGAGCGCTTCCCCGACCGCGCCCCCGTACGCCCGGATCAGCCCACCGGCGCCGAGCTTGACGCCGCCGTAGTAGCGGGTGACGACGGCGACGGCGTACCGCACCTCCCGGCGCATCAGCATCTGGAGCATGGGGACGCCCGCGGTGCCTCCCGGCTCCCCGTCGTCACTCGCCTTCTGTACCGAGGCGTCGGCGCCGATCACGTAGGCGAAGCAGTTGTGGCTGGCGGTGGGGTGCTCCTTGCGGATGCGTGCGACGAATTCCTGCGCCTCCTGCTCGGTGGCGGCGGGGGCGAGCGCGCAGAGGAAGCGCGATCGGTTGACCTCGGTCTCGTGCACACCCGCGCGAGCGACTGTCCGGTACTGCTCCTGCATCCGGCCACCCTATGCGCCGGCCGGCGGCCGCCCCTCCCCCGGCTGTACGGGAATGGTCCGGCGGGACCGTCCGTTGTCCCGGGCATGTACGCAGACGATGAGACGGTACGCAGGATTCTTCAGGACTCGGGCGACACCTGGGCGGTGGTCGGCCTGTCCGGCAACCGCTCGCGGGCGGCCTACGGGGTGGCCGAGGTCCTTCAGCGCTTCGGCAAGCGTGTTGTCCCGGTGCACCCCAAGGCGGAAACGGTCCACGGCGAGCAGGGGTACAAGGCGCTGGCGGACATTCCGTTCCCGGTCGATGTCGTGGACGTCTTCGTCAACAGCGATCTGGCGGGCACGGTCGCCGACGAGGCGGTCGCGGCCGGCGCGAAGGCGGTCTGGTTCCAGCTCGGGGTCGTCGACGAGGCGGCGTACGAGCGTACTCGGGCGGCCGGTCTCGACATGGTGATGGACCGCTGCCCGGCCATCGAAATTCCGACACTCGCCCGCCGCTCCTGACAGGACGGTGTCGTACCCGTCCCGCGACCGGGACAATGTCTGCCGTGACAGAGCAGCTGATCAGCAACGACCGGGCGGTGGCCCAGCTGTCCCGGCTCGGGGTGGAGCGGGGCGGTGTCCTGCTGGTCCACACCTCCATGCGTGCGGTGGGGGGTGACGCCGACGACATGGTCGACGCCCTTCGGCAGGCGCTCGGACCGGAGGGGACGCTGGTCGTCCCCTCGTTCACCACGGAGAACTCCGACACCTCGCCCCCGTACCTGGACCGGGTACGGGGGCTGAGCGACGCGGCGCGCGCAGCCGTGCGCGCGTCGATGCCACCGTTCGACCCGGCCGCCTCGCCCGCGATCGGTATGGGCACGCTGGCCGAGACGGTCCGTCTGGCACGGGGCGCGGAGCGCAGCGCCCACCCCCAGACGTCGTTCGCCGCGATCGGCCCGGCGGCCGAAAGGCTGCTCACCCGGCACCGTCCGACCTGCCATCTGGGCGAGGACTCCCCCCTCGCCCGTCTGTACGAATCCGACGCCCGGATTCTGCTCCTGGGCACGGGCTTCGACACGTGCACGGCCTTTCATCTGGCCGAGTACCGGCTCCCCGACCCACCGCGCCGCCTCTACCGCTGTGTGGTGGCACCCGAGGGCAGGCGCCAGTGGTGGGAGTACGAGGACGTCGCGCTGGACGACAGTGACTTCGCGGCGCTGGGGCGCGACTTCGAACGGGCGGACACCGACGGGGCCGTACGGAGGGGGCGCGTGGGCTCGGCGCAGAGCCGGCTGATCCGGCTGACCTCGGCGGTGGACTTCGCCGTCGGCTGGTTCAAGGACAACCGCGCCCGGACCTGAAGCGGGCGGGTCCGCGCCCTCCCGCTACGGGTTCAGATCCCCAGGCCTTCGACCAGCACCGCACCCGGCAGTGCCGCAAGCGCCTTGCCCGGGACGATCAGCTTGCCGCGGCGCCGGCCGCTGCCGATCAGCACCCACTCCTCGTCGACCACCGCGGCGTCGAGCAGCAGCGGCCAGGTGGCGGGCAGGCCGATCGGGGTGATCCCGCCGTACTCCATGCCTGACTCGCCGACGGCCACATCCATCGGTGCGAAGGACGCCTTGCGTGCGCCGAGGTGCTTGCGTACCGCACCGTTCACATCGACGCGTGTGCGCGAGAGGACCACGCACGCGGCCAGGGTGACCTCGCCGCCCCGCTTGCCGGCGACGACGACGCAGTTGGCCGACTGGTCGAGCAGCTGCGGACCGTAGTGCTCGACGAAGACGGAGGTGTCGGCGATCGCCGGATCCGTGTCGACGTGGACGATGCGGTCGGCGGGGATGTCGCCCCAGCCCTTGGCCACTGCCTCGGCGACGGGCGGGGGGAGCAGGCCGAGACGGTCGGCGGCGGGAGAGGCGTCCTCGAAGTTACCCAGTGGTGCGCGCATGCGTGTCACGCTAACAGCCCTCCGCCCGAGGTCAGTTGCCGTCCCGGCGTACCGGCGGGATCGAGACCGCCATGGTCAGGTCGACCGGCTCGGTGCCGTCGTTGCGGTAGCTGTGGGGCACGTGTGCCTCGAAGGTCGCGGCGGTGCCTGCGGGCACGGAGTGCTCCGCACCGTCGACGATCAGGGTCAGTTCGCCCGCGCTGACGTGGAGGAGTTCCACCGTGCCCTCGGGGTGCGGGTCCGAGGCACTTCCCTCGCCGGGCATCAGGTGCCAGGACCAGAGCTCGATCGGCCCTCGTGCTTCCGTGCCGACCAGCAGCGTGGTCGAGCTGCCCGCCTCCGTGGACCACATGCGCACGGCCTGGCTCTCGGGCACCAGGCGCACCTGGGACCCCTGCTCGTAGTCGAGAAGGGTCGTGATGCTCACACCGAGTGCGTCGGCGAGTTTGACGGTGGTGCCGACGCTCGGGTTCGTACGCGCCTGCTCGATCTGGATGATCATGCCGCGGCTCACCCCGGCACGGGCGGCCAGGGCGTCGAGGGTGAAGCCGCGCTCGCCCCGCCAGCGCTTGAGGTTGCGTGCGAGCGACTGGGTGAGCTGATCGAGGTCAGACACGTTCCGTCCAATATTTTGGATGACAGGGTCGAAAATACTGCACTACGGTGTGGTGTACCCACCCGATCACCGCACTGTACTGCGAGGCACGCGATGACAGCACTGTTCGCCCTGGCCACGAGCCTCCTGTGGGGGCTGGCCGACTTCGGTGGCGGGCTGCTGACCCGGCGGACGCCCGCACTCACCGTGGTGGTGATCTCGCAGTGCATCGCCGCCGTGGTGCTCGGCGTCGTCGTGACGGCGACGGGCGCATGGAGCGAGCTGGACGGACGGCTCTGGTTCGCGGTCGCGGCCGGGGCCGTCGGACCCGTGGCGATGCTGAGCTTCTACAAGGCTCTGGCCCTCGGGCCGATGGGCGTGGTCTCCCCGCTCGGCGCGCTGGGTGTCGCCGTTCCGGTCGGGGTCGGCCTGGTCGTCGGCGAACAGCCGGGACTGCTGCAGTTCGCCGGTGTCGCCGTGGCCGTCGTCGGCGTGGTCCTGGCAGGCGGCCCGCAACTGCGCGGGGCACCGGTGCAGCGCCAGGCCGTCGTGCTCACCCTGCTGGCGGCCTTCGGCTTCGGAGCGGTGATGGCGCTGATCGCCGAGGCGTCCACGACGGTCACCGGACTGTTCCTGGCGCTCTTCGTCCAGCGCGTCACCAACATCACGGTCGGCGGCACGGCCCTGTACGTATCGGTGCGCCGCGGGGGCCGCGCCCTGCCCGAGGAGGGCGGCCGGGCCGTCGTCCTCGCCGCGCTGCCCGCGCTGGCGTTCGTCGGCCTCGCCGATGTCGCAGCGAACGGCACCTACTCCATCGCGGCCCAGCACGGCCCGGTCACCGTGGCCGCGGTCCTGGCCTCGCTGTATCCGGTGGTGACGGCGCTGGGCGCACGCGTCGTGCTGGGTGAACGGCTGCGCGCGGTCCAGGCCGCGGGCGCGGGCCTCGCCCTGCTCGGCACCGTCCTGCTCGCCACGGGATAGGCACTCGGCGCGGGAGGTACCTCGGCCGCGGGAGGTGCCTCAGCCGCGGGACGTGTCCTCGAGCTGCGCCACGGCCAGCAGCTGCTCGGGCGTGACACCTTCCGGGATCGGCACCGGTGCGGGCGTGCGCAGCGGCGGCTGCCAGCCGTTCTCCGGGTCCCAGCTCCGTACGACCCGGGCGGGCGCTCCCGCCACGACCGCATGGTCGGGCACCTCTCCCCGTACGACGGCTCCGGCGGCGACCACCACATTGCGCCCGAGCCTGGCCCCCGGAAGGATCACCGCTCCGGTGCCGATCCAGCAGCCTGGACCGATCGCGACGGGCTCCATGCGGGGCCACTGCTTCCCGACGGGCTCGTGGGGGTCGTCGTAGCTGTGGTTGGTGGAGGTGATGTAGACGTACGGACCGCAGTACGTGTTCGAGCCGATCGTCACCGTCGTGTCGGCGATGACATGGCTGCCGCGGCCGAGCACCACACCGTCGCCCAGGGTCAGGATCGGATCGGACCCCAGATCCAGATCGGGCATCATCCCGGCCGTGAGCGTCACCTGCTCGCCGATGATGCAGTGGTCTCCGAGCTCGATCCACGGCTCGCCGAACACGGTGCCCTGCGGAAAGGCGAGCCGGGTCCCGGCGCCGATGCGGCCGAACCGCAGTCGCCCCGGGTGCTGCGCGGTGACCGCGCCGGACTCCTGCACCCAGGCCCAGCCCCGGTGGACGGCGCGGGAAAGGACGCGGCGCCGCCAGAGGGCCACGGACGAGAACGTGTTTCTGTTCTTCGGCACCCGCTCACGGTAGTCGGACGGAACGGGACCGGCCCTCGCGCCAGGCTGTGATGTTCACCCCACCCCGGCCCGGCGGGACGAGGAGGACGTCGCTTACGGTTTCACCGGTGGGAGGACGTGTCCTCACCGCACCCGCAACCGAGGAGCACACGATGACAGAGCAGGCGTTGGTCACCGGCATCGGCGGCAAGGAGCCGGACATCGACCCGGACGCCTTCGTGGCACCGACCTCCGTCGTCATCGGCGAGGTCTCGTTGGCCCCGGGCTCCAGCGTCTGGTACCAGGCCGTGCTGCGTGCCGACTGCGGCCCGATCTCTCTCGGCCCCGACAGCAACATCCAGGACAACTGCAGCGTCCACACCGATCCCGGCTTCCCGCTCACGGTCGGCGCCCGGGTCTCCGTCGGCCACAACGCGGTCCTGCACGGCTGCGTCATCGAGGACGACGTCCTGATCGGCATGGGCGCCACGGTGCTCAACGGGGCACACATCGGCGCCGGCTCGCTGATCGCCGCGCAGGCCCTCGTCCCGCAGGGGATGCAGGTGCCGCCGGGTTCGCTCGTCGCCGGCGTGCCCGCCAAGGTCAAGCGGGAACTGACCGCCGAGGAGCTCGCGAACATCCGCTTCAACGCCGTCGGCTACGTGGAACTGGCGAAGGCGCACCGTCAGGCCCACCAGGCCTGATGCCGGCAGCCGGGCTCGCGGCCGACTCCCCGGAGGGGGTACGGGCCGCGGGTGCCGGGGTCAGTCGACGGCAGGTACCGCGTCCGGCTCGGCTGCCGCCGGGGAGCTGTCCGCCGACTGCTGTGCGGCCTTCTTCGCCCGGTTCTTCAGCACCAGCATCGAGGTCAGGCCGATCAGCACGGCAGCCACCAGGCCGAGCCACGAGAAGCGCTTGAGCCACGCCTCGGCGACGACACCCACCGAGTAGATGACGGCCGTGGTGCCACCGGCCCAGACGATGCCGCCGAACACGTTGGCGATCAGGAACTTCCAGTACGGCATGCGCAGAACGCCGGCGAGGGGACCCGCGAAGATCCGCAGCAGGGCGACGAAGCGGCCGAAGAAGACCGCCCACACGCCCCACTTCTCGAACGACCGCTCCGCCAGTGCGATCTGGGGCTCACCGAAGTGCTTGGGGAACCTGCCGCCGAGCCATGCGAGCAGAGGGCGGCCTCCCCTGCGGCCGATGGCATAGCCGATCGAGTCACCGATGATCGCTCCGGCGGACGCGCAGGCGCCGAGCACCACGGGGTCGATGTCGCCGTGCTGGGAGGCGAGGAGCGCCGAACTGACGAGGATGATCTCGCCCGGCAGCGGAATGCCCAGGCTCTCGAGCCCGATGACGACCCCCACCAGGAGGTAAATGCTGACCGCGGGTACGGTCTCGAGCCACTCCTGGACGTGCAACGCCGGTCCCTCCGTAAGAAATCCTGCCGCTGTGCACTCCGCCGGCGCACGGCGGGCAGCCTACCTGGCCCAGACAGCGCGAAGGGCCGCCGCTCCCCTGGCGGGTGTGCGGCGGCCCGGTGCGGAAGGGTGCGGGTCAGCGGTTCGGACGCAGGGTCCAGACCACGGTCATCTCGCCCGTCACGGCGCCGTCGGCTCGCCGTATCTCGACGGTGATGGGGAATTCCGGTCGCTTGCCCTCGTCGAGTTCGGCGATGACGTCCGCCACCGGGCGGCCGAGCGTCGCGGTCGCCGTGACGTCCCCCATGGCCACCTTCTTGAAGGACATCTCCGAGGTGACGGGAAGCGGCACGGCCCGCGCCATCTGGTCGCCGAAAGCGGCCACGACGATCGCACCGCTCGCCGACTCGGCCAGGGTGAACATCGCTCCGGCGTGCGGTCCGCCGAGGTGGTTGTGGTACTCGGCCTGGTCCGGCAGCGAGAGGACAGCCCGCTCCGGGCTCGTTTCGAGGTACTGCAGGTTGAGGGTCCTGACCATCGGAACGGTCGCGGACAG
Organism: Streptomyces sp. NPDC056452; assembly: GCF_042796085.1. Taxonomy (NCBI): domain Bacteria; kingdom Bacillati; phylum Actinomycetota; class Actinomycetes; order Kitasatosporales; family Streptomycetaceae; genus Streptomyces; species Streptomyces sp. NPDC056452. The sequence goes on from NZ_JBHTRI010000003.1 coordinate 235,578, forward strand.
CATCTCGCCGACTGTCATCTCTTCAGTGCTCATGAACGGGATGTTACTCGCGAGTAGGGGCTTTGACCATCTCCTCACAGGGGCGGCCGTAGCAGTGGGCGGCGCACCCCTCTATGGTTACTGGCCATGTGGCCAGGACAGCAGCCGCCCGGGGGCGAGCAAAACCCGCAGGACCAGAATCAGAACCCGTACCAGCAGCCGGGGTACCAGCAGCCGAATCCCTATCAGCAGCCGGGATATCAGCAGCAGGGTTATCCGCAGCAGGGCCAGCCCGGGCAGCAGCCGGGCTACCCGCAGCCGAACCCGTACCAGCAGCCCACGATGCCGCAGTACGCGGTGCCGGGGCCGCCCGGAGGTCCGCAGGACGACAAGAAGAAGACGACGATCGTCGCGATCGTCGCCGCCACCGCGGTCGTCGTGGCGGCCGTCGTCACCGGCGTCGTCGTCCTGGGCAAGGACGACGACAAGGGCAAGACCGTCGCCGACGACAAGAAGGCGTCGCCGACCGCGAAGCCCTCCGACACCGCCTCCTCCCCCACGGCCAATCCGCGGGGCGGTGAGGACGCCGCGCCGACGATCCCCGGCTGGAAGGTCGTCACGAACCCCAAGTGGGGCACGCAGTTCGACGTGCCCGGCGACTGGGAGGTCTCGGGCGCCGGCGTGTTCTCCGGCTTCGAGGACGTCAAGAAGCCCGAGGGCCCGCCCGCCGTCGGCTTCTCCGCGCCGGCCTACTACAAGAGCAAGTGGTGCATCGACGACGCCGACAAGGACGGCACCAAGGAGGACACCGGTCTGGCCGGCGTCGGCACCAAGGGCGGCCAGGGCGCCAAGAGCACCGACGAGGCCGCCACGAACGAGGCCGCCAACTGGGTGTGGGCCGCCTATGCCCAGGAGGACCCGAAGGAGAAGGTCAAGATCGGCAAGCCCAAGCCGTACACGACCAAGTCCGGCCTCTCCGGCAGCGTGGTGACCGCCACCGCGACAGGGCTGGCCAACAAGGACAAGTGCGACACCGACGGCAAGTCGATCGCCTTCACCTTCAAGAACGCCAAGGCCGAGTACTCGTCCTGGATCCTCTACGCCAACGCGGGCGTGGACGACGAACTCCCGGACGCCACCATCCAGAAGATCCTCAGCACCGTCCGGCTCGCGGAGAGCACGTCCTGACCCTCCGCGTCCTCGGAACGGCCGGCCCATTTGGCACCGGGGGGCCGCGGCGGGGATAGTCCCCTGGTGACTTCCGCCGCCGCATCTCCGCCCCCCTCGCTCCGCTCCCTGCGGACCGGCCGCAACTTCGGCCTGCTGACAGCCGCCGCGATCATCACGAGCCTGGGTACCCACGGCGCGCTGATCGCGGCGGCATTCGCCGTTCTGGAGTCCGGCGGCGACGGCGGCGACGTGGGCCTGGTCGCCGCCGCGCGTACCGCGCCACTGGTGCTCTTCCTGCTGATCGGCGGCGCGATCGCGGACCGGCTGCCGCGCCACCGGGTGATGGTCGCGGCGAACGCGCTCAACTGCGTCTCCCAGGCGGTGTTCGCCTGGCTGGTCCTGACCGGCGGGGCCCAGCTGTGGCACATGATGCTCCTGACCGCGCTGTGCGGTACCGGGCAGGCGTTCTTCAGTCCCGCCGCCGAGGGCATGCTGATGTCCAGCGTCAGCGGCGAACAGGCGAGCCGCGCCTTCGCCCTCTTCCGGATGTCCATGCACGGTGCGGCCATCGGCGGCGCGGCGCTCGGCGGCGCCATGATCGCCGCCATGGACCCGGGCTGGGTGCTGGCGGCCGACGCGGCGGCGTTCGCCGTCGCCGGCGCGCTGCGGGCCTTCCTCGACGTGAGCCACATTCCGAAGCGCGCTCCGGGCGGTGGGCTGCTCGCCGATCTGCGCGACGGCTGGCGGGAGGTCGCGAGCCGCCCCTGGCTCTGGGCCATCGTGCTGCAGTTCTCCGTGGTCGTGGCCGTGGTCGGCGCCGCCGAGGCGGTGTACGGACCCCTCGTGGCCCGGGACGAACTCGGCGGGGCGCGCCCATGGGGGTTCGCGCTCGCCGCGTTCGGCGTCGGCACGCTGGGCGGGGCGCTGCTGATGATGCGCTGGAAGCCCAGACGGCTGCTGCTCGCCGGGACGCTCTGTGTGTTCCCGCTGGCGCTTCCCTCGGCCGGCCTCGCCGTGCCGCTGCCGGTGGCCGGTCTCTGCGGGGTGATGTTCGTGACCGGGGTCGCCATCGAGGTGTTCGGCGTCTCCTGGATGACGGCTCTTCATCAGGAGATCCCGGAGGAGAAGCTGTCCCGGGTCTCGGCGTACGACTGGTTCGGCTCCGTCGCGATGGTGCCGGTGGCCACCGCGGCGGCCGGTCCGGTGGAGACGCTGGTGGGCCGCAGCGAGGCCCTGTGGGGCTGCGCCGCGCTGATCGTGGTGGTGACGGCGGGGGTGCTGCTCGTCCCGGACGTACGGAACCTGACCCGGCGCGGCACGGTGAAGGCGGCCGGTGGCGCGACGCCGGTGCCGCCCGCGCAGGAGCGCCGGGTGTCAGCCGATGCTGAAGGCTCCGTCGGGGGGCTCGGGTGAGGCGACCGCGTCGGCGTCCCGTACGGGCTCGGCGCCGTCCACGAGCCTGGTGAGCGCCGTCCCGTACGCGACCCGGGCGGGGAACGCGTCCGCGGCGCACAGCCTCGTCAGCGGTGCGATGCCGAGAGGGCTCCGCGAGGCGACGAGCACGACGTTGCCGAAGCGCCTGCCGCGCAGTACGGCCGGCTCGGCGATCAGCGCGAGCTCGTCGAAGACCTCGGCGAAGTTGGCGAGCTGCGGGCGCAGGAAGCCGAAGGGCGCGCTGTCCGCCAGGTTGGCCGCGTAGATTCCTCCCGCCCGCAGGACCCGCCCGGCGGCCCGTGCGTACTCGACGGACGTGAGGTGCGCCGGTACCCGTGCGCCGCCGAAGACGTCGGCGATCAGCAGGTCCGCGGAATCCTCCGGTGCCTGCTCGAGCCAGCCCCGGGCATCGGTGCCGTGCACGGTGATCCCGGCCGCTGCGGGCAGCGGGAGGTGCTCACGGACCAGCTCGATCAGTCCCCGGTCGGCCTCGGCCACGTCCTGCCGGGAGCCGGGGCGGGTCGCCGCGACGTAGCGGGGCAGTGTGAGCGCGCCGCCGCCGAGGTGCACGGCGTCCAGCGGCGCGCCGGGCTCGCCCGCGAGGTCCACGACGTGGGCGAGCCGCTGCACGTACTCGAACTCGAGGTACTCCGGATCGTCGAGGTCGACGTACGACTGCGGGGCGCCGTCGACCGTGAGCAGCCACGCCCGGTCCCGGTCCACATCGGGCAGCAGCCGGGCGGTGCCGAAGTCGGCGGCGCGGATGACGGGTATCGGCTCGTTCACGCCCCCATTGTTCCCTGACTCCCGGGCGTGACGGACCTTCCCGGGGGTGCCGGACATGCGGAACCCGCCCCCCGCGGAGAGCGGGAGGCGGGTTCCCCGGCCTCAGAGCAGGCCGGTGACCGTACCGGCGCCGACGGTCCTGCCGCCCTCGCGGATCGCGAAGCCGAGACCGGACTCCAGCGGGATGTCACGGCCGAGCTCGATGGTCATGGTGACCGTGTCGCCGGGCCGTGCCACGGCCGTTTCGCCGAGGTCGACGTCGCCGACCACGTCCGCCGTACGGATGTAGAACTGCGGCCGGTAGCCGGTGGTGACCGCAGTGGTGCGGCCTCCTTCCCGGGCCGACAGGACGTACACCTGCGCGGTGAAGCGCCGGCTCGGACTGACGCTCCCGGGGGCCGCCACCACATGGCCGCGGCGGACGCGGTCGCGCTCCACTCCGCGCAGCAGCAACGCGACGTTGTCCCCGGCCTCCGCGGACTCCATCGGCTTGCCGAAGGTCTCCAGGCCGGTCACGACCGTCTCGATGTCCGCGCCGAGCACCGACACCCTGTCCCCCACGCGCACCGTGCCGCGCTCCACGGCACCGGTGACGACGGTGCCGCGGCCCGTGATGGTGAGCACGTTCTCCACGGACAGCAGGAACGGCGCGTCGATGTAGCGCACCGGCATCGGCACGTACGTGTCGATCGCGTCGAGCAGCCCCTCGATGGACGCCGTCCACCGCGGGTCCCCCTCCAGGGCCTTGAGGCCCGACACCCGTACGACGGGCACGGTGTCGCCGCCGTAGCCGTGCGCGGAGAGCAGCTCACGGACCTCCAGCTCGACCAGGTCGGTCAGCTCGGGGTCACCCGCGTCGGCCTTGTTGAGGGCGACGACGATGTGGTCGACGCCGACCTGACGGGCCAGCAGGACGTGCTCCGCGGTCTGCGGCATGATCCCGTCGAGCGCGGAGACGACGAGGATCGCCCCGTCGAGCTGAGCCGCTCCGGTGACCATGTTCTTGATGTAGTCGGCGTGGCCGGGCATGTCGACGTGCGCGTAGTGCCGGGTGTCGGTCTCGTACTCGACGTGCGAGATGTTGATGGTGATGCCGCGCTGCGCCTCCTCGGGCGCCCGGTCGATCCGGTCGAACGGCACGAAGGTGCCGGTCCCCCGGTCGCTCAGCACCTTGGTGATGGCGGCGGTCAGGGTGGTCTTGCCGTGGTCGACGTGGCCCATGGTGCCGATGTTCAGGTGCGGCTTGGTGCGCACGTATGCCGTCTTGGGCATGGCTCATTCCTTGGAATTCGAAGCTGAGAAAAGAAGACCCCAGGGCCCCGCCGACCCTCCCCTTACGGGGTCCGCCGGACTGTCGGGGGAGGGTCAGCTTCGGGCGCCGCCGATGGGCGCTGCTGCAGCGAGGAACGCTGCTTCGACTGCTGCTGCGGTTGCGACCGCGGTGTTCACGGCAGCCTTCGGCGTGTCCGCGACTGCGGACTGCGCTGCGAGGAAGGCGTACCGGAACATGCCCCTGATCATGGCGGAGCGGCGCGGCGTCGTCGAATGGTTTTCGGCCGGGCCGGACGGGCCTGCCGCACACGGGAGTTCAGCCGGCGGCGGTGCTCACATGTTCTTGAGCGCCTCGCGGACGGACAGCGGTGACAGCCTGTCCCGGGCACCCTCGACGAAGTCGCGCACGGCAGCCGGGTCGGTCTTCGCGTACTCGCGCAGACACCAGCCGATCGCCTTGCGGATGAAGAAGTCCGGGTGGTCGGCCCGCACCAGGCAGTAGCCGAACAGCCGCCCGGTGTCGGTCAGCTCCTTGTACCGCAGTTGGTGCAGCAGGGCCGTGCGGGCGATCCAGATGTCGTCGTCCTCGATCCACCGGTCCATCGCCGTCGCGAGCACCGGATCGGCGGTCACGAGCGGGCCGGCGACATGGGCGGCGAGCAGGTCGACGGTGTCCCACCAGGCCCTGGTGGAGACGAGATGGCGCAGGACCGGGAGGAACCCGGAGGAGCAGCGCGCCACATGACGGCGCAGGTGGTCGACGGCGAAGTACTGGTACTCGCGCTCCGGCAACTCCCAGCAGCGCAGGGCGATCGCCGTACAGTCCGCCTCGTCCGGCCGCCCCGTACCGGCCAGCACGGTCCGTGAGAGCGCCCGCCGCTGCGGGGTGGCGATGCCGAGGAACGGGGCGATGTTCTTCATGTACGCGGCTGCCGACACCGCCCGTTCCGGGTCGGCGGCCCGGGGGTAGACAGCCGTGAGCCGCTCGAGCACGGTGTCGGCGAGCTCACTGTCCGGCACGGTGGGCGCGGCGTGCGCTGCGGGCCTCATGGGCTGCACATTACGGCGATCACACGTCTGTTTCGGTTAGTCTCCCCAAATGTTCGACCCCGTCCCCGCCGCCCGGCCCGCCGGCGGTCTCGCAGTGCGTTGTACGAGGGTGCTGCTCTCACCCTGGTCCCGGTTCTCCCTGCTCGTGGCGGTGCTGCTGGCTGCCGCCACGTCGATGCTGCTGTTCGAACCACAGCGGCTGCTCGCCTCCGGCTGGCCACCCCAGTTGACCGGTTCGGCCGCGGCCATGCTGTTCGGCGTCGCGTACGGCGTGTGCACGGTGGCGTTCGTACCGCGTCCTCTCCTCAATCTCGCCGCCGGCGCGCTCTTCGGTGCGCAGACCGGCCTGGCGGCGGCTCTGGCAGGCACCGTGCTCGGCGCGGGCGTCTCGTTCATGCTCGGTCGGGTACTGGGGCAGGACGCCCTCCGGACGCTCCTGCGCGGACGGTGGATGAAGGCCGCGGACGGGCTGCTGAGCCGGCACGGTTTCCGCTCCATGCTGGCGCTGCGGCTCTTCCCCGGGGTGCCGTTCGCCGCCGCCAACTACTGTGCGGCGACCTCCCGGATGGGGTACCCGCCGTTCCTGCTGGCCACCGGGCTCGGCTCGATCCCCAACACGGCGGCGTACGTCATCGCGGGCAGCGAGGCCTCCTCGCCGACCTCTCCCGCCTTCCTGGCGGCCATGGGCTTCATCGTGCTGTCGGGGGCGGGTGCGGCCCTGCTCGCCTGGCGCAAGCGTCACCGGCTGGGCGGTTCCTGAACGGTGCGCGGGCGGCGTAGCGGGGGCAGCCGGGAGTCCGTTCACGTACAGGCGATACGCTGCGCGCGACCGAAAGACGATCTCCGGGGCGTTACATCCTGCCCTCTTTTTCCTTTTTGACCGCTTCCGCACGCTGTCGACGGCCTGAGTCTCCGTCGGACGTTGCATGATCACCTCCGGGATGGCCAAAGCCCCATGAGCTGGTTCGAATCATTCGTCCTGGGCCTCGTTCAGGGACTGACCGAGTTCCTGCCGATCTCCTCCAGCGCACACCTGCGGCTGACCGCCGCGTTCGCCGGCTGGCACGACCCGGGTGCGGCGTTCACCGCCATCACGCAGATCGGCACCGAGGCTGCGGTCCTCATCTACTTCCGCAAGGACATCGCCCGGATCATCTCGGCATGGTTCCGGTCACTGACCAACTCCTCGATGCGCGGCGACCACGATGCCCAGATGGGCTGGCTGGTGATCATCGGTTCGATTCCCATCGGCGTGCTCGGCGTGACCTTCAAGGACCAGATCGAGGGTCCTTTCCGTGACCTCCGTCTGATCGCGACGACGCTGATCGTCATGGGCATCGTCCTCGGCATCGCGGACCGCCTCGCGGCCCGTGACGAGACCGGCGGCAAGCACCGGGCGATCAAGGAACGCAAGTCGCTGAAGGAACTGGGGGTCAGGGACGGCCTGATCTTCGGCTTCTGCCAGGCGATGGCCCTGATCCCGGGCGTCTCCCGCTCGGGCGCCACGATCAGCGGTGGTCTGCTCATGGGCTACACCCGTGAGGCAGCGGCCCGCTACTCCTTCCTTCTCGCGATTCCCGCGGTGCTGGCCTCGGGCGCGTTCGAGCTGAAGGACGCGGGCGAGGGGCATGTCTCCTGGGGACCGACGATCTTCGCGACGATCATCGCGTTCGCGGTCGGCTACGCGGTCATCGCATGGTTCATGAAGTTCATCACGACCAAGAGCTTCATGCCGTTCGTCATCTACCGCGTGCTTCTGGGCATCCTCCTGTTCATCCTGATCGGCGCGGGTGTCCTGAGTCCTCACGCCGGTGAGTCTGCGGGCTGAGCAGGGCCCCGTGCGGGCGCCCTCCGGGTCCGCCCTGGGGTTCAGGGCGGACCCGGTCGCGTGCTGGTCATCGGCAGACCGTGGTCACGGCGTCGATGCCATGGGCGGCGGTTCAGGGACCCGGGGCACGCAGAACATCGCCCCTTGCGGGGCATGACGGTCAGCGGGTGCGGCCCGTCTGGGTACGGCGCTTGAGGGTCCGCGCGTAGTCCTCGAACCGCGCCTTCGCGATCACCGAACGGTCGGCGGTACGGAGCACCACACCCTCCGCACGGCCCGTCGCCCGGCCGTCCAGCGCCACCTGGGTCTGCAGCCAACTGGCGTTGAGCCAGGCGCTCATCCCGTCGACACTGGTCGGCAGACCTCCCGGCGCGATGACGTCGAGGCGGGGGGTGAGCGCGATGCCTTCCCTGTGGGCGGCGACGGTCAGGGCATCCTCGGCGAGGAACGACTGCCCGCCCCCCTCGCGCCATGCGGATATGTGCTCGACCGGCCGGCCCAAAACCTCCAGCGGCACCGTCGCCACGTCGAACAACCGGTACCCGACCTTCCCGGTCCCGGTGTACTGCTTCGCCGCAGCACCCACCTTCGCCCCGTACACCTCCAGGTAGAAGACGTTGATGCCGTCCCTCGCGGAGAGACCTTCGGCTACGGTGCGCAGCGCCCCCACGATCCCCAGGGCCGGGTTGGTGACCCGGTCGCCCCGGGAGGCAAGAAGCTCCTCGCGGCTGCCGATGAACCAGTCCCCGCCCGGAAGCTGGATGATGCGGGCGTTCGTCCCGTCGACCTTCTCGGTGAGCACCACATCGCCGACGAACGGGGTGGCGTCCTCGGTAAGAGCGCCACGCTCACCGAGTACGTGATAGGTCGGGATGGACGGGTACTTGGTTGCCGAGTTCAGGGCGGGAAGATCGATGCTGTCGCTCATGTGGGACTCCTCGGGGGCGGTCAGGTCCTCTTCATCCGGGCGCTGCGCCGGGCGAGCATGCGGGCATTGATCTGCTCCACTCCGGGGTGCTCCCGTTTGCGCCGGCCGACGGACATCTTCCACCGCCGGCCGCGGGACTGCTCGTCAATTTCGCGCGACGAAGGACCGGAGACCGCCACTACGAGTTCGCGGCGGCCGACGCGGCAAGCACCGCTCTGCACGCGGTAGTCGACATCCTCCGGGAACGTTGCTGCCGACGGGCCGCTCGGGTGACCGGTGGACTGCTCGTGTTGAACGTACAGAAGCCCCGGACCAGCAGGCCCGGGGCTTTGCCGTGCGGTGAGTGGCCGGTTGTCTCAGGCCTACCGATTCCCAGTGGGCGGATAGTAGACCGTCGTCTCTGCCGTATCCGGGTGCTCCTTGAAGAGAGCATTCTCCAGGGTGCTTCGGGCCTCATCGAGAGCTCGCCGAGCAACGTCCAGCTTCTTCGCAGGGACAGCTTCGGGCCCCTGCTGCGGGTAAGCGTTGCCGAGTTGGACCGACAGGTGCGTGAGTTCGTCGCGAATTGCCGCAAGGCGCAGTCCCACCGCAGCGTGTTCCTCATGTGTGAGTCGCGGTTTCATCGGCTCCTCGTCCCTTTCTTCCCTTGGTATATCGAAGGTGGTCGGCGGGCTCGTTGCTCGTCCGGTGACTACTTGCGGGGCTTGAGGGGTTCGCAGCCGCTGATGCTGACAACGCCGTCGGCCTTCTTCAGGGTGATGATGATCCGCTCGTCGGCGTTCGCTGACTTGAGCTGCGGGAACTCCGAGTCGCTGGTCGGCTCGGTCGAGATCATGCATACCTCGAAGATGCCTTTCTCCGCTCCAGCCGATGTGTACGTGCCTACTGGAATGTCCTCGCCGACGACGTAGTCGCCGTCCGGATACTCCTTCGGCTTGGGCTTGGGCTTCGCCGCCGGCGTCGGCTTCTCGGTGGGCTTTGCGGCGGGCTTGTCGTCAACTTCGGCGGCGGCAGCAGTCTTCTTGGCTGCGGGCTTGGAGCTTTCGGCGGTCACAGTCTTACCAGTGTTCGCCGTGTCGTCGCCGACGATCGCCCCAAGGATGACGAGGAGCACGAGGACTCCGAAAATGCTCCCGAAGACGATGGCAACGATCACTCCGGCGCCCATCTTCTTCTTCGGCGGCGGAGGGTAGCCGGGCCCACCGACGTAGGTCTGGCCGGGGTACTGCTGACCGTAAGGCTGCTGCGGGTACTGCTGACTCACTGGTTCCCCTTATGGTCGCGGTGCGGGTGATCCGTGGGGGAATCGTGAATGTACCGGGTATGGAGCCCGGTTGGTGCCGGTCTGCCCGATCAGTTGGGCAGTTGGTTGCGGGTGCCGACGATGACGGCCCGCGGTTCCCGGGTGTGGATGCTGCGGGAGTCCTGGGTGACGGGCCCGTTTGTCGATGTGGAGGACTTAAGCGCTGCCGCCTACCGAAGTCCATGGCGTCGGCTCCGCGGACAGCGAGTACCGCTCGTTCCCCGGGGAAGCGCGGGTGGAGGACTTGGACGGCAACAGTCCCGGACGATGACGGCGCCCCGGACCAGCAGGCCCGGGGCTTTGCCGTGCGGTGGGGCGTCAGGCCGGGCACGTGCCGCCTGCGGCCTGGTACTCGGTGGTGCCTGCCGGGAGTCCCGCCTCTGCTGCTCCAGCTGCCCCTACGACGTAGCGCCCGTTGGCGAGGCGCCGGTCGTACTCGTCCCCGCCGGTCGTGCATTCGATGCCGACGACGTAGACGGCCTCTTCGGTGAGTTCGGCCTTCACGGCATCGAAGACGGCACGGAGCTGGTCATCGCTGTCGACCTGGACGAGGACGTTCCTGACGGCGCCCGCCTCTTCCCGTTCGGTGATCTTGTAGGCGACCGCAGCGGCTTTGCTCCCGCCTTGGACCCCGTCGATGCCCGTGCTGCTTCCGCCGTTCCTGCTGTTGCCGTCGCCGTCGGCGCAACCGCTCAGAGCGAGGGTGGCGGCGAGGGCGACGAGGACGGTACCGACTGTGGCTCTCATCCGATTCATCATCCGTGCCGCCTGCCGATGTGTCCGCCAATTTCCCTATGTTGATGGATTTCGGTCGCGTTCGGGTCGCCATCTGACTCGCCTAGTCCGGCCGTGGGCGGTTTTGCGTCGATGCCGCCTCTGCGTCAATCGGCGTGCTTGTGCATCACGTCGAGGTAGTGCCGATCACGGTGCGGCACGTCGATGTCCCGTCCCGGCAGGCTGAAGACCGCGCAGACCTCGGCGGGGCGGGTGAGGAGGCTTGACTGGCGGCCGAAGGTGAGAGTGCTGTTGACCGCATGCCGGCAGCCGGCGCCGTCGAGGGCGGCGGTCAGGTCCTCGCGGAGGACGGTGGTCCCGTAGGACTCGGAATCGGGCAGGACCAGCGGAGGAAGCTTGGCGGTCGAACCGGGCCGGATGTTGAGCCACAGGCCGCTCACGGCCCGCTGGGTGATGACCAGCTGCAGCCCGTGCCAGGAGTACGGGTAGCCGTCGGTATCGGGTCCCAGCAGGATGTGGGCGGGGTGCGGGCGCCCGGGGCCGAGAAGGCCTTCCGCCTCGTCCAGGGACATTCCGCAGCTCAGGGGCCCGATCCGGCCGGTGCGGGAGAAGTCGACAAGTACGTCCATCAAGGTCACGACAGGGACTGTGACACTCCCCCGAGCCGCATCGCACGTCGATTTCGGGGCGGCACCGCGGCCGACGCCGGCCCGCGGGCGACGGCAGGAGCCGGCGACACCACAACGCCCAGGTCAGCGGCGACCAGTGACCCGTCGCCGCCGTGACACCCCGGTCGCCCGTACAATCTGCGCATGCCCACCCCGCCCTCCGAGCCGACGCCTGTCCGCTCACTCACCGAGCTGAACGCGGAGATCCGCGCGCTCGTCGACGGCGGCCTGGTGTCCCCGGAGTCCCGCCGGGAGTACGAACGGCTGCTGGTCGAGTGGGGGGCCTCGGTGCAGGGCGGCGTCGAGGCGGCCTGACGGTAGGTGCGCGCGTCAGGAGCTTCGCTCCGGCGGCTGGTGCAGCCCGAAGGGGGAACCCTGGTCGTCGTGGCAGAGCTGGAAGCGGCCGAAGCGGGCGACCGACACCTCGTCAATTCCCAGGTCGATGTCATCGACCCGGCCGCCGAGTTCGCGGACGCGTGTCACCGCGGACGCCATGTCGTCGACGGCGAAGAACAGGTACGGGCTCGCGCCCGCGTCCCCGCCGTGCAACCCGCCGGGGACATTGGGCGTGCCGATCGCGAACCCGCCGCCGTCGGCCGGGCCGGGGTCGAAGGTCCAGCCGAACAGCCCGCCGTAGAACGTCCGCGCCTGCTCGGGGTCGCCCGCACCCAGTTCGAAGAAGGAGACCTCACCGGCCATCGCGGGTACCTGTCCGTCCGCTCGGAGACTTTCCGTCCACGCTACGGTCGGCCGCGCCCCGGGGCACTCCGCCGTGCCGACCGGCCGCCGGGAAACCGCGTTGCCCTCTGCTCCCGCCCTCCATACGGTGCAGCGCATGCTGCCTGAGGTGGATACGGACGAGGAGTGGGACGCGGTCGTTCCGGACGAGGCCGTGATGCGTCCCGGCGCGGAGGACCTCTGTGCGCGCCTCGGGCTCGCCGGAGCCCCCCTCGCCCGCTTCCCGGAAGGCTCTCAGCCGGTGTACGCGGTCGGGGACGAGCTCGTGCTCAAAATCGTCTCCCGCCGGGGCACGGTCCGGCCACGGCCGGTGCCGGACCCTTGGCCTGCCGCTCCCGCTGGCGGAGACTTGCGCGATGACACAGCGCGTGGCTCTCGCGACGGTGATGGACCGGCTCTCCATCGATGCAGTGATCACTGACTACGCGGTCGCGGTGGACGACGGCACCTGGGACGACTACATCGCCTTGTTCACCGAGGACGGCCGTGCCGACTACCGCGGTGCGGGAGGGGCCGAGGGCACGGCACCGGAGACCGCGCAGTGGCTCGCCCGGACCCTGCGCGCCTCTCCCGTCCGGCAGCACCTGATCGTCAACCGGCGGCTCGATCTCCAGGATCTTGGCGGCTACCCCGGTGACCAGGCACGGGTGCGGGCGGACTATCTGAATCCGATGGGCCCGGCAGCCGAAGCCGGGGAACACGGGACGGTGCCGGCCTTCGTCTCCGGCGGCAGGTATGCCTTCGACCTGCTGCGTACGGAGCCGGGCTGGCGGATCCGTACCGTCGAGGCCCGCGAGTTGTGGCGGTGCGCGCCCGGGGCCGCCACCGGCTGAGCCCCGCGCCCGGCGCCGGCGTCACGGGCTGAATCCGCGCCCGGCGCCGGCGTCACCGCCTGATCCCGGGGCCCGCGGGGCCGTGCCGGACGGCACGCCCACTGTGCGCTGCCGATCTTCTGCCCCACACTGGGATCACGTGGGCGGACCGGCAAGGAGGACACGGCATGCCGTTGCGGGGCGGGCGGGTTCCTGCAGACCGGGTTTCGGACGGCCCGGCCACCGGGTTCCGGCCCGGCGTACGCCTGCTGCGCTCACCCGGGTGGCGCGCCGCCGCTGCCCTGCTCGCGGGCGCACTGCCCGCCCTGGCGTTTCCCGAGCCGTCGCTCTGGTGGTTCGCCTATGTCGCACTGGTCCCCTGGCTGCTCCTGATCCGGTCGGCGGACACCGGGCGGCGGGCCGCCCTCGACGGATGGCTCGGCGGCATGGGCTTCATGCTTGCCGTGCATCACTGGCTCGTTCCGAGCCTGCACGTGTTCATCGTGGTTCTCGCGGCGCTGCTCGGCCTGTTGTGGGCCCCTTGGGGCCTGCTGGTGGCCAGGCTGACCGGCGGATCGCCGTCCGTACTCCGCTCGGTCGCGGCCGTCGCCGTGGTGCCGTCCGGCTGGCTGATGATCGAGCTCGTCCGCTCCTGGGAGGGGCTCGGCGGCCCCTGGGGGCTGCTGGGCGCCAGCCAGTGGGAGTTCGCTCCCGCTCTGCGGACCGCGTCGGTGGGCGGTGTGTGGCTGGTCAGTCTGCTCGTCCTGGCGGTGAACACGGCGGTCGCTCTGCTGCTCGCCGTGCCTGGGGCCCGCACTGCCGCGGCAGCCTCCCTGGTGGTGTGCACGCTGTTCGTCGGCGCGCTGTGGGTATGGGCACCGCGGCCGGAGACCACCGGAACGGCCCGGATCGCCGTCGTGCAGCCGGGTGTCGTCGACGGCCCGGGCAGCGTCGAGCGCCGGTTCGCGCGCAGCGAGGAGCTGACCCGTGGCCTCGCCGGCCGGGATGTCGACCTGGTGGTGTGGGGCGAGAGCAGTGTGGGTGTCGATCTTTCGCGCAGCCCTGGGACGGCGGCCCGGATCGCGGCGCTGTCGCGGCTGGTCGGGGCCGACGTGCTGGTGAACATGGACGCCAGGCGGACGGACGGCCCGGACCGCGCCGGGATCTTCAAGTCGGCCGTACTGGTGGGTCCGGACGGGCCGACCGGGGACCGCTACGACAAGATGCGCCTGGTGCCGTTCGGTGAGTACGTCCCGGCCCGTGCGGTGCTGGGCTGGGCGACCTCGGTGGGCAAGGCGGCAGGTGAGGACCGGCTGCGCGGCAGCCGTCCGGTGGTGATGCGCCTGCCGGGTGAGGACGGGCTGCGGCTCGGGCCGCTGGTGTGCTTCGAGTCGGCGTTTCCCGACATGAGCAGACGGCTCGCCAAGGACGGCGCACAGGTACTGATCGCCCAGTCGTCCACCTCGACGTTCCAGCACAGCTGGGCGCCGGAGCAGCATGCGTCGCTCGGGGCGCTGCGCGCGGCCGAGAGCGGGCGCCCGATGGTGCATGCCACCCTGACGGGCGTCAGCGCCGTGTACGGCCCGCAGGGCGAACGGGTGGGAGGGTGGATCGGTACGGACGCGAGTGAGGCTGCCGTGTTCGACGTACCGCTCGCCCGGGGCACGACGCTCTATGTGCGGCTCGGCGCGTGGCCGGTGTACGCGGCGTTGGCGGTGCTGGCCGCCTTCTTCGCGGTGACGGGTGTGCGGTCCCTCAGGACGCCTGCTCCCACGCGTCCCGGACCACGCGCTCACACAGACGGTGAGTCTCCAGGGCGTCCTGGGCGCTGAGCACCTTCCCGGCCCTGATCCCGTCCAGGAAGGACAGCACGCTCTGCTCGATGCCGCGCTGGCGTGCGACGGGTACCCAGTCACCGCGCCGCCGGACGGTGGGCTGGCCCTTGTGGTCGACGACGTCGGCGAGGTTGAGGACCTGGCGCTTGGAGTCCTGGCCGGAGACCTCGAGGATCTCCTCGGTCGATCCGTTGAGCCGGTTCATCATGCCGATGGCGGTGAAGCCGTCTCCCGACAGCTGAAGAACCACATGGTGCATGAGACCGTCGACGATCCGTGCCCGCACGACGGTAGCGGTGACCGGGCCGGGCACCAGGAAGCGCAGCGTGTCGACGACGTGGATGAAGTCGTCGAGCACCATGCTGCGGGGGTCCTCGGGCAGCCCGACCCGGTTCTTCTGCATCAGAATCAGCTCGCGCGGGTGCTCGATGCACTGCGCGTAGGACGGGGCGAGACGGCGGTTGAACCCGACGGCGAGGCTCACGCCCCGCTCCTCGGCCAGGGCCACCAGCCGTTCGGAGTCGGCGAGTTCATGGGCGAGCGGCTTGTCGACGTAGGTGGGCACACCCGCTTCGAGCAGCCGGCCGGTGATCTCCGGGTGCACGGGGGTCGGCGCGTGCACGAAGGCGGCGTCCAGTCCCTGGGCCAGGAGCGAGTCGAGGTCCGCGTGGAGCTGTCGCTCGGGGATCCGATGGGTTTCCGCGACGGCCGCCAGGGTGGCCGGTGTACGGGTCTGCAGGTGCAGCTCGACCCCGGGCAGTGCGGTCAGAACCGGCAGATATGCCTTCTGCGCGATGTCGCCGAGCCCGATGCAGCCGATTTTCACCAGTGTCTCCCTGTGGTTCTCGCACGCCCGTGTCACGGCCGCGTCCTGTGCCCGTCCTTGGTTCCGGCAGCATACGTGCGCTGCGGCGGCTGCCAGTCGGCGATCCCGTCGAAGGTCCGCAGGACGAGCCCCGGGCCGAGGCGGGAGACGGTGGACATCAGCCCGTTCCGGAGTGCGGCGGCAGGCCCGCTGGACAGCTGCATCAGCCGGGAGACCTGTGCGGCCTTGCGGACGATCGCCGTCGTACGGGGCTGCCTGGCCGCGCTGTAGGCGGCCGTCCCCTCCCCCAGGTCGCCGTCCGGTGTGAGGTGGTGGGCGAGCACGATGGCGTCCTCGATGGCCTGGTTGCCGCCCTGGCCGAGCGTGGGCGCCATGGCGTGTGCGGCGTCACCCACGAGCACCGTGCGCCCCTGGTGGAAGGAGGGCAGCGGGTCGGTCAGGTGGTACACGTCGTGACGCAGGACCTCATCGGGCGTGACTGCGTCGATGATTCCGGGAACCGGGGCGTGCCAGTCGCCGAACCTGCGCAGCAGTTCCGCCTTCTCGTCGTCGGGTGCGACCGCTCCGGCCGGCGCGGTGGCCGCCGCGTAGGCGTAGATCCGGCCGTCCTTCAGCGGATGACTGCCCCACAGGGCGCCTCGGCCCCAGGTCTCCTGCGAGCCGATCGGGCTGCCGGGCGCAGGGGCGATGACACGCCAGGTGGTGAAACCGCTGTAGGTGGGACCAGGGTGACGCGGGAAGAGCGCGGAGCGTACGGACGAGCCGATGCCGTCGGCCCCGATGACGAGGTCGGCCTCGATGTCCCCGGAGGGTGTCCTCACGACGGCCCGGCGGCCGCCCGCGCTGCCGGCGCCGACGAGCTGTGCCGGTGTACCGGTGTGCAGGGCGGTGTCGGGAATTCCGGCGCGGAGCAGGTCGATCAGGACGGAGCGGTGCAGCAGGACCAGGGGGCCGCCGAACCTCTCCGCCGCTGCCGCGCTGTTCGTACGGGCGAGCCAGCGGCCGGCCGGATTGCGCATCCCGCCGTCGCCCTGCCAGGCGGCGAGGGACCTGATCGTGTCGCCGAGGCCGATGACGTCCAGTGCGCGCTGGGCATTGGGAGAGAGGCTGATGCCGGCACCGACCGGCTCCACCGAGGGCGCGCGCTCCAGGACGGTGACATGCCAGCCGCCCCGGTGCAGCGCCGTGGCGGCGGTGAGTCCGCCGATTCCGCTGCCGATGATCACCGCGTGGGGTGTCGTCATGACTGAGCCCTCCTCGGAACTACACCTGTAGTTGCGAGATCCACCGTACTACAGCCGTAGTGACGGCGGTAGATTGGCCCCATGCCCACACGCACCACCGGGACAACCGGCACCTCCCGCGCAGGCCTGATCGCCGACACCGCGCTCACGCTGCTCGCGGAGCGCGGGATGCGGGGCCTCACCCATCGCGCGGTGGACGAGCGGGCCGGACTCCCCCAGGGGTCGACGTCGAACCACGCACGCACCCGCCAGGCGCTGCTGGAAGCCGCCGTGCGCCGGCTCGCCGAACGCGAGGCGCAGGTGCTCGCCCCCGGAGAGCTTCCGGCGGACGGCGCCCCCGGCTCCGCTGCCGCCGGACTGGCACGCGCACTGCACCGCTATCTGACCGGCCATCCGGAACTTCTGGTATGCCGCTACGAACTCGCCCTGGAGGCCACCAGGCGCCCCGAACTGCGGGCGTTCTTCGATGCCGCGGGCCGGCAGTTCCGCGAGCCCCTCGTCGCCCTGATGACCGCGGCCGGATCCGCCGAACCGGAGCGCCACGCGCTGTCGCTCGTGGCCTGGGCGGAAGGGATGATGTTCGCCTGCGCCGCGGGCTCGTACCACCGCTCCGTGCCGACCGAGGACGAACTGCGCACCGGCTGCGCCGAGCTGTTGCGCGGGATGCTCGGTGTCCAGGCCGCCGACCACCGGTAACCACTGGCCATGCTCATGATCATTGAGCGAGGATGGCCGGCATGACGACAGACGAACGTACCGAACCCGCCTTCGACGCCGCCGAGCGCCAGATGCTCGAGGGATGGCTGGACTACCACCGCGAGACGCTCGTCATGAAGTGCGCGGGCCTCACCGACGCCCAGTTGCGGGAGGCGTCCGTGCCTCCTTCGGAGTTCACGCTGCTCGGACTGGTGCGGCATCTGGCGGAGGTCGAGCGCGGCTGGTTCCGCGAGGTGCTGGTCGGCGAGGACGTGCCGCCGATCTACGGCAGCGACGAGGACCCGGACGGGGAGTTCCACCTCACCGAGGCGGACACCTGGGACGAGGCGCACGCGACCTGGCTGGCGGAGATCGAGGTGGCACGGCTGAATGCGGCGAAGTTCGAACTCGACGGCCTCTCGGTCGGCCTGAGCCGCGGGGGCAAGCCCTTCAGCCTCCGCTGGATCTACACGCACATGATCGAGGAGTACGCCCGGCACAACGGTCACGCGGACCTCGTGCGGGAGCGGATCGACGGCGCGACCGGGGAGTGATGGCGCGGACCATCGCCCCACGCCCCCCTGACGCTCCTGACTCTCCGCCGCCGGTTCCGGGGCACGTCGCTGACCGGGTCACTCGTGCGGGCCAATCCTTGCTCACCGGCTGTCACCGGGCGGAACGACCGAGCAGAGTTACCCGGGTGCATCGAATCAGAATCACAGCAACGCTGCTGGTGGGGATTGCTGTCACAGCTGTCTCCGGCTGCGTGTCGGTGGAACCCTCGAAGAGAACCGTCGCGCCACGCTCCGGGGCCGGCAGACCCGTCCAGGACGTGGCACCCCAGATCGTGCAGCCGCCCGTCCGGGACTCCCTCGAGGCCCTGCCGGATCCCGTGACGTCCGTACGGGCCGTTCCCCCGGGAGCTCCCTCCCCGGCCCGGAGAACGACGCCACGGGCCCCACGGCAGTACGAACCGGCCGGCACCCCGAGCGTGCGGACACCTCGCCGGGTGGCCGCCGTTCCGCGCGCGGCGCTCCCCGCCGTGCCGGGCTCCGTCGTCACCGGGAGCGACGTCTGCAGACTCGGGCGTGGGTACGGGCGCTGGCCGGCGGGCAGCCCGCAGTCCCTCATCTGCGACGAGACATACGGCCGCTGAGCCGCGAAGGCCCGTACGGGGCGGGCCCGCCGGATCATGGGCGGGCCCGCACCTCACTCCCCCGCGGCGCTGCCCCGCATCCTCTGCTCCAGGCGTCCGATGGCGGCACGGACGCCCCCGCCGTATCCGTCGTCCCCGAGCACGCCGGCGGCGTCCCACGCCCGGTCCAGATGGATCCGGGCGGACTCGGGGCGCTGGAGCTTGAGGTAGTCCGCCGCGAGATTGAGGTGCAGGGAGGGGAAGAAGGCCCGGACCGCGGTCGCGTCCCGGTGCTCCGCGACCGGCTCGCCGCTCAGCCCTTCCGCGGCTGTCAGCGCCCGGAGGTCCCACGCGAGCTCGTCGCCGGGATCGTCCTGGGTGTCGGCCATGTAGTGCGCGAGGGTGCAGCGGTGGAGGGCATCGCCCTCCTCGCCGATCTCCGACCAGATGGCCCCGAAGCGATTGCGGGCCTCTTCCCTGTCGCCTCCGTGCAGCAGCATGATCGCCTGGCCGATCCTGGTCATGACGGCGTCCTTCGACGCCTCCTGCTGCTCCGCCACCGCGGTCTCCCTGGTCAGCCCGTCCAGCCCGTTCCGGTCGGTCGAACGCTAGCCGCAGCCGCCGGGAAACCCGCTCAGGCGCGGACCGGAACTGCCGACCGGGTCGACCCTCACCCCAGGTCCGGGATGCGCCAGTCGATGGCCTCGTGGCCCTGGGCGGCGATCGCCTCGTTGATCTGGGTGAAGGGGCGGGAGCCGAACCACTTCTTCGCGGAGAGCGGCGAGGGGTGCGCGCCCTTCACCACCACGTGGCGCTCCTGGTCGATCAGCGGGATCTTCTTCTGCGCGTAGTTGCCCCAGAGGACGAACACCGCGGGGTCGGGCCGCTCGGAGACGGCGCGGATCACCGCGTCCGTCACCTTCTCCCAGCCCTTGGCCTTGTGCGAATTGGCCTCGCCGCCGCGCACCGTCAGCACCGCGTTGAGCAGGAGGACGCCCTGCTCGGCCCACGGCATCAGGTATCCGTTGTCCGGGACCGGCAGGCCGAGCTCGTCGTTCATCTCCTTGTAGATGTTGCGCAGCGAAGGGGGCGTCCTGACGCCGGGCCGCACCGAGAAGCAGAGCCCGTGGCCCTGACCCTCGCCGTGGTACGGGTCCTGGCCGAGGATGAGCACCTTGACCCGGTCGTACGGGGTGGCGTCCAGGGCGGCGAAGACCTCTTCGCGCGGCGGATACACCGGCCCCCTGGCCCGCTCCTCCTCGACGAATTCCGTGAGCTCCTTGAAGTACGGCTTCTGCAGCTCTTCGTCGAGGACGCCGCGCCAGGATTCGGGCAGCAGGTCGGTGTCGGTCACGTCCACAACCTCCGGTACACAATCGGTTCTTGACCACAGAACCTACCGGGGGCCACTGACAACGGCCGCCCCGAGCCCTACCAGCTGGCCTTGCGGTACAGCTCCCACATCTGCATGACCGTCTGCGGGTCCAGGGCGCGCTCGCCGCCGCCGATGTCCTCACCGGCCGCCACGTACAGCTTGCCCTGCCACAGCGGCAGCAGCCGGACATCCTCGACGAGGATCTCCTGGGCCTTCTTGAACTGCGCGGCAACGGCTCCGCGGTCGCTCTCCTGGCGGGACGAGGCCAGCTGCTGATCGATCTCCGCGGTCAGGTAGGGCGTCCCGGTGACGCTGTCCTTGCCGACGAACGGGGCGATGAAGTTGTCCGGGTCCGGGAAGTCGGGGAACCAGCCACGGCCGAAGACCGGGTACTCGCCCTTGGTGAAGCCCTCCTGGAAGGTCTTCCACGGCGCGCTCTTCAGAGTGATCTTGAACAGACCCGAGTCCTCGAGCTGGCGCTTGATCTCGGCGAACTCGGGGGCGGTGGAGGAGCCGTAGCGGTCCGTGGTGAACCAGAACGTCATCTCGACCGGCTCGTTGATCCCCGCCTCGGTGAGGATCTCCTTGGCCTTGGTCTTGTTCGCGTCACCGAAGGCGTCGAAGAAGCTCGTGGTGTGGCCGGCGATGCCCTTGGGGACCATGGAGTACAGCGGCTCCGCGGTTCCCTGGTAGACCTTGGCGACCAGGGCGTCACGGTTCACCAGCTGCGCGATGGCCCGCCGGACAGCGGGCTTGCCTGCGGCCGGGTCCTTGGGGTTGAAGACCAGGAAGCGGATGTCGGCGCCGACGGTCTCGACGATCTGCAGACCGGCGTTGTCCTTCTTGTTGTCCTCGAGGCCGACGACCTCCTCGGCGGTCAGACCGCGGTAGGTGGCGTCGATCTCCTTCTTCTTCAGGGCATCCACCATGGGGGCGGAGTCCTTGAAGTAGCGGATGGTGACGGCGGTGTTCTTGCGGTTGGCGAAGCCCTTGTAGTCGGGGTTCTTCGTCAGCTCGGCCTTGTTCCCGGGCTCGTACGACTCCAGGACGTACGGCCCGGACCCGGTGACCTTCCCGTCGTCACGGATCTTGTCCGCGGGGTACTCACTGGGTGCGACGAGCGACATCGCCGGAGTCGCCAGGATGAACGGGAAGGTCGCGTCCGCCTTGCTGAGGTGGAAGATGACCGTGTCGTCGCCCTTGGTCTCCACCCGGTCGAGGGAGCCGAGCAGACCGGCCGGGCCGCCCTTGACCTTGATCTTCACGATCCGGTCGATGGAGTACTTGACGGCCTCGGCGTTGATCGCCTCGCCGTTGGAGAACTTCAGGCCCTTACGGAGCTTGCACCGGTAGGCCATGCTCGTGGAATCGGTGAACTGGCAGTCCTCCGCCGCGTCGGGCTCGGGGCTCATCGTGCCGGTGGGAAAGCTCACCAGGGTCTGGAAAACGTTCCTCATCAGCTCCCAGGAGCCGTCCCAGGCCGCTGCCGGATCGAGTGTCGAGGGCGAACTCGTCGTCCCGACTGCTATCTGCTGGTCGGTTTCCGAACTGCTGTCGGACAGCAAACCGCAGCCGGCCAGCAGAGAAAGAGATGCAAGGGCTGCAGCAGCCTGCAGACTGGCCCGGTAGAACACGTGAACGCTCCTCGATCAGCCATGGGTCGGCAGACCATACCGCAGCGCCCCGCCAGGTCAATCCGCTGGCCCGGCGGGGCGCTTGACTCATTCAGGGCCAAACCGGCTCAGGCCGTACTCAGGCCACGCCGGCATTCAGGAAAATACCTCCGTCGACCACGAGAGTCTGCCCCGTGATCCAGTCGGACTGCGCGGAGGTGAGGAAGGCCGCGGCCCCTCCGATGTCCTCCGGAACTCCGAGCCTGCCGAGCGGGTAGGCGGCTGCCGCCTCCGCCTCCCGGCCCTCGTAGAGCGCCTCGGCGAACTTGGTCTTGACCACGGCCGGAGCGATCGCGTTGACCCGGACGACCGGCGCGAACTCGTGCGCCAGCTGGAGGGTCAGGTTGACCATGGCGGCCTTGCTCATCCCGTAGGCGCCGATGAAGGGCGACGCGGAGACACCGGCGACGGAGGCGATGTTCACGATCGCCCCGCCGTTGTCCTTCTGCCAGGCCTTCCAGGTCTGCTGGGCGAAGCCGAGCGCCGAGATCACATTGGTCTCGTACACCTTGCGGGCGACGTTGAGGTCGAGCTCGGCCATCGGGCCGAAGACCGGATTCGTACCCGCGTTGTTGATCAGGTAGTCGACCCGGCCGAACGCCTCCATGGCGCGCTCGACCGCTGCCGCCTGATGGGCCTCGTCGTGGGCCTTGCCCGCGATGCCGATCGCCCGGTCGGCCCCG
Source organism: Streptomyces sp. NPDC056452 (assembly GCF_042796085.1). Taxonomy (NCBI): domain Bacteria; kingdom Bacillati; phylum Actinomycetota; class Actinomycetes; order Kitasatosporales; family Streptomycetaceae; genus Streptomyces; species Streptomyces sp. NPDC056452. The sequence goes on from NZ_JBHTRI010000003.1 coordinate 257,748, forward strand.
AGCCTCTCGACGGCTTCCTTGAGGGCGTCCTCGCCACGGCCCGTGATGACGACACGGTCGCCCCGGGCGACGAGCGCCTCGGCGACGCCGTAGCCGATGCCCCGGCTCGCACCCGTGATGAGTGCGACCTTGCCACTGTCCTGCACAGTCATGATGTCCGTTGCCCTTCCGGGGTCAGTTGAGCGGTCCGCCGGCGACGTACATGACCTGACCGGAGACGAAGCCCGCGTCGTCGCCCGTGAAGAAGGCGATGGCGTTGGCGATGTCCTCGGGCCACCCCACGCGCTGCACGGGGATCTGGGTGGCTGCCGCGGCCTGGAACTCCTCGAAGCCCATGCCGACGCGGGCCGCCGTCTGGGCGGTCATCTCCGTGACGATGAAGCCGGGGGCGACGGCGTTGGCGGTGACGCCGAACTTGCCGAGCTCCTTGGCGAGGGTCTTCGTGAAGCCCTGCAGACCGGCCTTCACGGCAGAGTAGTTGGCCTGACCCCGGTTGCCGAGGGCCGAGGAGGAGGACAGCGAGACGATGCGGCCGAACTTGGCCCCCACCATGTGCGACTGGACGGCCTTCGCCATCAGGAACGCACCCTTGAGGTGGACGTTCATGACGAGGTCCCAGTCGGCCTCGCTCATCTTGAAGAGCAGGTTGTCGCGGAGCACGCCCGCGTTGTTGACGAGGATCGTCGGGGCGCCGAGCTCGGCGGCGACGCGCGCGACGGCGGCTTCCACCTGGGCGCTGTCCGACACATCGCAGCCGACGGCGAGGGCGGTGCCCCCGGCGGCGGTGATCTTCTCGACCGTGTCCTTGCAGGCCGCCTCGTCGAGGTCGAGTACGGCGACGGCGCGGCCCTCGGCCGCCAGGCGTACGGCGGTGGCGGCGCCAATGCCCCGCGCCGCTCCCGTCACGATGGCGACGCGCTGCTCGGTGGTGGACATGCTTGGTTCTCCTCGCCCTTGGATCGCGGCTCAGCGGACGTCAGGAAGTTCCCGATAACTGAGCAACCGCTTAGTACCTTCAGCAGACGAGACGCTAGAAGCCCTGGCACCCGGTGTCAACGGCCCACGGGGGCAGGGGCGCATGTCACACCGGAAGGCGCCGCTGCCTGACCCGTCGCAGGCGGCGCCACGGGCCGCGGGCTCAGCGCACCAGGAGGTCGAGCAGCCGCTCGACCTCGGCCTCCGGGTCCGTGGTGAGACCGCTGTGGACGGCGCCCGGCTGGACCACCGTGGAGCGCGGGGCGATCAGCCAGCGAAAGCGCCGCCCCGCGTCGTCACCGGCTGCCTGACCCGCGGCGTCACCACCGCAGCAGACTCCCTCGACCGCGCGCAGGGCGGCCCGGACGCCCACCACGTCGGCGTGCGGATCCAGGGCCTTCAGCTTGTGCTCGTCCAGATGCGTGCGCGCCGCGACGAAGGACTTCGCCCGGCAGTACACCAGCACGCCCGCGTTGAAGCACTCGCCTCGCTCGACCCGCGGAACGACGCGCAGCAGCGCGTACTCGAAAACAGTGCGCTCGGTCATCGGCCGCCGTCCTTGCTGCTCTGTCCGGCGTCCGCCTGCTCCGCGCGGACCTCACCGGTGGGGTGCGGCCGCGGCGCGAGGCGCTCGGTGAGCCAGCCCGGGGCCTGGGAGGCCCGTGTCTTCGTGGGCTCCTCCATCGTGATCCGCTCGTGGACACTTCCGGCGCGTGCCAGCAGCGGCGCCACGTACGCCCGGCGCAGCTGGTCCGTCGAGTCGAAGCCGGGTTCGCCCGCCAGCCACTCCTCGGGCACGTCGGCGACCACTTCGGTCAGCAGTTCCTCGGTGACGAGCGGGGCCAGCTCGGCGGCCGCGGCCGCGATATCCGGTCCGAACCGGGCGAGGACATGGTCGGATGCGTTGTACGGCTTGGCTGCCGACGCCTGCGCTCCCGGCCAGTTGTGGTGCCAGATCATCGTGGCCCCGTGGTCGATGAGCCAGAGATCGCCGTGCCAGACCAGCAGGTTGGGGTTCCGCCACGAGCGGTCCACGTTGTTGATCAGCGCGTCGAACCAGACGACCCGGCCGGCTTCCGCCGGGTCCACCTCGTAGGCGAGCGGATCGAAGCCGAGCGAGCCGGGCAGATAGTCCATGCCCAGGTTCAGTCCGCCGCTCGCCTTGAGGAGCTCCTGCACCTCCTGGTCCGGCTCCGCGAGCCCGATGACGGGATCGAGCTGGATGGTCACCAGTTCGGGGACCCGCAGCCCCAGCCGCCTGCCGAGCTCCCCGCAGATGATCTCCGCAACGAGGGTCTTGCGCCCCTGCCCTGCGCCGGTGAACTTCATGACGTACGTGCCGAGGTCGTCGGCTTCGACGATCCCGGGGAGCGATCCACCCTCACGCAGGGGCGTGACGTAGCGGGTCGCGGTGACTTCGGTCAGCATTTCCCCAGGCTATACGGCGCCACTCCTTACAGATCCACGGACCGGGGTCGGTCACCGCGGTGGCTTCGTTGCAGCACGCTTTCTTCAGGTTTCTGAATTGCATCGCCCACCCGCCGCAAGGTGGCCGCAGCCTCTTATCCGGCTGTTTCCGGGACGTTGTAAGGAAACACGACCCCCGCAGAGGTTCCAGCCTTTTTCACGGATCCTTCTTGTTCACCGTGAGTGTGGGCGTGGGCGAATACCCAATCGCACCCCGGTCAACCGACCCGTCCGTCACCAGACGAGGACCCCGCCGCCCTCGGCTTTGGCTCGCACGGCGGCAGCAAAGATGTTGTCGAACCGCGCGGTGATGTAATCGGCGCCGTAGCCGCTCAGTTCAGCAAGCCGATCGAAGTGAGGGCGTATCACTTCGCCTTCGGCAAGGAAGTCGTCGACCTCGGCCGGTTCCACGTAGAGGTCACTCCCGTCCAACTGGGGGAAGAACCGCGCCCCCAGAGCCCGGACGGCTTCGGATCCCCACAGGCGGCTGCGGGTGCTCTCGAATCCGGCCATGGTGTCGGCGTACTCGGGATCCTCCAGGAGGTCGCGTTTGCCGTCGGCGTCGTAGACGTAGGTGTGCACAAGGAGAGTCATGCGCCGATTCTCGGACGCAGGGCCACCCGAAGTCGAACGCATTGCCCTGCCGATTCCCGCCCCGGACGCACGAAAGCCCCGCCCTCTAGAAGTTCGGCGGATTCCTGCGCAACTTACGTCGTTCCCATCGGTTGGGGTGGCGGATGACCACTCCGGCCATGCCGCCGGCCCCGGTCAGCCGGATCAGCGGAGTTCCCCGGAGCCTGTCGGGGGTGGTCCTGTCCGTCAAGCCGCCGACACCGGGGTCCATGCCGCTGGTGTCCGCGCCCCAAGCGTCGGGGATGACGATCGTGACACCGGCCATCTCGCCGTACGCCTCCACCGCGACCTCGGTGAGGCGGCACTGGACCCTGGTGAAGTCCACCTTCACACCGCCCCAGCCTCCGCGAGCGATCACGTGCCCGGGCACCTCCCAGCGTCCGGAGCCCCGAGACACGCCATGCATGCCGCCCCTGAGCACGAGCGGCGACTGCACCTCGGAGTTCGGCCTCGGCAAGTCAGCTGTCAGTACGGCCAACTCACCATAGGTCTTGGCCTTCAGCGCCACCTCCAGGCGCGAGCCCAGCTCGTCGAGATCGATTCGCCCCTCGGCTGCAGCATCGCGCAGCTGCTCCACCACCGCTTCTCGGTCGTCATGAGAGGCTCGAAGCTCGCCTGCGGGACCAGGGCGCGGCGAGGGCTCCGGAAGCTCGGCAGTCATGGCGCAAGAATAGGGGAACAAGCAGCCACCGTACCGGGGCTGCACATCCGAAACGGGCCCTGGCGGCGATGCCGAGGGCCGCACCGGCGGCAGACGGCCGGCTGGTCCTTGAGGAAGGGGCCCCACGACACGAGATCTCGCTGCTAAAGCGCTGAAGGCCCCGGGGCGGAGACATGAAGCAGACCGTTCCCCGAGGCCGCCGACCTCTACCGCCCGGGCACCGGGCGGTCCTTCGGAGGAAGCCGGGGGGCCGTCCTGGCCGACCGCTTACGGTCCCGTGACATGCCGGTCCGGAGGCGGATGATTCCGCTCCGGGCGTCCTAACGTGGGCGTATGCGTGTACTGGTCACCGGCGGCGCCGGGTTCATCGGTTCGGAGATCGTGCGGACACTCGTGTCGGCGGGGCACGAGGCGGTGGTGTTCGACGCCCTGCTCCCCTCGGCGCACGGCGGCACCGCGGCCCCGCCCGGAGGCGACGGCCGTGACGGCGGGCTGATCGTGGCGGACGTACGTGACCGCGAGGCCGTGGGCCGTGCGCTGCGGGGGGTGGACGTGGTGTGCCACCAGGCGGCGATGGTCGGGCTGGGGAAGGATTTCGCCGACGCCCCGGAGTACGTCGGTTGCAATGACCTGGGAACAGCGGTGCTGCTTGCCGAGATGGCCGCGGCCGGGGTGCGGAGCCTGGTGCTCGCCGGTTCGATGGTGGTCTACGGGGAGGGCCGCTACACCTGTCCGAGTCATGGCGGGGTCCGGCCGGGCCCACGGGCGGAGGCCGACCTGGCGGCGGGCCGGTTCGAACCGCGCTGTCCTGACTGCGGCGCAGAGTTGGAGTCCGGGCTGGTCGCGGAGGACGCTCCCGCCGACCCGCGCAACGTGTACGCGGCGACCAAGCTCGCCCAGGAACACCTCGCCGCTGCCTGGGCGCGCGCGACGGGCGGACGCGCGATGTCGCTGCGCTACCACAACGTGTACGGACCGGGGATGCCGCGGGACACCCCGTACGCGGGTGTCGCCTCCTTCTTCCGTTCGGCCCTGGCCCGGGGCGAGTCGCCCCGTGTCTTCGAGGACGGCGGCCAGCGGCGGGACTTCATCCATGTACGGGACGTGGCCGCGGCGAACGCGGTGGCGCTGGAGGCGGTCACGGGACGCGGGCCGGGCAGTTTCGCCGCGTACAACACCGGGAGCGGACAGCCGCACACCATCGGTGAGATGGCCGCCGTGCTGGCTTCGGCGCACGGAGGCCCGGAGCCGGTGACCACCGGTGAGTACCGGCTCGGGGACGTACGTCATGTCACGGCGGACTCGCGACGCCTGCGGGAGGAACTGGGCTGGAAGCCGGAGGTCGGGTTCGCCGAGGGCATGGCCCGGTTCGCGGCGGCGCCCCTGCGGGAGGCGGCCGCGGGTCTGTCCGTCTGAGGTCCGTCCGAGGCTCACGCCACCGGCAGGGTCACCTCGAAGCAGCAGCCGCCGGTCACGTTGCGGACCTCCGCCCGGCCGGCGTGCGCCTCGACGATCCCCCGCACGATGGCGAGCCCGAGTCCCGCGCCGGCCGGTGGTGTACGGGCATGGCTGCCGCGCCAGCCCGTGTCGAAGACCCTGGGCAGGTCCTCCTCCGGGATGCCGCCGCAACCGTCGGTCACCGAGAGGACCACCCCGCCGTCCGTGCGTTGCGCGGCCACGGCGACGGTGCCGTCGGCGGGGGTTCGGCGGATCGCGTTGATCAGGAGGTTGCCCAGGACCCGGTTCATCTCCTTGCCGTCGACCTCGACGGGCACCGCCTCGATCCGGTCGCCGACCAGCCGCACACCGTGCTCGCGGGCCAGCGGGTCCGCGCCGGCGAGCGCGTCACCCACCAGGTCGTAGACGGAGATCCGCGTGGGGCTCAGGGTGAGTGAGCCGGCATGGATGCGGGAGAGTTCGAAGAGGTCGCCGACCATGTCATTCATCCGCTCCACCTCGGTGCGTATCTGCCGCAGATAGCGCCCGGAGTCGACGGCCATGCCGTCCTCCAGCGCCTCGGACATGGCACGCAGCCCGGCGAGCGGGGTGCGCAGGTCGTGCGAGATCCAGGCAACGAGCTCACGCCGCGAGGTCTCCAGGGCACGCTCCCGCTCGCGTGAACTGTCGAGCTTGGCACTGGTGGCGGCCAGTTCACGGGTGAGAGCGGCGAGTTCGGCCGTGGCAGGGGCCTCGGGGGCCGCGAAGGTGCCGCCGTCGCCGAAGGAGCGGGCGGCGAGGGTCAGATCGCGGCTCCTCGCCGCCACCCAGCGGCCCAGCAGCATCGCGGTGACGAGCGAGACGACGGCGGCCATGGCGAGGACCGTCGTGACCACCGTCAGGTCGTGCGGCGACAGGAACATCGCCCAGGCGACGGCCAGTGTCCCGGCAAGCATGGCGGTGACGGCCACGGCGGCCACGACGGTCAGCGACACGACGAGCGAACGGTGCCGGGACAGCCGCAGTACGAGTGCGCCGAGCAGTCCGGCGGCGGCGGCGCCCAGGAAGGCGAGGAGCGCGATGAGGAGGATGTCGGTCATGACGGTGTTCCGGAGCCGGAGCCGATGGAGGCGGTGGTGGCAGTGGTGGCGGTGGTGGCGGCAGGGTCCGGGGGGAGGTCCAGGCGGTAGCCGACACCCCAGACCGTGCGGATCAGCTCCGGGCGGGCCGGATCGGCCTCGACCTTCCCGCGCAGACGGCGGACGTGGACGGTCACGGTCGACAGGTCCCCGAAGTCCCAGCCCCAGACCGCGCGCATCAGCTCCTCCCGGGTGAACACCTGCCCCGGGTGGCGCAGGAGGAAGGCGAGCAGGTCGAACTCCCGCAGGGTGAGGGCCAGCGCACGGCCCTCCCACGTCGCGCGTCTGGCCGCGGGGTCGAGGACGAGACCGGCGCCTTCGAGCAGCGCGGAGCGGCCGCCGGCGGTCGCGACCGCCCGGACGCGGCGCAGTACGGAGTCGACGCGCAGGACGAGTTCGCGGGGGCTGAAGGGCTTGGTCACGTAGTCGTCCGCCCCCGTCTCCAGACCGAGGATGCGGTCGTCCTCGTCGCCGCGCGCGGTGAGCATGATGACGGGCACCGGTCCCTGTGCCCGCATGCGGCGGCACACCTCGAAGCCGTCCATCCCGGGCAGCATCAGGTCCAGGACGGCCAGGTCGGGGCGACGTGCGGCGTACTGCTCGAGCGCGGCCGGCCCGTCCGACGCCCGGGCCACCTCGTATCCGGCACCGGTCAGGTATCCGGCGACCACCTCCGCGACGGTGGGGTCGTCGTCCACGACGAGTACGTGGCCGCGGGCTCCCGCTTCCGTACCGGTGGCCGAGGGCTTCTCCTCCGCCGGAGGCCCCCCGCCTGCGGGGACGGACGGCGGGGTGTCCGGAGTCGTCTGCATGTCTCCACCTTGGCATCCGCGGCGCGGAGCGGGGGACGCCCGTGTGCCGCTGCCGGGCGACGTCCACGTTTCGTAAGAATCTGGAACCCGAATTGTCCGTTTTCGCTCCGTAGGGTGATCCGCGTGACCCTTCCTTCCGATACTTCCGCCCTCCGTGCAGACATCGTCCTGCCGTGTCTGGACGAGGCCGCCGCGCTGCCCGGGGTGCTGGCCTCGGTCCCCCGTGGCTGGCGGGCGATCGTCGTGGACAACGGCTCCACCGACGGCTCGGCCGAGCTGGCCCGGTCCCTCGGCGCGACCGTGGTGCACGAACCCCGGCGCGGGTTCGGCGCGGCCTGTCAGGCCGGTCTTCTCGCCTCCGAGGCGGAGTTCGTCTGCTTCTGCGACTGCGACGGTTCGCTGGATCCCGGGCTGCTGCCAGGCTTCGTCCGCCGGGTCGCCGACGGGGAGAGCGATCTGCTGCTCGGCCGCCGCCGTCCCGAGGAGCGCGGCGCCTGGCCGCTGCACGCGCGGGCGGGCAACGCGGCGCTGGCCCGCATGCTGCGCCGCCGCACGGGACTGCGGCTGCACGACCTGGGGCCGATGCGCGCCGCGCGCCGGACCGATCTGCTGGCGCTCGATCTCACCGACCGGCGCAGCGGCTACCCGCTGCAGATGGTCGTGCGCGCGGCCGACGCGGGATTGCGCGTCACCGAGACGGACGTCCCGTACGTGGCGCGGACGGGAAAGTCCAAGGTCACCGGCACCTGGCTGGGCACCTGGCACGCGGTGCGCGACATGCGCGCCGTGCTGAGTGAGCCACCGGTCCGCGCGGGGGCCTCCCGATGAGGGCATCCGAGCCCGGCGCCGGCCCTTCGGCGCCGGCCGGGTCGACGACCCTGCTGGTCATCGCGAAGGAGCCGCTGCCCGGCCGGGTCAAGACCCGGCTCACTCCACCCTTCTCGCCCGTCGAGGCCGCACGGCTCGCCGAGGCCGCCCTCGGCGACACCCTGCGCACCGTCGGCGCACTGCCCGCCGCGCGGCGGGCGGTCGTCCTGGACGGGGCGCCCGGACCATGGCTGCCGCCCGGCATCGAGGTGGTGGCACAGGGCTCGGGAGGGCTCGACGAACGGCTCGCCGCCGCGTTCGGCGCCTGCACGGGGCCGACGCTCCTGATCGGCATGGACACCCCGCAGGTCACCGCGGCCGATCTGGCCCCCGTACTGTCGCTCGGCGCCTGGGACGGCTGCGACGCCTGGTTCGGCCCTGCCGAGGACGGCGGTTTCTGGGCGCTGGGCCTGGCCGATCCCGATCCCGAACTCCTGCGCGGTGTACCGATGTCCGTACCCGAGACCGGTGCCGTGCAGCGGCGCAGGCTGGTGGATGCCGGGCTGACCGTTCGCGAACTTCCCCGGCTGCGGGACGTGGACACGGCAGCCGATGCCGCCGCGGTCGCCGCCCTCGCGCCGTACGGGCGGTTCGCCGCCGAGCTCGCCCGGCTGACCGGAACGGCGGTCCGATGACCCGCACAACCCCGGACGGCAGCCCGAAGAGCCGCACCACCCCGGACGGCGGGGTGACGATCCCGTCGCGACCGGACGTCACCTCATGGGGCACCGACCCGTACGCCAATGCCCTGCGCAACGGACACGGGCCGCTCTTCCTGCGCCGTACGGACGGCTGGCTGCTGCCGCTGGACGTCGAACGCTGGTGCGCCGACGCGGACGCCGCGGACCTCTCGGCGCTGCGGCGGTGCGAGGGCCCCGTCCTGGACATCGGGTGCGGGCCCGGGCGTCTCGTCGCCGCGCTGGCGGCCCGCGGCCACCGCGCACTCGGCATCGACGTCAGCGAGGCCGCGGTCGACCGCACCCTGCGGCTCGGAGCTGCCGCCCTGCACCGGTCCGTCTTCGAACCGCTGCCGGGCGAGGGGCGTTGGGGCACCGTTCTCCTCGTCGACGGCAACATCGGTATCGGAGGCGATCCGCGACAGCTGCTGCACCGCACGGCGGACCTGCTCGCCCCGGGCGGACTCCTCATCGCCGAGACCGCGCCGCAGGACATCGACGAACGGGTCCGGGTACATCTGGACGACGGACGCGCCTCGGGCCCCGGACCGGCACGGACCGCACCGTTCCCCTGGGCCCGGCTCGGCACACCCGCGCTGATGAGGTACGCCCGCCCCCACGGGCTGCACTGCGTCGCTCAGTGGGACGCGGCCGGCCGCTCCTTCGTCTCCCTGCGACGCAGCCGGACCGTCCGGACCACGAGCCAGAGCCCGGACACCAGGAACAGCGCGGCCGTGATCAGCAGCCAGTTCCCCAGGAACACATCGGGGGACAGACCGCTGGCCGGCTCGTAGCGCTCCGCCTGCCGGGTGATCAGCGGGAACCACACCAGCAGCAGCAGTCCGGAGAGGAACGCCGGCACGCGGACGAAGTTCACCGGGACGGAACGCGGGCGGAGGGTCCTGCGCAGCAGCAGGTCCGCCGACGCGTAGACGGGAACCAGCACCAGGTCGTGCACGAGGGCCGCGCCGACGAACCAGACGATGACGCCGAGGGTGTCCCCCTCCAGCAGCCGTACACCGGCGTATCCGGCCAGGGCGAAGGATGCGGCCATCAGGACGAGGTGCAGTGGCCCCTCCCCGTACCAACGCCGCAGGAGGGTGCGGGGGTCCGTTCTGTTCACAGCTCTCCGAAGGTCAGCCGGGTCACCCATTTGGTGTTGAGCACGCCGGGTGCGGCCGGGACGATGGTCCGTGCCGGGTATCCGTGATCGAGGGACAGTTCCTCGCCGTTGACCTGCATCGCCAGCAGCGAACGCGGGTCCCGTACCTGGTTGTCGCGGAGCGCCGCCAGGCGGAACGGCCCGCTGCGCTGGACCGATTCGACCAGCACGCCCGGTGGCCGGTCCGGGTACCCGGCGAGCGCCGCCAGATCCCTCAGCCGTACGCCGCGCCACCACTGGTCCGAGGTGGACCAGCCCTCCACACACGCGATCGGAAGCGCCGCACTGTGCTGGTCCATGGCCAGGAGCTGCTCCCGGGTGAGCCGGAGGTCACCGGCCGGCCCGCTGACGGTGAGCCACCAGCCCTCCCCCGTATCGGCCGTGGTGACACCCACCGCGGCGGCCGTCTTGTTGATCTGGAAGCCGTTGGGTCCGGAGCCCGGCTCGGCGGCACCGTGCGGGGTGAGCACCGCGAGACGCCTCAACGGCCCGTCGAAGCTCCGCCCGGCCGAGGTGACCAGCAGGACCGCTGAGCCGGCACCCACCATGGCCAGCGCGCCGCGCCGGGACAGGGTCGGCGCGGCGGGAGCGGGAGCCTCCAGCCGATCACCCCGGACCGGCCCGCTCAGTCCGCCGGACCGCAGTACCCGAACGGCCTGCGGCACCCGCAACCCCGCATGAGCGAGGAACGCGGCGAAGAACACCCACGCCCCGTAGAAGTGCAGCGGGTAGAAGGAGCCCGGGAACAGGTACTCCAGCTGGATGTTGAGCAGACCGGTGAGGAATTCGAACAGCGCGCCGCCCACGAGCAGCAGCAGCGAGATCCGCTCCAGCGCGTGCCCGAGGGAGCGGGCCGGCGGCATTGCGAAGAGCCTGGGGACCACCGACCAGAGTTTCGCCAGGAGGACCGGTACGAGCACGATCCCCACGGTGACGTGGAGCCCCTGCGTCAGCCGGTACAGCCAGTGCGGACCGGTCGGCCAGGCGAAGAGGTAGAAGCCGAGCAGCCCCTTGCCGGGCGTCTTGTCGTTGACCGGATCCAGGTCCGGGTTGTACGCGGCGTACGACAACAGGCCCGTCACGAAGAGCAGCGTGATCCCGACGAGCAGGACGAGGCCGAGCACCGCGGTGAACCGCACTCCCCGTACGGGACTGCGCCAGAACCCGGGCGCCGAGGGGAGCCGTCCGGGGATCGTCGCGGCACGGCCGGAGAGGAGCCGGGAAAGGGAAGCGGGAGGTGTCGGACCGTTCCGACGGCTGTCGCCCATGTCCCGACGCTATGCCCGCGGGACCTGGGCGGGGCGGGTGCGACTCCTGACGAAACGATGACGTCACCCCTGGGACGTACGGGCCCGGCACCCTGCCTCTCCCGCCGAAAGCCCCACCGGAGCAGCCCGGAATCTGACGGTTCGGTGACGCGCCCCGCCGGCACCCGTCACCGCCGCCCCGCCGTGCGTACGGTGCCTGCGTGAAGACCGAGGACCGTACCGAGCACACCACCGAGCCGATGCCCGCACGGCGCTCCGGGCACCGCCGCGACCTGGCGGCCGCCGGCGCGGGCATCGTGCTGGTCACCGCCGCCGTGCTCGTCGGCCACGCCATCGAGAACGCCGACCACACCCTCTACGTCCGCTGGGCGCCCCTGCTGGCGACCTGGTACCCGCACGTCGGCCCCGGCACGGTGGCCGCTCCCGCCGTCGCCGTGGCCGTCGTCGCGTACGGCCCTGTCCTCGCCGGCCGGATGCGCTGGCGAGCCCTGCTCCTCAGTTGCTACGGCGCCGCTCTCGCCTGGGTCTTCTCGCTCGCGCTGATCGACGGCTGGGAGCGTGGCATCGCCGCACGTCTCACCACGAAGCACGAGTACCTCAGGGTCATCGGCCGCTTCGACGACATCGGCGCGGCCCTGCGGGGCTTCAACGACCACATCCTGATCGGACCGCCGGGCAACTGGCCCGCCCATGTCGCAGGACACCCGCCGGGCGCCACCCTCACCTTCGTCCTGCTGGACCGCATCGGGCTCGGCGGCGGCGCCTGGGCCGGGGTCTGGTGCATCGTGACCGGTGCCTCCGCTGGGTTGGCCGCCCTGATCGCCGTCCGCGCCCTGGCGGACGAGCACACCGCCCGCCGCGCCGCCCCGTTCATCGTCCTCGCGCCGGTCGCGGTCTGGGCCGGTACCTCGGCCGACGGCTACTTCACCGCGGTGGCCGCGTGGTCCGTCACCCTGCTCGCCCTGGCCGCGACCCGCTCGGTCCGCAGCCCCGCAGCCGCCGCGCTGGGTGCGGGCCTGCTGTACGGCCTGGTCTGCTACCTCAGTTACGGTCTGACGCTGATCGCAGTCCTGCTCCTCGCCGTCCTCGTGCTGACGCGCACCGCCCGGCCGCTCGCCCTGTTCGTACTGGGAGCGCTGGCCGTGCCGGCCGCCTTCACGCTCGCGGGCTTCAACTGGTGGGAGGCGTACCGCCTGCTCGTCGATCGCTACTACCAGGGGGCGGGGGGACTCCGGCCGTACTCCTACTGGGTCTGGGCGAACCTCGCCTGCACCGCGATCGCCGTCGGACCTGCGACGCTCGCGGGCCTGCGCCGGACAGCGGAGGGGGTCCCCGGAGCCGTGCGCACCCTGCGAACCGGGACGACGGATTCGCCGCAGCGCCTGGTCCTGTTCGTGTCGGCGGCGTTCCTCGCGCTGCTGGCCGCCGACCTGTCGGGAATGAGCAAGGCGGAGACGGAACGGATCTGGCAGCCCTTCATCCTCTGGCTGCTCCCCGCCACCGCCCTCCTGCCCGTACCGGGCCGACGCGGCTGGCTGGCCGCACAGGCAGTCGTGGCCCTGACGGTCAACCACGTGTTCTGGACCGGATGGTAGGCGCGGGGCCGGACCGTGCGCGGCACGTCCGCACGTCCGCACATCCGCTTGTCGTGGCGGGGGTGCCCATCCCTCCCCGCAAGGCTTGCCATCACCCTCATGTTTACGCAAACATGTGCAGGGCAGGGATTCCGGCCGCCGCGCGCCGGATCGCTCGCGCACCCCCTTGAGCACAGGAGCAGCAGCACATGTCCGTTCTTCAGATCGACGACGGCGGATTCCGACTCGACGGCGAACCCTTCCGGGTCCTGTCCGGTGGGCTGCACTACTTCCGGGTCCATCCGGCGCAGTGGGCAGACCGACTCCGCAAGGCCCGCCTCATGGGCCTCAACACCGTCGAGACGTATGTCCCCTGGAACCTCCACCAGCCGCGTCCGGACCGGTTCCACATGGACGGCGGACTCGACCTGCCCGCCTTCCTCGGCCTCGCCGCCGCCGAGGGCCTCCACGTCCTGCTCCGCCCCGGGCCCTACATCTGCGCCGAGTGGGAGGGCGGCGGCCTGCCCTCCTGGCTCCTGGAGCAGCCCGACATCCGCCTGCGCACCCGCGACCCCCGCTATCTCGCCGCGGTCGACGACTACTTCACCCGGCTCCTCACCCCTCTCCAGCCCTACTTCGCCACCCGTGGCGGACCGGTACTCGCCGTGCAGGTGGAGAACGAGTACGGGGCGTACGGCGACGACTCCGCCTACCTGGAGCACCTCGCCGACTCGCTCCGCCGCTGCGGTGTCGACGTGCCGCTGTTCACCTGCGACCAGCCCGCGGACCTGGAGCGTGGCGGGTTGCCGGGGGTCCTCGCCACAGCCAACTTCGGCAGCCGCTCCACCCAGAACCTCGCGGCCCTGCGCGCACACCGGCCGACCGGACCGCTGCTGTCCACGGAGTTCTGGATCGGCTGGTTCGACCGCTGGGGCGGCCACCACGTGGTCCGCGACCCGGGCCAGGCAGCCCAGGAGCTGGACGAGGCGCTGGCGGCAGGGGCCTCGGTGAACCTCTACATGTTCCACGGCGGTACGAACTTCGGCTTCACCAACGGCGCCAACGACAAGCACACCTACCGGCCGACCGTCACCTCCTACGACTACGACGCACCCCTCGACGAAGCCGGTGACCCCACCGAGAAGTTCACCGCATTCCGCGAGGTCATCGCCAAGTACGCGCCGGTCCCCGCCGAGCCTGTTCCCGCGCGCGCGGACAAACTCGCCCTGACAGCAGTGGCGTTGAACGAGAGCGCCGGCCTGCTCGACCGGGCCCCGAGCCTCGGTGACGCCGTCGAGTCCCTGAATCCGCTGACGATGGAGCAGCTCCGGCAGGACTTCGGATTCGTCCTCTACGAGACGGTCCTGCCGGCCGCCGGACCCGCCCTGCTCGAACTCGAGCAGGTCCGCGACCGCGCCCAGGTCTTCCTCGACGGCCGGAGCGTCGGGGTCCTGGAGCGGGAGAACCACGAGCACGCCCTCTCCTTCACCGTGCCGCGTGCGGGCTGCGTCCTCAGCCTGCTCGTCGAGAACCAGGGCCGCGTCAACTACGGGCCGGGCATCCACGACCGCAAGGGGCTGCCCGGCAAGGTCGTGCTGGACGACACGGAGCTCGTCGGCTGGACCAACCGGCCGCTGCCGCTGACCTCGCTCGACGGGCTGGGCTTCACCGCCACCACCACAGCGCCGACGGGTCCGACCTTCCACCGCGGGACCTTCGAACTCGCCGGGACGGCGGACACGTTCCTGCACCTCGACGGCTGGACCAAGGGCAACGCGTGGATCAACGGTTTCGCACTGGGCCGCTACTGGTCCCGCGGGCCCCAGCGGTCCTTGTACGTACCCGCGCCGGTGCTTCACGAGGGCACCAACGAGATCGTCGTGCTCGAACTGCACGCAGCCCACCGCGCCCGTACCGTCGACTTCCGGGAGACCCACGATCTCGGCCCCACCGACGAGTAGAAGCAGGTTCCAGCACCCGGACGGGCGGGCACCGGCCTCGAGCCGGTGCCCGCCCGTCCGGCGGTCCACCCCTATCCGCCCGACGCGCCGCGGAAGGTCCACGACTGGTTGCTGCCCGTCGTGGGCCGGTGGACGCCGACGGGGGCTCCGTCGCTCGTGGCGGCTCCGGTGACGTCGAGGAGCAAGCCGGTGGCCCTGTTGATCAGCGTGGCGCGGCCGTCACCGGTGGTGGAGCGGATCCACTGCTGCTCGGTCGAGGATCCGGGCGACGCGAAGCGGAGCACGCCCCCCGACACGGAAAGGGCCTTGCCCGTCCCGATGTTGGTGACACGGTACGCCGCGGTGTTGCCCCAGTCCGCCGGGGCCGACTTGGTGAAGGTCCACTGCTGCGCGGCATCGGCGGGGTCGGCGGTGCGCTGCACGGGTGTGGCCGTGCCGCTGACCGAGCCGACGGCGAGCGCCATACCGCTGTGGTCGGCGACCAGTTGGCGGGGTGCACCGATGGGGGCCGTGGTGGCAGCGGTGTTCACTCCGGCGACTCCCGGCAGGACGAACGTGGTGACGGATCCGGCGCCGACGGTGGCCTTCAGGCTCCTGCCCGCCGTGGCCACGTCCCTCTCACGCTGCAGGTTCTTGGTGGCGTCGGTGGTGTAGCGCTCGACGGGGGCACTGCCGACGCTACGGAATCCGCTCAGGTCGAGCGTGATGTCCTGGTCCGCCCCCGTGGTGTTGGTGTGGACGACGACGGCCCCCTGTCCCCCCGGGCGCAGTGCGGCCAGGGTGTGGGCGTCGTCGGTGTTGATGACGCGGGCACCCGGCCGGACGAAGCGGCTGTAGTTGGCCATCGCCCAGTACTTCTTGTTCTTGCGCAGCGGTTCGGTCGCCGCGTCGGCCGGGGTGAAGTCCGTCTGGATCAGGCCCCAGTTGGAGTTCTCGTGGGCGGGGGTCATGTTCTCGTAGTCCTCGACCGCCTGCCACAGCACCCATGCCCGGGGTTCCAGCTCCCGTATGTCGTCGTTGATGCGACCGGCCAGGTCCAGTGCGGGCCTCATGTCGGTGAAGCTCTGCGGGACGCTGCCGCCGACGTCCACCTCGGACATCCACAGGGGGGTGGCCTCGCCCTTGGCTATGTCGCGCACACCGGTGCGGCCGTTCGTCCCGTACGTGTGCGTGTTGAGCCGGCCGACGGCGTCGCGGACGCCGGGTGCGTACGCCTCCCAGTTGGAGCGGAACAACCCGGGATTCGTCTCGTCCATCGCGGCGACAGAGGTGGTCACGCCCTTCGCGTCCAGGTCGGCTCGGAGGGCGGAGATCATGCGGGCCTGCGAGGCCTGATCCCAGTGCGATCCCTCCTGGCCACCGCCGGCGTGCCAGTAGCCGGTGTTCGGCTCGTTGACCGGTGAGACGGAGTCGAACGTCACGCCGGTGGAGTCCTGCGCGCGCTGGAGGGCACCGGACAGATAGGCGGCGAACCTGTCGAACTGATCGGCGCGGAGATTGTCCTGCGAGCCGTCCACGGCGCCGGAGACGAGCCCGCTGTTGGTCATGAAGTAGGGCGCGGAGTTCGAGAACGCTTCGAAGGTCTGCGCGCCGCGGGCCTTGGCCGCGGTGAGCCACCATCGCTGGTTGGCGTCCGCGTTCGCGTTCCAGTGGTCCGGGTCGGCCGGGTCCCACCAGCCCGGCGACTCCGGTCCCGGCCGGTTCCAGTAGCCGGGGACCGCCGCTCCGGCACGCATGTAGGGAGCGGTGTCGGGGCTGTCGCCGCCGCCGATGTTGTAGCGGGCGATGGTGAACCCGAGCCCGCCCGGGCCGTAGAGGTCGTCGGCCAACCGGTTGCGCTGGGCGTCGGGCCAGCCGCCGGTGACGTTGGCGAACCACGCGAGGGCTGTCCCCCACCCCTGGAACGACGGCTGCTGGTAGCTGGGGTCGAGACGGACCGTCAGCGCCGCGGCCCGCGTTTCGGTCGCGGTGGCCCGGGGTGCGGTGAGACCGGTCGCGGCGACGGCGACGGCGACGCCGGTGACGGCGAGTGCCGCGGCAGGACCGCGTAAGCCGGAGCGGTGGCGGGGACGGGGCACTGACTGCTTGCGGGTGGGAACCACGTGCTACTCCCTGATGAGTGGGGGTGATGGGTGCGGTGGCCGGGCGGATCCCGATGGCGCTGCGGTGCGTGGGCATGCCGGGGCGCGCCCCGCGCCGACCGGGTGAGGGACGCGGGGGAAGGCTCGAGGGAGGGCCCGGCGCCGGTCAGGCTGCCGTGCGGCGCCACTTCTGGTTGTCGCCGGTGTTGCAGGCCCACTGAGCAAGAGCGGTGCCGTCGGACGTCGACTGGTTCACCACGTCCAGGCACTTGCCGCTGTGGCGGGCGACCAACCGGACGTAACCCGCGCTGTCCGTCGTCTGGACCTGCCATTGCTGGGACGTCCGGCCGTTGCACGGGTTCTGGACGGCGAACGCACCGTCCGCAGTCGAAGCGCCGCTCACGTCAAGGCACTTGCCGCTGTGCCTGGCCATGATCTGGACATGCCCCGTACCGAGATCCTTGATCCAGAAGTGCTGGTTGACGCCCGCGCCGCAGCCCCACTGGACCAACGGCGCCGCATCGCTCATCGCGAAGTCGGCCACATCGGCGCACCTGCCGCTGTGACGTGCCGTCAGCGTCTCCCAGGTCGCGTTCATGCCTGCGACGGTCCCGGTGGTGGTGTCCACGGTGATGTTCGGGGAGTAGTCCATGGTCATGGTCGTGCCGGTGGGGAACGTCAGCGGCAGCCAGACGTACCGGGAGTCGTTCACCGTGCCGCCCATGGAGTTGCCCCAGCGGTCGCCCATGTAGAGGTAGCTCGTGCCCTCGGTGCCCTGGACCGGCAGTACGTAGGCGGTCTGGCTGCGGTAGGCGGTGGAGTCCCCTATGTCCTTCAGACCGCTCCAGGCGCCCGTCATGCTCGTGGCGGTGCCGTACTTCTGCTGGTTCGGGGACCATCCCGTGGCCCCCGAGGTCAGCAGGAAGTAGACACCGTTCCGCTTGAACACCGCGGGCGCCTCTCGCGACTGTCCCGCCCAGAGCTTCTGCACCTGGGACTCCACAGCGGTGTAGTCCGAGGTCAGCCTGTACACGTGCAGGTCTGCGTTCTCGTTGGCTGCCGAGATCATGTAGCCGGCGCCGTCGGTGTCGACGAAGGTCGTGATGTCGCGGGACATGTGGCCGAGCGGGCGGAAACTGCCGCGCCACGTGTAGTCACCGTCCACCGTGGAGGAGACGGCGACCGCGGCCCGTGCCTCGCCGTAGTCGGTGGAGCTCTCCTTGTGCATCCACATCACGAACTGGCCGGTGTCGCTGTTGTACATGACTTTGGGCCGCTCGATGTTGGCGGACTCGAGCTCCGGGTCGGTGGCCTGGGTGAGGACGTGGTGGCGGAACTCCCACGTCTTCAGGTCGGTGGAACGGTAGGCGGAGACGTACCGGAAGCTGTTGTCGGCGTTCCGGTTCTCGCCGAACCAGTAGTAGTACTGGCCCACCTTGACGACCCCGCCGCCGTGGGCGTGCACGGGGTCACCGTTCGGATCGCTGAACTGCGTCGCGTTGGCGATGGTCACCGGGGCGGCCTGGGCGGTGCCGGCAACGCCGAGCAGTGCCATGAGGAGGGCGGACAGGACGGCAAAGACCCTTGCCGTACCTGGATTCCTGTGTCGCGTCATCACGTACCTCTTGCTGTCGGTCGGGCAGGGGATCGCGCTTCGGGCGCGAAGGAGGCCGATCGGTGGGGGGAGCGCGGTCGTACGTCGGTCTGCGCCGGAGGGGATCCGAGGGCAGCGGCCGGGGACGAGCAGGAAGGGGCACCGCCGTGTCGGGCCGAGACGTCACCCCCGAGATGTTTGCGTAAACACCTGTGCTGTGGAGAGAGTTTGGAAGCAGCCCCGGAGCCTGTCAAGGACCTGGACAGGAACTCCTGCCGGTTGGCCCGTCAACGGTGTTTGCGTCAACACGCGCACGTGGACCCATGCCACTGTCGGTGAGGGGTTGCCCGGACGGGGGCGGGACAGCCCCGACGGTCCGGCACCACCTCCGGCCCCACCGGGTCCGGTGAGGGCGCACGCCGCGGTCTCAGGCGTCGGGGGGAGTGCCGCGGCGGGACCCGTCGTCCTGGTGCGCGACCGCGTCGGAGAGCTGCGCGCACAGGCGCTCGATCTCTTCGTGGGTGCGGTTGCGTTCGGTGACGACCGCAGTGAGGAGCAGGGCGGTGAGGGAGACCGTGCCGTTGAACGCCTGGAGGGTGACCATGTTCGTGAGGAGGTCCTGGTGGGCGAAGGGGCCGGTCATCCGCCCGGAGGCGAGGATCGCGAGCGTGGAGACCCCCAGGGCGCACGGTGCGGCTCCGGCACGTTCGAAGCGGAACGAGGCCCAGATCAGGAAGGGGAACACGAGGAAGAGCAGCGACGAGCTGCCGGCGTTGGTCGCCAGGAGCGTCACGGTCAGGGTGCACGCCGCCAGTGCCGCTGCCTCGACCCAGATCATGGGGCTGACAGCGGGTGGCCACCGGGCCCATCGGACCACGAGAAGGAAGGGGGTGACGACGAGCACGCCCATGGCATCGCCGGTCCACCACACGGACCAGGTCGGCCAGAAGCCGCTGGCCGGGAGCACCCCTGACAGCAGAAGGGTGCTGCTGCCGATGGTCGCGCTGATCAGCATGGGAGCCAGGGCGCCGAGGAAGACCAGGGCCAGTGCGTCCTGCAGACGTTCGAGGCCGTTGTGGAAACCGGCGCGGTTCAGCAGCAGGTAGGAGCAGACCGGGGCGAGGGTGTTGCCGACGACGATCGCCAGTACCGACGGGACCGTGGGGCCGATGGAGATGTTGACCGCGAGGGCGCCGACGGCGATACCGGGCCAGACCCGGGCGCCGAACAGGAGCAGGGCGGCGACCGCGATACCGGTCGGCGGCCACAGGGGCGTGACCTGGCCGCGCACCAGTTGCTGAAGCAGTCCCAGGCGGGCGGTCGCGTAGTAGAGGGCGGCGACCGCGAGGATCGTCAGAGCAGTGGCCTTGTGCCGCCTGAGTTGTGAGAAGTCCGCCACATCAGCATCAGACACCACACCGTGCGGTCAGGGCCGGACGGACGCGCCGACACCACGGCCGCGCGGACGGCCGCGGTACGTCCGTACTACCGGGTGCCCGGCGGACCCTCGTAGCGGACGACGAGCACGGCGGCATCGTCATCGTGTCCGGTACGGTCCGCGACCCGGATCACCCGCGAGGCCAGGACGTCGGGCGCGACACCGCGTCCGGCGGCCACCAGCCCCGCCACCTCCGCCAGGCCCTCCTCGATCGGGTAGGCCGGTCCTTCCACCACGCCGTCGGTGAGCAGGACGAGGTAGCCGGGCTGCGTCAGACGTCGGTGAACCACGGGGTAGCTCTGGCCGGGCAGAATCCCCAGAGGGACCCCGCCGGCGTCCAGGGACACACCCGAATCGCCTGCGTCGGTGCCCCACACCATCGGGACATGGCCGGCCCGGGCGATACGGAGATCGCCGCTCTGCGGTACGAAACTCAGCAGGCAACAGGTGGTGAAGAGGTCGCAGCCGAGTGAGATCAGCAAGTCGTTGGCGCTGGTCAGCACCTTCCCGGGGTCGGCCGTGACACTGGCGAGGGCCCGCAGACTGGCCCGGGCCTCCCCCATGAAGGCGGCGGCCTCCACTCCGTGGCCCTGCACATCGCCGATGACGATCCCCGCCACCCCGTCCCTCATCGGGAAGGCGTCGTAGAAGTCACCGCCGACAGCCAGACCGTCCTGCGAGGGCGCGTACCGGGCCGCCAGTCGGGCGCCCGGAAAATCGGGCAGTTCGGAAGGGAGCATGTGCCGCTGCAGTGCCATGCCGAGCTCAGCCCGGGCCCGCTGGAGCCTGACGTTCTCCAATGCCTGATCGACAAGGCGCCCAAGGGTGAGGAGGAGTTCCTGGGTACTGTCCGGCGCTTTGCGGTGTCGGTACATGACATTCCTGAGGATTCCTTTCCCCCTGATCAAACCCTAGCCCGGTCGCCGCCACCTGGCGCGGACGACCGGCACCCGCCCGGCCGCGCCGGGTGTGATCCACACGCGCCGGCATGCGGCAGCGCCATCCGCATGCCGGGTGAGGCCGGCCCGGGCATCAGCTCGTCCACCCCGGAAGACGTCCGAGAGGGCCATGGGGCAACGCCGGTGATCCGAAGAAATCAGGCCTCCGTATACGGAGCCGTGCTCGCGCGCACGACCAGCCGGGTCGGCACCAGCGTCGTGCCGCCCTCGACGGCCTTGCCGCCCAGCTCCGCCAGGATGGCGTCGACGCACAACTCCCCCACCCGGGCGAAGTCCTGGTGGACCGTGGTCAGTGGCGGGATGAAGGAGGCGCTCTCGGTGATGTCGTCGAAGCCCACGACGCTCATGTCCTCGGGCACGCGCTTTCCGCGCTCATGGAGTGCCCTCAGCACGCCGAGTGCCATCTGGTCGTTCGCCACGAACACCGCGGTGCAGTCGGGCTCGTCGGCCAGCCGCAGGCCCGCCTCGTAGCCGGATGCGGGGGCCCAGTCGCCCCGCAGCAGGGGTGGCACCTCCCGGCCCTCCTCGCGCAGTGCCGCCTCCCAGGCGACCGCGCGGCGGCCCGCCGCGAACGACTCCTGGGGGCCTGCCAGGTGCCAGACCGTACGGTGCCCGAGTTCGAGGAGGTGGCGCACCGCCGTACGGGCGCCCTGGTGCTGGTCGGTGTCCACCACATGGAAGCGGTCACCGGCGTCCGAGTCCACGACGACGACCGTCACATGCGGCGGCAGGGTCAGCAACGCCGTGTCGAGCAGGTGTACTTCCATGATCAGGACGACCGCGTCGACCGCGAGTTCGTCGAGCCGCGTGAAGGCTCCTCTGACGTTGTCCTGGGTCGGGGCGTCGATCGGGATCAGCGTGACCGCGTACCCCGCGTGCGAGGCGAACTTCGCGATGGCTTCCAGGGTCCGCACGTTGCCGGTGCTGGACAGGCTCATGGTGATGACGCCGATGGTCCGGAAGTCGCCGCGCTTGAGGGCGCGGGCGGCGCTGTTGGGCCGGTAGCCGAGCTCCTTCATGGCGTCCAGCACCTTCTGCCGGGTCCGGTCGATGACGGCCGGGTCCCCGTTGGACACCCGGGAGACCGTCTGCGACGAGACGCCGGCGACCCGGGCTACGTCAGCCATCGACACCCGGGGCTGCCTGCCTTTCGTGGCGCGCCGGCCGCCCTTGTCCGCCGTCTCCGCGCGAGCGGCCGCGTCTTTCTCCGTCACCGGTCTTCCTTCCATCGACTCCCACCCCATGCTTGACGACCCCCACCGGGAGTGTCACCATCACGCTACCGATGATTACGTAAACATTTCTCATCGGGCACAGCCTGATCCGGCCGCTTCCGGCCCGAAGGCCCTCGTCCCTCCTCACAACGGACCGGTCGGTCACCGACACAAGGAACCAGCCATGACGCTCCTGCCGACTCCGGCGAAGGCACTACCACCACCACGCCTGCGAGCGCGCTTCCGCCTCCGCAGGCAGGCTCTCGTCGGGTGGGGGTTCGCCGGTCCGTTCGTCGCGGTCTTCGGCCTCGTCTTCCTTGCGCCGATCGGATACGCGCTGTACCTCAGCCTCTTCCGCGACCGGCTCATCGGCGGGAACTCCTTCGTCGGCATGGACAACTACCAGCAGGCGCTGACGGACCCTCAGTTCTGGGAGGGATTGGCCAGGGTCGGTCTGTTCCTGGCCGTGCAGGTGCCCATCATGCTGGGCATCGCGCTGCTGGTCGCGCTGGCCATCGACAGCGGGCGTCTGTACGGCAAGGCCTTCTTCCGTATATCGGTCTTCCTGCCCTACGCCGTACCCGCGGTCGTCGCGAGCCTGATGTGGGGCTTCATCTACGGCACCCGGTTCGGCCTGGTCGGCAACATCAACGACGCCTTCGGTGTCACCCTTCCCGACCCGCTCTCCCCCGCACTGGTGCTCGCCTCCATCGGCAACATCGTGACCTGGGAATTCGTCGGGTACAACATGCTGATCTTCTACTCGGCGCTCAAGGTCGTTCCGCGCTCCCTCTACGAAGCCGCCGCGATCGACGGCGCCGGCGAGTGGCGGGTCATCACCGCGGTCAAGCTGCCGGCGATCCGGGGCGCCCTGGTCATCGCGACGATCTTCTCGGTCATCGGCAGCTTCCAGCTCTTCAACGAGCCGAGCATCCTGCAGAAGCTCGCCCCGAACGCGATCACGAGCGACTTCACCCCCAACCTCTACACCTACTCGCTGTCCTTCTCCGGCCAGCAGCACAACTACGCGGCCACGGTGGCGATCGTGATGGGTGTCATCACCGCGATCATCGCCTACAGCGTCCAGCTGCGCGGAATGCGGAAGGGCTGAGCCATGACCACGAACCTTGCCGGAGTCGACACGAACGCCGCGGATCCCGCCGGGCCCGCGCGCACCTCCCGGGGGTCAGGCCGGCCGGCCCTGCGGCCCCGCCGCCGCCCCCACACCCCGCTCAACCCCCGCCCCAGCATCCCGCTGACCCTCCTGACCGGACTGGTCCTGCTCTACACACTGCTTCCGCTGGCCTGGCTGGTCATCAACTCGACCAAGGACCAGAAGGGCCTGCTCGAATCCTCGGGCCTGTGGTTCGGCGAGGACTTCACCCTCTGGGACAACATCTCCCGGACGCTGGCCTACGACGACGGTGTCTTCGTCCGCTGGCTGCTCAACACCCTTCTGTACGTCGCCGCGGGAGCGGGCGGCGCCACGATCCTCGCCGTCCTGGGCGGATACGCCCTGGCCAAGTACCGATTCCCGGGCCGCCGAGCCGTGTTCGCGGTCGTCATCGGCGCCGTGGCCGTGCCGGGCACGGCCCTCGCGGTACCCACGTTCCTGATGTTCAGCAGCATGGGCCTGACAAACACCCCGTGGGCCGTCATCATCCCGTCCCTGATCTCCCCGTTCGGGCTCTACCTGATGTGGGTGTTCGCCGCCGAGGCGGTACCCACGGAACTCCTCGAAGCGGCCCGCGTCGACGGCTCCGGCGAACTGCGCACCTTCTTCCGTATCGCCCTGCCGCTGCTGATGCCGGGAACGGTCACCGTGCTGCTCTTCTCCATGGTCGCTACCTGGAACAACTACTTCCTGCCACTGATCATGATCAAGGACCCGGACTGGTACCCGCTCACCCTCGGCCTCAACGCCTGGAACGCCCAGGCCCAGACGGCAGGCGGCGAGGCCGTCTTCGACCTCATCATCACCGGCTCCCTGCTGACGATCGTGCCGATCGTCGTGATCTTCCTCCTGCTCCAGCGGTACTGGCAGTCCGGCCTGGCCGCAGGCAGCGTCAAGGAGTGACTCCGCCCCCACGCGCGCCCTCCCCTCCCCCTTCCCCGAGCACCGAACCAGGAGCACCACGCATGAGGACACACAGCACTCGCCGGCTTCTCGCCGCAGTCGCCGCGGTCTGCGCCATCACCCTCGCCGCGACCGCCTGCGGCTCCTCTGATCCGGCCGAGGACGGCGGCGGCGCGAAGGACGTCGAGTCCGCGCTGGCGAAGGGGGGAAGGATAACGGTGTGGGCATGGGAACCCACGCTCAAGAAGGTGGTTGCCGACTTCGAGAAGAAGTACCCGAAGGTCGACGTCGAACTCGTCAACGCGGGCACCGGCGACAAGCAGTACACCGCTCTGCAGAACGCCATCGCCGCCGGCTCCGGCGCCCCCGACGTGGCGCAGATCGAGTACTACGCCCTCGGCCAGTTCGCGATCGGCAAGTCCGTGGAGGATCTCGCCGGCTACGGCGCCGCCGGACACGACAAGAAGTTCACCACCGGCCCCTGGAACGCCGTGAAGTACGACAAGGCCGTCTACGCCCTGCCCATGGACTCCGGCCCGATGGCGCTGTTCTACAACAAGAAGGTCTTCGACAAGCACCACATCGAGGTCCCCACCACGTGGGACGAGTACGTCGAGGCAGCGCGCACCCTGCACAAGGCCGACCCCAAGATGTTCATCACCAACGACACCGGCGACGCGGGCGCCACCACCAGCCTGATCTGGCAGGCGGGTGGCCGTCCGTACAAGACCGAGGGCGCCGACGTCACGGTCGACTTCAAGGACGCGGGCACCAAGACGTACACCAGCACCTGGCAGAAGCTGCTGGACGAGGACCTGGTCGCGCCGATCAGCTCCTGGAGCGACGAGTGGTACAAGGGTCTGGCCGACGGCAGCATCGCCACCCTGTCCATCGGTGCCTGGATGCCCGCCAACTTCACCTCGGGCGTCGCCTCCGCGTCCGGTGACTGGCGCGTGGCCCCGCTCCCCCAGTGGACGAAGGGCAGGACGGACAGCGCGGAGAACGGCGGCAGCTCCCTCGCCGTGCCGAAGGCAGCCAAGAACAAGGAACTGGCCTACGCCTTCACCGAGTACGCGACCACGGGCGCCGGCGCCACGGCCCGCGTCAGCGAAGGCGCCTTCCCCGCCACCCGGGCGGACCTGGAATCGAAGACCTTCCTGAACACCGCGTTCCCCTACTTCGGCGGCCAGCAGGCCAACAAGGTCTTCGCCGACTCGGCCCGCAACGTGGGCAGCGACTGGTCGTACCTGCCCTACCAGGTGTACGCGAACTCCGTCTTCAACGACACCGTGGGCAAGTCGTACGTCTCCTCGACCCCCCTGTCGCAGGGGCTGGAGGCCTGGGAGCGGTCCAGCATCAAGTACGGGACCGACCAGGGATTCAACGTCAACAAGTAGTCCGGGGAACGAGGCGGCGGCTGTGCGGGACGTCTTCCGCACAGCCGCCCTCGCCTGCTACGCGGCAGGGCTCCAGGCCTGGCTGAGCGGGGACTTGGGTTCCTGGGAGTGCCGATGAGCTGTGTGATGATGCACCGATGTCGACCGGCTCAGGGGAGAGACCGGGCAGGTGAGAAGGGGCGGGAGCACAGCGTGGGCAAGGGTGGGGCATCCATACCGGACGAGGAGTGGGAGCGCTTTCTGCGGGAGGCCGAGGCCGGGACGCCGGGCGCGCCCGAGGAACCGTCGGCGCGTGCCCGGATGGTGGCGCAGCGGCTGCGGGACGAGCCCGGCCGGCCGGAGGGCTGGCGAACTCACCAACCGGCGCGGCCGCGCGGGGGAAAGGGCTGGTACGCGGTCGGTCTGCTGGTCGTGGTCGTGCTGCTGGTCGTGGTGATGATTCCGGGCCGGGTTGCCGGGTGGTTCGGAGTCGGAGGCGGCGGGAGTACGCCGCTCGCCGCCGAGTCGGAACGTCCGGACCAGCCACCGGCGATGGAGGCAGCCCTGCCACCCACGTTGGAGGAGCCGTTCAGAGGATCACCGGCGGAGCGGTGGGGCGACGGGACGGCATCACTCGTCCTGCCTGCCGCACGGGCGACCGGCTGGATGAGCAAGGAGCAGGTCGCGCAGGCGCTCGACCGGACCCGGGACTTCCTTGCGGAGTCCAGCCTGGATCCTGGTGTGCTGCGCGGCGAGCGGCCGGCGAAGGCGATCGCGTTGATCAATCCGTACCAGCAGGATGTCACCGACTACCTGGCGACCGCGTTCCGCGCCCCGAGCCGGGAGAACGATCCTCTGAAGCTGTTCAGCCGTTTCGCGGATACGAAGACGCGGCTTGTCGGGGACGTGGTCAGGACCCGGGGACGGATCGTGTACCGGCAGGGTGAGCGCGGCGCCGTCGAGGTGTCCACCGACGTCACGTACGTCTATCCGGTCGTTCGTGCTGCCGCGGGAAGCGCCGAAGTCACCCGCACCGTCGTGCGCCGCGAGGTCGTCGTGAGCTGGGACGACCCGTCGAAGGTGAAGATCAAACCCGGGACGTTCTCCCTCGTCTCCTACAAGTCGGACACCACCAACGGCGGTTGCGACACCTTCACCGGCTACTTCGTCCCCGAGTTCAGCGCCGAACGCGCGGTGAAGGGCTCGGGAGACGGCCCCGAGGTCGACCCGTACGACCGCAGCACGTCGTTGGACGCGCGCCTCCGTGGGAGCGGCGAAGCGGGGTGCGGGGTCGCCTCACGGCTGTGAGCCCGGGCGGCCCGGGAACTTCCCCGGCATCTGAACACCGGAGCCCATCGGTCCGTACAACTGACGACGTCATGTATTCCGATGAAGGGAAAGCCGGCATGAGCGCATCGCAGGAGCGCCAGGTCCACTTCGGGCGCCGAACCGTCGTCGCGGCGGTGGGCGCAGCCGGGGTGGCCGCCGCACTCACCGCGTGCGGCGGCTCGAAGGACTCGAGCGGTTCGGACACGGTTCAGCCCGCCGGGGAGGGGGACGGCGCGAACGGGGGCGGCACGGTCCTCGCGAGTACCGCCGACATTCCTGAGGGCGGAGGAATGGTGTTCGCCGACCGGGGCGTCGTGGTGACGCAGCCCACGGCCGGTGAGTTCAAGGCCTTCTCCTCGAAGTGCACCCACCAGGGCTGCGCGGTGAAGGACATCTCGAACGGAACCATCAACTGCCCCTGTCACGGCAGCACTTTCGACGCGGCGACCGGCGACGTCACGAACGGTCCGGCGACGCAGCCGCTGCCTGCCAAGGAGATCAAGGTCGAGGGCGACTCGATCACGCTGGTGTAGCCGCCGACCGCGGGGCGCGCATGCGCGGATCATCGCGGGGGCAGCCGGAAAGGCACCCCCGCGATGGCCTCGGCCCGCACCACCCGGGTGGACTTCCGGAGGAGGAGCCCCGATGATTCCGGGCACCCGGTCGGACAGCAGGAAGGGCACCCCCTATGACCGTCACCCAGCGCCGCGGCCGTCGGATCATGATGACCGGAACGGAACGGGACACCTACCTCGGCGAGCAGCGCACCTGCCGGGTGGCCACCGTGTCCGCCGAGGGGATGCCCCACGTCGGGGCCCTGTGGTTCGTGTGGGACGGCACGTCGCTCTGGCTGTACTCGCTCACCCGGAGCCGGCGCTGGGCACAGCTGCGCCAGAACCCGAAGATCGCGGTGGTGGTGGACGACGGGGTGGAGTACGGAGACCTGCGCGGCGTGGAGCTGTCCGGCGAGGCGGAGGTCGTCGGCGAGGCACCCCGCACCGGCGAGGCGTGTGCCGAACTCGAGCTGCCGGAGCGGCTCTTCGCCTCGAAGTACTTCGGATTGGACACGCTTCCGCACGACGGACGGCACGCCTGGCTGCGGCTCACACCCGAGGCCGTCACCTCCTGGGACTTCCGCAAGCTGGCCGGCCTCTCCTGAGACCCGGCCCGCCCCACGAGGAGCGGTACCGGCTCAGAGTGCCCGGCCGGCGTCACGCAGGGCCGCGACGGCTGCCCGGATCGACGGACGCCGGTCCGCGTCCGTCCGCCACACCGCGTGGATGTGGCGTCGCATCTTCTGCCGCACGGGCACCATGCACACCCCCTCCGGCACCGGTCCGCGGCCGAGCCGGGGTGTCACACAGACACCGAATCCGGCCGCGATCAGCGCGAGTTGGGTGTGGTGCTCGCCTGCCAGGTGCGAGATGCGGGGCTCGACGCCCACGGACCTCAGGGTGAACATCAGCCAGTCGTGACAGAATTCGCCCTCCGGCCAGGACACCCACTCGTCGTCGGCGAAGTCCTCGAGGTCCACCTCCGTCCGGTCCGCGAGCGGATGCCCGGCCGGCATGGCGATGTCCGGTACGTCTTCCAGGAGTTCGGCCTTGGCCAGACCACCCGGCACCGGCAGGCGCTTGTTGCTCCAGTCGAGCACCACGGCCAGGTCCATGTCGCCCCGGAGGACGGCGCGAATGGCCCGCTCCGGTTCCAGCTCCACTGTGCGCACCTTGAGTTCGGGATGGTCCCGGCGCAGTGCGGTGAGTGCGGCAGGGAACAGCCCTCGTGCGGCGGTCGGAAAGGCGGCCAGCCTCACCTCACCCACCACCTCGCCGCGCTGCGCCTCGATGTCGGACTGGGCCAGCTCCACCTGCGACAGGATCCGTGCGGCATGGTCGGCGAGCAGCTGACCTGCATCGGTCAGCCGGACGCCCCGGCCGTTCTTGGCGAGGAGCTGCTGGCCCACCTCGCGTTCCAGCTTGGCCATCTGCTGGGAAACGGCCGACGTGGTGACGTGAAGACCCTCGGCAGCGCCGCTCACCGAGCCGTGCCGGGCGAGGGCATCCAGGGTGCGCAGACGCTCCAGATTCAACATGTAAGCAATGCTACGCGAACGGAGCCACTAAATCTCACTTGTCCTTAGCGGTTCCTGTTGTCATCGTTGACCTCATGAGCGCTCCTTCCGCGACGGCCACGGTGCCGTCCTCCAGCATCCCCCGGCCCAGCACCCCCTCCCCCGGCCGGCGTCGGGCCGTGGACTGGCGCATCCGGTTCGTGGCGCTCTCCCTCATCTGGGGCTTCAGCTTCCTGCTCATCAAGGTCGGCACCCACGGGTACGCCCCCTTCCAGGTCACCTTCGGCCGACTGCTGTTCGGTACGGCGGTGCTCGCCGTCGCCATCGCGGTGCGCCGCGAACGGCTGCCGCGCTCCGGCCGGACCTGGGGCCATCTCTTCGTTGCCGCATTCCTCCTCAACGCGCTGCCCTTCTCGCTCTTCGCCTACGCCGAGCTGACCATCCCGTCCACGCTCGCCGGGATCTGCAACGCCACCTCGCCCCTGTGGGGCATGGCTCTCTCGCTCGTCGCGCTCTCCGAGGACAGGCCGACCCGCCGCCGCGTCGCCGGACTCGGCCTCGGCTTCATCGGCGTGCTGACCGTCCTGGGCGCCTGGCAAGGCTTCTCCGGTCTGGACTTCGGAGGTACGGCAATGGCGCTGCTCGCCTCGCTCAGCTATCCGATCGGCTGGATCTACGTCCGCCGCACGCTGGCGGGCACCGGCTCCTCGGCGCTGGCGATGACCGGCAGCCAGCTCTTCCTCGGGACTCTGCAACTGGCCGTCGTCACACCGGTGTTCACCTCGCTCCCCGAGCGGTTCCCGCTGCTCCCGACGCTCTCCGTCATCGCTCTGGGAGCGCTCGGAACAGGGCTCGCGCTGCTCATCCAGTACGGTCTCGTCCAGGAAGTCGGCCCGACGACGGCCCAGATGGTCACCTACTTCATCCCGGTCATCGCCACCGCCGCCGGCGTGGCCGTGCTCGGCGAACAGCTGAACTGGAACACCCCGGTCGGCGCCCTGGTGGTCCTCGCGGGCGCCGCACTCACCCAGAGCAGGCCCCGTCCGTCCACCAGGCCCGAACGACTCCCGGGGCGCCGCCCGTTCAGCCGTAGCTGATGGGCGCGGCCGGCTGAACCGCGGCCGCCACTGCGTCCGCCAGGGGTGCGATGTCCGCCCCGGTCAGCGGTGACACGGTCAGTCGCACCCCCTGCGGCGCCACGTTCCGGAAGCGCGCCCCCGGCGCCACCGCCCAGCCCGCGTGCAGCAGTCTGGCCACGGCGCCGGTCTCGTCACCGACGGGGACCCAGACGTTCATCCCGCTCCGTCCGTGCGCCGGCACCCCGCGCTCCTCCAGTGCCAGGACGAGCGCGTCCCGGCGCTCTCCGTAGGCCCTGGCAACCGCGACGACGTCAACGGCGCCGGCCGTCCACAGGTGCACCACCGCACGCTGGAGCAGGGTGCTGACCCATCCCGGCCCCAGGCTCTGCCTGCCGGTCACACGGTCGACGGTCAGCGCGTCCCCGGTCAGCACGGCGACCCGCAGATCCGGTCCGTACGCCTTCGCGACCGACCGCACGAAGGCCCAGCGGTCCGTGGCTCCCACCAGCGGGTGCAGCGGCAGGTCGACGATGGCGTGACCGTGGTCGTCCTCGATCAGGAGTGCCCCCGGGTACTGCGCGAGAACGGACCGCAGCTCCTTCGCGCGACCGGCCCCCACGGCAGCCCCCGTCGGGTTCTGCGCCCGGCCTGTCACGATCAGCGCCTTGACCCCCGCTCTCAGCGCACGCTCCACATCGCCGGGCAGCGGACCCTCGTCGTCCACGGCGATGGGCGCGACACGCAGCCCGAGGGCCGGGACGAGATCCAGCAGGCTGCCCCACCCGGGGTCCTCGACGGCGACCGCGTCACCGGGCTTGAGATGGGCGGACAGCACACGTTCGATCGCGTCGAGGGATCCCGAGGTGACCGCCACCGGGCCCGCGGGAACGCCGTCGGCCTCCAGTTCCGCCCGGACGAACGCCTCGAGTTCGGGGATCACGAGAGCATCCCCGTACAGCCCGGGTTTCAGCGCGTTCGCCCGCGCGGCCACCGCCAGCGCCTCGCCGAGGTCGGGCAGCAGGGCCGGATCCGGATTGCCGGACCCCAGGTCCCGTACACCCGGAGGCGCGTCGATCCGGAGCGAGCCGCGGGAGGTGCTCGCAGGGCGTTGCCGCACTCTGCTGCCCCTGCGCCCCGCGGTCTCGATCACTCCGCGCTCACGGAGCGTCCGGTAGGCGGCGGCCACCGTATTCGGATTGACCCCCAATGCCGACGCCAACTCCCGCATGGGCGGCAGCACATGGCCGGGGGCGAGGTCACCCGAACCCACACCGCGCTCCACGCTCGCGGCAATGTCCGATGCGCGCCGCCCACTGATCCGATACTCTCCTAGCACAAACATGATTATGCACTAGTGCAATGGAGAGCGCAATGCCGGACACCGCAACGCCCGACAGCACCGGCCAGGACGTCGCAGCCCCGTACGAGCCGACCGAGCGCACGGTCCCGAGCCGGTCCAGGGAACGCGCTTCGTACGACCGGGAGGTCGTCCACTCGATACTCGACGAGGCCTACCTCTGCCATCTCGGATTCGTCCGCGACGGAGCACCGGTCGTGCTCCCGACCCTCTTCGGCAGGGTCGGCGAGCGGCTGTACGTGCACGGCTCGACCGGATCCCGGCCGCTGCGCACGGCGGGCGCGTCGGATCCGGGCCTCGCGGTCTGTCTGACGGTCACGCTCGTCGACGGCCTGGTGCTGGCACGGTCCGCGTTCCACCACTCGATGAACTACCGCTCCGTGGTGGTGCACGGCGTCGCCCGCACCGTGACCGACCCCGAGGAACGGCGCGTGGCACTCGACGCCATCGTCGATCAGGTCGTTCCCGGCAGGTCGCTGGACTCCCGGCCGGCCGACGCCAAGGAGCTCGCCGCCACGGCGGTCATCCGGCTGGACCTCGACGAGGTCTCCGCCAAGGTCCGCACCGGAGGGCCGAACGACGACGAGGCGGACCTCGCGCTGCCCTACTGGGCGGGTGTGGTGCCGCTGGCCCACGGCTACGCCGCACCGGTTCCGTCCGACGACCTCGACCCCGCCGTGCCCGTGCCGGACTACCTGAACGCTCTCTGACACACCTCCGCGTGCCGGGCCCGTCACGGGGGACGGGCCCGGCACGCGGTCACCCACGGGATCAGGTGGGCAGGGCCTCCCGGCGCCTGCGGACTGCGGCAGCCGCGCCGCGCGCCTCGTCGAGTGCCAGGCCGGCCACCGCACCGAGGAGAAGCAGCGTGCCGATGACCGTGGCTGCGGTGAGCTGCTCCCGCAGGACGGTCACCGCGATGAAGGCCGCGCTCACCGGCTCCAGGAGCATGATCACGGACACGGTCGCCGACCGGACCACGGCGGCGCCCGCGAAGTAGAGCGCATAGGCGAGCGCGGTCGGCACAGCTGCCACGTAGACCATCAGCCACAGCACCTGCCCGGTGGCAGCGGTGTGCGGCACGAGCCCCTCGGCCAGCGCCGCAGGCAGCAGGCCGACCGCGCCGATGCCGAACGCCCACGCACTGGTGGACAGTGAGTCGCCGGACGCGCCCTGGCGTCCCAGCCACCGGGTCAGCAGCGTGATCGCCGCATAGCCGGCGGCGGAGAGCAGGGCCAGCAGCACCCCGGCGGGCCGCACTTCGGCAGCCTCACCGCCGAGCACGAGCACGGCGAGCCCGGCCAGCGCACCGGCGACGGCGACGAATCCGCCCCGGCCCAGCCGCTCCCCCATCAACAGCCGTGCGCCGACGGCGATGAGGACAGGACCCGCCCCCAGAGTGACGACGGTTCCGACCGCGAGACCGGTCGCTTCGACCGCCGCGAAGTAGGCGCTCTGGAACACGGTGAGGCCGACGCCGGTCCCCAGGATGCGCAGCACCCGGTGACGGCGGGACTCACGCGGGGCGCGCGGGCGACGGGGCCGCAGCACCAGCACACCCGCCAGGAGTACGAGACCGCCTGCGCACCGCCAGAACGACAGGGCGAGCGGGCCGAGATCGCTGACCCGGAAGAGCAGGGACGCGGCCGCGCCCGCGGTACCCCAGGCGATACCGGCGACAACGAGATAGAGGAGGCTCCGCCCGACGGGCAGGCCGGAAACAGGGTGGGACACGTGACTTCTCCGGAGGAAGAGGGAGTGGTGGTCGCTCGGCTCCGCACGCGGGCAGCGACGAACCGCTCGGGAACTGCCCGAGCCCGGTCTTCGTCAGGAGTGGCCGCGCGCGCTAGGCGACAGGCGGCGGAAGTACGGTCAGGTGCATGATCGCCACCCTACGGCGAGGTCCGGTGCCCGGACAACTCACCCTCCGCGACAGCGGGGTCGCCGCTGCCCGCCCCGTCCGAGCCCTGCGCTCCGGCGCCGGATGCCACCGGCCCGGACGGCGGCCTGGGCGCCGTGGACTGCGCGATGAAGGCCCCGATCAGCACCACACCGCCGCCGACGAGCTGGGGCGCGGAGAGGTGCTCGCCGAGGAGCACCCAGGCCAGCACGGTCGCGATGACCGCCTCCAGGCAGGCGACAACACCGGCGACCTGCGGTGAGAGCAGCCGCACCGACACCACACCGGTGACATAGGCGAGCACGGTCGCGAGCAGCACGATCCAGCCCAGCAGCAGCCACGCGGGAACGGCGTTCCCGTTCATCTCGGCGCTCCCGCCCAGGGCCGCCCAGTTCATCCCCCAGGGCCTGGCAACGACGGTGAGCACCGCTGCCCCGACCAGCAGTCCGTACGCGATCACGCCGAACGGATGCGGCGGACCGGCTTCGCCGGCGCCCTTGCTTCCCGGGTCCGGGCTGCCCTGATCGGACAGGACGAAGTAGCCCACCTGGCAGCACGCCGCTCCGAGCGCGAGCAGCAGGCCCACGGCGTCGAAGCTCAGCCCGGCCCACACCTCGACGACACAGGCGAGTCCGCCGACCGCCAGGACCACCCCGGCCGCGGCGGCCCGGGTGACGGGCCTGCGCTGCACGAATCGCACCCAGCCGAGAACCAGCGCGGGCGCCAGATACTCGACGAGGAGAGCGACACCGACAGGGATCCGGGAGATCGCGGCGAAGTAGAAGGCCTGTACGCCCGCGACGGCGAAGAGCCCGAAACCGGCCAGCAGGGCCGGTCGTTCACGCACCAGGTTCCGGTGCCGCCAGGCGACGGGCAGCATGATGAGCGCGGCGCCAGCCACCCGCAGCCACACCACGTGCAACGGGTCGAGCCCCGCTTCGATCAGCGGCTTGGCCGCCACCCCTGAACCACCGAATGCGAGCGCCGAGGCCAGGGCCAGGCCCAGACCGGCGCTTCTCCCCTGAGACGCGTGCATCGGCACATCATGGCAGCCCGCGTCAGCAGCGTCACCCTCGTCACGCCTGTCGGAGGAGTGTCCATGATCACCCCTGCCGGGAATCCTCGGCCAGCCGGTCCGCCGTACGCCCGGCAAGCCACGCGACCTCCACGCCTGCCCGCTCCAGCACCTCGACGGCACGGCACTCCGGGTCCCCGACCAGTGCGGCGAGAATGTCGAGTCCACCGGCGCAGGACTCCCCGCGCAGAACCGCGCCCCGCTCCGCCCGGTCCATCGCCGCGACGGCAGAGGGTGACCACCCGTCGGCCCCCGCCTGGTCCACCGCCGCCGGAGCACCCGAGTGCTCCAGCGTCCCCTGCCAGCGGAGCCCGTAGCCGATGCTGCGCTGCACGAGATAGCCCAGGACCCTGGCCAGCTGCGGTCCACCGTCGAAAACCCCACGGACCTCGGGGTCGGATTCGATGAGCGAATGCAGCAGATGAGCTGTGTCTATGTGGCGGTCGCCGTCACGCAGGGCCCGCCTGCGCGCACCTGTCACCACCGACGCCAGTTCAGCGGTGAATCCGGCGTGGTGCGGTGCGGGCTGTTCGGGTATCCATGGTGTCCGGTTGTGCACACAACCCACCCCATCAGTCCCGGAACGCGGTGGCATCCCCGGTACGGCCCATCTGCACATCCCACCGAGGGCGGGCACCGGAGGAGTTCCTCATCCTTGCGGATGAGATCCCGCTGCCACGGGACACCGATCCGCCGAAAGAGCGCGCGCCGCCTTGCGCCGCGCTCCCGGCGCAACCGGCGACGCGCTGGATACGTCCCTCAGGCCACACCGATCTGACGACGCCGGTGGGAGGAGGGGTCCTTTCGTGTCCTGGCTGGTCGCTCTGCCGGCCGTCGACGGACGGCAGTACGTCTACCGCGTCCACGCACCTGCCGACGCACTGCCCGCCGACCTCTTCTGGGCGGCGTTCCACTGCCACGACGACGGCCCGCACCCCCGTGCTTCGGACCGGTTCGACGCGGCGGCGATCTGGCGGACGGGGCCGGCGGAACTCATCACCCGGCCGTGACGCGGGCTCCCGCACACGACGGACGCCGCAAGGTCCCCGCGGAACAGGGACCTTGCGGCGTACGGTCGCACACCCCACGGGTCAGTGGTCGTCGTCGGCAAGGATCAGGTAGAGCTTCTTACGGGCATCGTTGATCACCGTGAGCGCCTTCTGGCGCTGATCGGCGGAGCCGGTCTTCCAGACCTGCCCGAACGCCTCCATCAGGCCGAACCCGGCCTGGCGGATCTCGTTCACACCCTCCCAGTCGACGCCGCGCCCGACTTCCTCCCACGGCGCCTCGGGACCGGTCTCGGCCTCGGTGCGGCCTGCCTCGGTGAGCGTGAACAGCTTCTTGCCGCCCTCGCTCGCGCTGACGATCAGGCCCTCGTCCTCCAGCAGTTGAAGGGTGGGGTAGACGGAGCCGGGGCTGGGCCGCCAGGCCCCTCCGCTGCGCTCGCCGATCTCCTGGATCATCTCGTAACCGTGCATCGAACGGTCCTTGAGCAGCGCCAGGATCGACGCACGCACATCACCGCGCCGC
This sequence comes from Streptomyces sp. NPDC056452, assembly GCF_042796085.1. Taxonomy (NCBI): domain Bacteria; kingdom Bacillati; phylum Actinomycetota; class Actinomycetes; order Kitasatosporales; family Streptomycetaceae; genus Streptomyces; species Streptomyces sp. NPDC056452. Next base: position 293,461 of record NZ_JBHTRI010000003.1, read on the forward strand.
GCCCTTCCCCTGCCGCCGCCCCGGCCGCGTCCGCCACCGCCGAACGGGCCGCCGCCGAAGGGACCGCCACCGAAGGGCGGGCCGAACGACCCGAAGGCTGCCCGCCTCCCCTCGTAGTCGCCCCGACCTTGATGACCGGGCCCGCAGTGCCCATGTCCGTGCTCATGCTCGTGTCCATGTGAACGCATCGCTACGCTCCTTCCATCGTTGATCTGTCGCGATATTTAAACGATATATCGGAACCGATCGCTTGACAACCCACGAGCGATGTCTCGCCGGACGCCGACAGCGAGGGCGTCGGGGAGGTGGCCGTGAGCGAGCCAGTGAAGTCCGGGCCGTCCGGGGGCATGCACCGGAGGTGCGGGGGGTCTCGTCGGCGGGGTCGGACAACTGCGATCGCCGGCCCGATTTGGGGGCGAGCCCTTCGAACGTGCCTCTCCAGTCCGGAAGTTCATCGCGCCCAAGGGGCAGAACCATTTACATAAATCATGAATATACAACTGCTATGCTTCGAGCATGAGTCGTCACGACACCGCTCCGGGCGCGTCCGCCGCCATCGGGGCAGCCCTCTACGGCCTGGCCACCAGGGCCGCGAGACGCCTGCCCCGGGACATGAGCCTGACGTCCGCCGCCACTCTCGCCACCCTGGACCGGACCGGACCGCGGCGCATCACCGATCTGGCCGCGGTCGAGGGCGTCACCCAGCCCGCGATGACCACCCTGGTCCGGGTGATGGAGGAGTCCGGCCTGGTCGAGCGGCGGGGCGACGCGTCCGACAAGCGGGTCACGCTGGTGTGCCTGACCGAGGCCGGCGCCTCCTACGTCCGGACGCGGCGCCAGGCGGGCGTCCACGCGTTCGAGCGGTTGATCGGCGACCTCACCGGCGACGAGGTCGAGGCGCTGGTGGCGGCCCTTCCGGCGTTGAAGCATCTGACAGAGCTCGAGAGCCAGGACCGCGAACGGCCGAAGCAGTGACCGGGCAGCCGGTCGACGGGGTCGCGGGGAAGGCGTTCCCGGTGGCGCGTTCCGAGGCACGGCTGCTGGTCCCCGCCCTGACGTTCATCGCTCTGGTCGTGGCGGCGGTCGCCAGCCTCGGGACGCCGCTCATCACCAGCGTGGCGACCTCGTTCCACGTCTCGCTCGGCAGCGCGCAGTGGACGCTGACCGTCGCGCTGCTCAGCGGCGCCGTCGCCACGCCGGTCCTGGGCCGGCTCGGAGCCGGCCCGCACCGGCGGGCCACGATCCTCGCCACGCTGGCGGTCGTCGTCGCGGGCAGCGCGCTCACCGTGCTGCCGCTGCCGTTCGCGTGGCTGCTGGCCGGCAGGGCGGCCCAGGGCGTCGGGCTCGGGCTGACGGCGCTGATGATGGGCGTGGCCCGGGACCACCTCCCCGAGGAGCGCAGCGCGGCCGTGATCGCCCTGATCTCGGTGGTCTCGATCATCGGGGCCGGCGTCGGCTACCCGCTGGCCGCACTGCTCGCCGAGCTCGGCGGGGTACGGGCCGCCTACGGCCTCGGCCTGGTCGTCACCGCCGCCGCACTCCTGACCGCGTGGCGCTCCATGCCCGAAGCCCCCGAAGGCCGCTCCGCCCACGTGAACGTGGCAGGCGCGGTCGTCCTGGCCGCTGCGCTGCTCCTGGTGCTGTTCCTCGCCGGCGAACGGAATCTGTGGAGCCGGCACTCCGCCGTGGCGGCGGGCCTCGCCGTCGTCGCGGTGGTGCTGCTCTGCGTCTGGGCCGTCATCGAGCTGCGCAGCACGACGCCCCTGGTCGATGTGCGGGCGGTGCGGCACCCGGCGGTCGCCGGGGCGAACCTCGCCATGTTCGTCGGCGGGATCGGCATGTACCTCCTGCTCACGCTCATCACCCGGTACGCGCAGACGCCGCACGGCGCCGGCTACGGATTCGGGCTGACGACCTTCGTCGCCGGGCTGGTCCTCATCCCGTTCTCGGTGCTGGGGTTCGTCGCCGGCAAGCTCACGCCGCGGGTCCGGACGCGGATCGCCGACCCCCTGCTCCTGGCCGGCAGCGCCGTCGTGGTCGGCGGCGGGTTCGCCCTGTTCGCGGCGGCCCGGTCGGACCTGGCCGAACTGTTCGCGGCGATGGGCGTGCTCGGCTTCGGCGTCGGCGGCTTCTCGGCCGCGATGCCCGGCGTCATCCTGGCCGTCACCCCCACGAGCGAGACGTCGAGCGCCATGAGCTTCAACTACGTCGTCCGCAGCGTCGGGTACTCCCTGGGCAGCGCCATCGGCGGCCTGATCCTCGCCGCGGGCACCGGCCCCGGCCACCTCTTCCCCGACGACAGCGCCTACACCACCGCGGCGCTGGTCGGCATCGGCGCCATGGCGATCGCGACGCTGACAAGCCTCGCTCTCGCCCGCCGACGCTCGTCCGAGACCAACCCGTAAGTCAGATGCACTCATCCCGACACTGGAGGTTCCATGCCCAAGGGCTACTGGGTCAGCGCGTACCGCACCATTTCAGACCCTGAGAAACTGGCTGCCTACAACAAGCTGGCCGGTCCGGCCGTCGAGGCCGGGGGCGGTCGGATCCTCGCCCGTGGCAGCCGGGTCGTGGCGCATGACGCCGGAATCGCCGAGCGCACCGTCCTGATCGAGTTCGACAGCTTCGAGCAGGCCGTCGCGGCGCACGATAGTGCGGCCTACCAGGAGGCGCTGGTCGCTCTCTCCGACGGCGTCGAGCGCGACTTCCGCATCGTCGAAGGCATCGACTGACCGAGGTCCGGTCGGATCTTCAATGAAGATCCACCATCTTGGTTCTCGCTGGTGCGGCTGCCGGTGTGGCGGGTTCGTGGGTGCTCGTGCTGACCGTGGGCGGCCGGGGCGCCGTGCCCCGGCCGCCGGCAGGGCGACAACCTCTTCGGTCCAGCGGCGGATCGTCGTGGCCGCGATGCCGTTACCGCCGGCCAGGTCGACGGCGCGCTGGTCATGGCGCAGCACGGCCAGGACGATCACGACGATCCGGCCCGCCGGCAGGACCGGTCCAGCGTAAGAACCGCACCGGCCACCACGAGCCGGAACAGCCCACGAACCACCCTGACGAACGATCTACACCCAAGCCACCCGCACACGACCGGCTTCGTGGGAAGCATTCATGCGCGCAGGCTGCCGCCGGCCACTGACACCGGACAGCGGCGGGGCGGACCACATCGAGGGCAGCCGGCCGAACTTCGGTGTCCCACGCTCAAGGTCTGATGGCGCAGGACAACATCGGTCGGTTCGTTGATCCCCAGCTGGACGGCGCAGAACCGGACCGGACAAAGCAGGGCCGCCAACCGGCAATTGGCCTTGGACCGTGCGTACCGGCCCGCCTACCGTCACCGTCATGAGGATCCGCATCGTCGACGCGTTCACCGACCGCCCCTTCGCCGGCAACCCCGCCGGGGTCCTGATCCTGGAACCCGGCCCCTTCCCCGATCCCGGCCGGCTCCAGCAGATCGCCGCCGAGGTCAACCTCTCCGAGACGGCGTTCGCCCACCCCCTGCCGCCCGGCGGCGACGCCGACTGGGCGCTGCGCTGGTTCACCCCGGCCACCGAGGTCGACATGTGCGGGCACGCCACACTCGCCACCGCGCACGTCCTGCACACCACGGGAACGGCGAGCGGGACGGTACGTTTCTCGACCCGCTGCGGAGTCCTGCGCGCCACCTCCCACCCGGACGGCACTCTCACGCTGGACTTCCCGACGGCTCCGCTGACGCCCGTCACCGCCCCGCCCGGCCTGGCGAAGGCTCTGGGCGCCGATCCCGTCTCCGTCCACGACACGGGACCGCACGTCGGCGACCTGCTGATCGAGCTCGCCGACGAGACCGCCGTCCGCAAGCTGTCGCCGGACTTCGCCGGACTGGTCGCCCACTCCCGGCGCGGCATCATCGCCACGGCCGCGGCCGCGGACCCTTCGCGCGGCTACGACTTCGTGTCGCGCGGCTTCTTCCCCGGTGTCGGCATCGACGAGGATCCGGTGACCGGCAGCGCCCACACCGCCCTGGCCCCGTTCTGGTCGGCACGCCTCGGGCGCGAGGACCTCACCGGCCTGCAGGCCTCCGCCCGCTCCGGCCTGGTCCGCACCTCACTGCGCGGAGACCGCACCCTGCTGACCGGCAGTGCCGTCACCGTCATCGACGGGGAACTGCTGGCCTCACTCTGACGCCGGCCGGGGTGCACGACTCGTGCACCCCGGCCCCGTCGTCTTTTCACGGCGTCGGCAGCCAGCCCACCTTCCCGGCGAGCAGCGCGTATCCCACGAACGCCCCGATGTCGAGAAGGGCATGCGCGACCACCAGCGGACCGACGCGGCCCCAGCGCCGGTACAGCAGCACGAAGACGACGCCCATGACCATGTTCCCGATGAAGCCGCCGATCCCCTGGTACAGGTGGTACGAGCCGCGCAGTACGGAGCTCGCCATCAGGGCGGCCATCGGCGTCCAGCCCAACTGCCCCAGCCTGCGCAGCAGATAGCCGACGACGATGACTTCCTCCAGAACGGAGTTCTGGATCGCGGAGAGAATCAGGACGGGGAACTTCCACCACACGTCGGGCAGTGACTCGGGCACCACCGTCAGGTTGAATCCGCCTGCCCGGGCCACCAGGTAGAACGCCAGCCCCGCACTGCCGATCCCCGCCGCGACCAAGGTGCCGCGCCCGAGGTCGAACCAGGGCCTGGTCCGGTCGAAACCGAGGACGCGCAGACCGGCGCCCTCGCGGGTCAGGAAGTGGGCCACCAGTACGACGGGCACCAGAGCCGTTGCGATTCCGAACAATTGCCAGGCAAGATCCAGCCACGGCCGCCCGGGGGCGTACGAACCGTTCAGCGTCGCTGCCTGATCCTTCAAACCCCCCGGTTTCGTCAACGATCCAACAAAACTGATCAGGGCAGACACCCCGCTGGCCCCCAGCGAGAGGGCCAGCACCAGCACCGTCTCCGACCGCAGGATCCGCCGCGATACGGCCTCTTGAGGAGTGAATTCAGCCACGCGCCCCGCCTCCACCAGTACACCTGCCTTCAGTTCTGCAATCGCATCTCATGCCGCCCACTGTCCCGCTAAGGTCTCGAATGCAGGTACGAAGATCATGCGTGACAGGCCGGGGGACAATCGCCATTGCCGATGGTGCGGTCCCCCTTTTTCCTTGTTCATCCTCAAGGAGGCACCATCGACATGGAACGTCATAGCTTGCCCGACGGCCACCGGGCGCAGGGTCACCGGGACACCCTTCCCCCGCGCCACCGTCGCTCCGTCGCCATCGCCACGGTGCTCGTGCTCGCTGTGGCAGCAGGAACAGCGGTCGCGGCAGAAGGCGGCCTGCTGTCGTTCTCGGACTCCTGCAAGGACTCGGCGGTGGACCTGACCGTGGTCGCCTCCCCGGACATCGCGCCTGCCGTCCGGACCGTCGCGGCCAGGGCGAGCAAGGAACCGGCACGATCCGACGGCCAGTGCCTCCATGTCACCGTCGTCGCCCGCGATTCCTACGAAGTCGCCAACGCGCTCGCCACAGGATCGGGGGATCCCGGCTACCAGGTCTGGCTGCCGGACTCCGACCTCTGGCTGGACCGCGCGAAGGGCACGGGCAACGGCATTCCGGTCGCCCCGGGCGACTCCGTGGCCACCTCCCCCGTGACCGTCGGCATGGTGCCGTCCGCGTCCAAGGCACTGGGCTGGCCCGAGAAGACCTACTCCTGGGCCGAGTTGGCTGCTTCGGCCACGGGATCGGACAAGGTCCGTCTGGGAGTTGCCGATCCCACACGCAGCGCCACCGGCCTGCTCGCTCTCAGCAGCATCGGAGCATCGCCCGGCGGGCAGGGCGGGGACCATGACACCGAGGTCGCCGCCACGGCCAAGGCCCTGGCGCAGCGGATGTCCGCCGGCGATGCGCAGGTGCTCGAGACACTGGCGCAGGACTTCTCAGGAATCGAGGGCGGGAATCCGGAGCACAATCAGGCGGTTCTGGTCTCCGAGCAGGCGGCGTTCACCCACAACGCGAGCTCTCCGAGTACCGGCAGGCTCGACCTCTTCTACCCCGCGGACGGCACCCCGCTCCTCAACTATCCGTACGCCCTGGTCAACAGCGCCGAGCTGACCGGCGACGAGAGCAGAGCCGCCCTCCGGTTCATGAGGCTGCTCGACGACGACGGAGCCCACACCGTCCTGGAGAAGAACGGCTTCCGCACCACTGACGGCACCACCGAGCCTGCGATGGTCGAGTCCGCGGGCGGCAGAACTCCTCAGCCGTTCGCCACCCCTGCCGCCGTTCCTCCCTCCGCGGACGTGCTCCAGGAGACCCTCGGCCTGTGGACGATCACGGTGCAGAGCGCCCGGCTGACCACGGTCGTCGACGCCTCCGGCTCCATGGCCGGTACGGTGCCGGGGCGCGACCGGTCACGGATGGACGTCACCAAGGCCTCGTTGATCCAGGCGCTGGGACAGTTCACGCCCGACGACGAGATCGGTCTGTGGGTGTTCGCGACGACCCTCGACGGGGACAAGGACTACCGCCAGGTGATGCCCACCCGGAGGCTCGGCGACCCTGCGAAGGGCGGCGGGACGCACCGGGAGAAGCTCTCGGCGGCCTTCAAGGCGCTGGAGCCCGTTCCGAACGGCGCGACAGGTCTCTACGACACCACGCTGGCCTCGTACAAGGAGGCGCAGGCGACGTACGTGAAGGGCAAGTTCAATGCCCTGGTGCTCCTCACCGACGGTTCGAACCAGGACGACTTCGGCATCTCCAGGAGCGCCCTGATCGACCAGCTGGAAAAGGTCTCGGACCCGGAGAGGCCGGTTCCGATCATCGCGATCGCGGTGGGCCCGGACGCCGACCGCGCGGAGGTGACGGAGATCGCCGAGGTCACCGGCGGAGGTGGCTACGAGGTCAGCGACCCCGCCGAGATCCAGAGGGTCATCCTGCAGGCCATCATGACGGCCGGGCAGAGCGGTCGCGGAGCCCAGGAGTAGCCTCCACCGGGCGCGCCGGGCGCCCGGGAAGAGCCTCCCCCGGTGCCCGGCAGCCCCCGCCCGGCCGGAGTTCCGCAGTCTCCCCTCAGGGGGCGGGGAAGCCGACCGGCCAGGTGTGCACCGGCTCGCCCGCCTGCATCAGCTCCCCGTAGCGCCGGGTGGTGGCAGCCAGCGCGGCCTCGCGTTCGAGGCCTGCCTCCAGCGCCCGGTGGTACGTGTCGACCTGCCAGGAGGCCCCGTTCACCCGGAGCCTGCAGCGCTCCTCGATGACGCCGAGATAGCGGTCGCGGTCCGCGGGTTCGATGTTCCAGGCGTCGAGCCCCGCGGCGGCGAGGGGCAGCAGTTCGTCCCGCACCAGCTGGACCGCGGGCACCTTCGCGACACCGCCCGAGCGGCCCGGGCGGGGCCAGAGCAGCTCCGCGTCGATTCCGTGGCGGCAGGCGGCGTCGAAGTTCTCGGCGGCCGCCTCGAAGGGCAGCCGTGTCCACACCGGCCGGGACTCGTCGGCCAGCGCGCGCACCAGGCCGTAGTAGAAGGCGGCGTTGGCGATCACATCGGTGACCGTCGGGCCGGCGGGCAGGACCCTGTTCTCCACCCTGAGGTGGGGGATGCCGTCGGCGAGGCCGTATACCGGCCGGTTCCATCGGTAGACCGTGCCGTTGTGCAGTACGAGCTCGGCCAGCGTGGGAACGCCGCCCTCGTCGAGCACACGCAGGGGTTCCTCGTCGTCGCAGATCGGCAGCAGCGGCGGGAAGTAGCGCAGATTCTCCTCGAAGAGTTCGTGGGCGGAGCTGATCCAGCGCTCCCCGAACCAGGTCCTCGGACGGACGCCCTGATTCGTCAGCTCGGGTGGCCGCACGTCTGTGGCCTGCAGGAACAGTGGTGGCCTCGACTCCCGCCAGAGCTCCTTGCCGAACAGGAAGGGGGCGTTCGCCCCGAGTGCGATCTGGACGGACGCGATGGCCTGGGCGGCGTTCCACACGTCCGCGAAACGGGCCGGCGTCACCTGCAGGTGGAGCTGGACCGAGGTGCACGCCGACTCGGGCGCAATGGAGGCGGAGGTGGCGACCAGGCGTTCGACGCCCTCGATATCGAGGGCGAAATCCTCGCCGCGCGCCGCGGCCATTTGATCGTTGAGAAGCGTGTAGCGGTCCACGTCCGACAGATTGGCCGAGACCACGTCGTGGCGGCCGAGAGTCGGCAGGATTCCGATCATCATGATCCCGGCATCGACCTCGGCGGCCTTCCTGTGGGCATATGCAAGTCCGGTACGGAGCTCCTCGGCGAGCTGATCGAAAACCCGTCCGCTCAGCCGGTGCGGAAGGATATTTACTTCCAGGTTGAACATCCCGAGTTCGGTCTGGAAATCCCGGCTGGCGATCCGCTGGAGCACCTCCGCATTCCGCATCCTCGGCATACCGTCGGAGCCCGCCAGATTGAGTTCGATCTCCAGACCCATGAGATTTCTGGGACGATCGAACCTCTCCTCCGACAGGAGCCTCTCCAGCCCCTCCAGGCACTGGGAGAGCTTTTTCCGGTACGCCTGCCGATCGGACAGGTCAAAGGCGCCCGCCACGACCTTCTCGCCCATCGAAGGGTCCCTCCTCGAGTGGGCGGCCCGCGGCCCAGGCCGCTCGCATCACGATCGATAATGCCCAGACGGGGTGATCTATAACGCCCCGATGTCCACGGGTACCCGCTAGTCTGGCGACAGAAGCCGGGGGCACATTCCTTCGGCATGCGGCCATTGCACAGTCGCTGCTGGATGCGTGGTAGAAACACCGATGGGTTTCAGCCTACCGCTGTGTCGGAAGAAAACCTGGCAGGGGGCGTCCGGGGCCTGCCGAACCAACACGAACTCCGCATTTCAAAGGCTCGATCCCACCTTGCGTGCAATATGTGGGACAGCTAGACGAAACACCGTGTGAACACTTGTCGTATAAACTCTGCGAACGAGGCAGAGAGTTGACGCACCGGCCCGTCCGCCCGTCACCGGCCTTCCTCTGGCCCCGCACGCCGACAGCGCCGTCTGCACACCCGCCCACGCATCACCGTGTCTCCAAGTGAGAGGCGACCCACTATGCCGCTGCATGTTTCTCCGGCCCCAGCGCCCGCACTGCGCAGCGTTCTCGCGGCACTCGGTTCTCCCACCGCAGTCCGCGAGGCCCACACGCCCGCTCTCCGGTCCGTCCAGGGATCGCTGAGCCCCGAACTGCCCCTTCCGGTCCACGTACTCGACCGGATCGTCCCGGACGACTCCACGCCCCGCACCCGCCTGGCCGGCTGGCGCTTCCTGATCCGCAGCGGCGAGCGCGCCGTGGCCGCCGCGGACACCATGCTCACCGCCGACGGCTGGACCTTCTCCCACTTCTTCGAGGGGCCGTACATCGTCTCGACCGAACTCGCCGTACGGCAGGCGGATTCGGCGGCAGCGCACTACCAGCCGCGCCTGCTGTCCGTGCCGGAGCTCTACATGCTCACCCTGTGGCTGCACGCAGACACCGAAGCAGATGCCGGGGGAGGCACGCTCGCCCCGACGGATGTGCTGGTGCCCCTCGCGCCCGCGCCTCCCGGAATCACGGCCCACCGACCGCACCGCGTCTCCGATCTGCTTCCGGTCATGACGATGCGTGTCACCCCGGCTCCGCTTCCCGGCCTGCCCGGTCTCCTCGGGTCCCCTGCCTGATCCTCGAACGCCATGCGCCCCCGCCGTGCACCACGGCGGGGGCGCATCCGTACCCGTCCGGACTAGCCCCTTCAGGCCACCCCGAACCACCCGAAGGGACAGTGCAGTTGCGTTGAACCGTCCGGCCGGGTGATGCGTCATGAGAGGAGAAGAGCAGCTGCTGCGAAATCCCTGCGGAAAGACGCCCGTAGGGCAACACTGGGACCGGACCGACTGATACGGGGGCGGCCATGAACACATCGTCAAGCCGCAGGACACTCGACTCAACGCAGCGAAAGAACCCATCCATGTGCCAGCACCAGCCACCCTGCCCGACCGCCGACTCCAACGACCGGGAAGCCGCGCGCCTGACGGCCCACCACCCGGAACAGGGCTGGAGCCTGCTGTGCAACGGCGTCCTGCTCTTCGAGGACACCGGTGAGCTGCTCCCGGACGGGCAGATCATCGCCCCGCACCGGCCGCTGAAGACCGGCCAGGTGATGAAGGCCGCCTGACCGCGGCCGGAGAAACACGGGGGCCGGCCCGGAGAAGTCTCCGCACCGGCCCCGAAGGTGTCCGCGTTCCTACTGGTCGTACTCGTCCAGCGGCGGGCAGGAGCAGACCAGATTGCGGTCGCCGAAGGCGCCGTCGATCCGGCGCACCGGCGGCCAGTACTTGTCCGAAGGCGTGACGCCGGCCGGGAAGACAGCCTCTTCGCGGCTGTAGGCGTGCGTCCACTCGCCACCGAGCGCAGCCGCCGTGTGCGGGGCGTTGCTCAGCGGGTTGTCCTCCGCGCTCCATGCACCGGATGCGACCTTCTCGATCTCACCGCGAATGGCGATCATCGTGTCGCAGAACCTGTCGAGCTCCGCGAGGTCCTCGCTCTCGGTGGGCTCGATCATCAGCGTCCCGGCCACCGGGAACGACATCGTCGGCGAGTGGAAGCCGTAGTCGATCAGCCGCTTGGCGACGTCGTCGATGCTGACGCCGGTCGCCTTGGAGATCGGGCGCAGGTCCACGATGCACTCGTGCGCGACCAGACCGGCCGGGCCGTTGTACAGGATCGGGAAGTGCGGTTCCAGACGCTTGGCGATGTAGTTGGCCGCGAGTACGGCGACCTGCGTCGCACGCTTCAGTCCCTCGCCGCCCATCAGGCGCACGTACGCCCAGGAGATGGGCAGAATTCCGGCCGAGCCCCACGGGGCTGCCGAGATCGGGCCGACGCCGGTCTCGGGGCCCGCGGCGGGCTGCAGCGGGTGGTTGGGAAGGTACGGCGCCAGGTGCGCACGGACACCGACCGGGCCGACGCCCGGGCCGCCGCCGCCGTGCGGGATGCAGAAGGTCTTGTGCAGGTTCAGGTGCGAGACGTCGCCGCCGAACTTGCCCGGCTTGGCGAGGCCCACCAGCGCGTTGAGGTTGGCGCCGTCGACGTACACCTGACCGCCCGCGTCGTGCACCTCGCCGCAGATCGCGGCGACGTGCTCCTCGAAGACACCGTGGGTGGACGGGTAGGTGATCATGAGGACCGCGAGTTCGTCACGGTGCTTCTCGATCTTGGCGCGGAGGTCGTCGATGTCGACCTCGCCGTCGTCGGCGGTCTTCACGACGACGACCTTCATGCCCGCCATCACGGCGCTCGCGGCGTTGGTGCCGTGCGCGGAGGACGGGATGAGGCAGACCGTACGCCCCTCGTCGCCGTTGGCCCGGTGGTAGGCGCGCACGGCCAGGAGGCCGGCGAACTCGCCCTGGGAGCCGGCGTTGGGCTGGATGGAGACGGCGTCGTAGCCGGTGACCTCGGCGAGGCGCTCCTCGAGCTCGCGGATGAGGGTGAGGAAGCCCTGTGCCTGCTCGGCCGGCGCGAACGGGTGCAGCGCACCGAATTCGGGCCAGGTGATCGACTCCATCTCGGCGGTGGCGTTCAGCTTCATGGTGCAGGAGCCGAGCGGGATCATGCCGCGGTCCAGCGCGTAGTCGCGGTCGGCGAGCTTGCGCAGGTAGCGCAGCATCGCCGTCTCGGAACGGTGCTGGTGGAAGACCGGGTGGGCGAGGACTGTGTCGGTACGAAGCAGGTTCCCGGGCAGCGCGTCGTCCGCGGCGGCATCGAGGGCCTCGACGTCGCCGCCGGCTCCGAAGGCGGCCCAGACAGCCGCGATCTGCGCACGGGTGGTGGTCTCGTCGCAGGCGATGGAGACGTGGTCGGCGTCGACGAGCCGCAGGTTCACTCCGCGCTCGCGGGCATCGGCGACCACGCCGGCAGCACCGCCGGGGACGCTCACGGTGAGCGTGTCGAAGTAGGCGCCGTGCACCACGTCGATACCGGCGGCGCGCAGGCCGTCGGCCAGGATCGTGGCGTACCTGTGGGTGCGCCACGCGATCGTGCGCAGACCGTCGGGGCCGTGGTAGACGGCGTACATCCCCGCCATGACGGCGAGCAGTACCTGCGCGGTACAGATGTTGCTGGTGGCCTTCTCCCGGCGGATGTGCTGCTCGCGGGTCTGGAGGGCGAGGCGGTACGCCTTGTTGCCGTCGGCGTCGACGGAGACGCCCACGAGACGGCCGGGCAGGCTGCGCGCGAACTTCTCTCGGACAGCCATGAAGCCTGCGTGCGGTCCGCCGAAGCCCATCGGGACGCCGAAGCGCTGCGTGGTGCCGACGGCCACGTCCGCGCCCAGCTCGCCGGGCGAGGTGAGCAGCGTCAGGGCCAGCAGATCGGCTGCGACGGTGACGATCGCACCGAGCTCGTGGGCACGGTCGATGACGGGCTTGATGTCACGGACCGCTCCGGAGGCACCCGGGTACTGCAGCAGGACACCGAAGACGCCGCGCTCGGCGACATCGGCCGGAATTCCGTCGGTGAGGTCGGCGACGACCACCTCGACGCCGGTCGGCTCGGCGCGGGTCCGGATCACGGCGACGGTCTGCGGCAGGGTGTCGGCGTCGACCAGGAAGACGCCGTTCCTGACCTTGCCGACGCGCCGTGCGAGCGCCATGGCCTCGGCAGCAGCCGTGCCCTCGTCGAGGAGGGAGGCACCGGAGGTGGGCAGACCGGTCAGGTCGGCCACCATCGTCTGGAAGTTCAGCAGGGCCTCGAGCCGCCCCTGGGAGATCTCCGGCTGGTAGGGCGTGTACGCCGTGTACCAGGCGGGGTTCTCCATGACGTTGCGCAGGATCACCGGCGGGGTGAACGTGCCGTAGTAGCCGAGCCCGATCATCGGTGCGAGCACCTGGTTGCGGTCGGCGAGGCGTCGCAGCTCGGCCAGGACCTCGGCCTCGGTACGGGCAGCCGGAAGGTCCAGCGCCTCGGCGCTCTTGATCACGTCCGGCACGGCAGCGGCGGTGAGCTCGTCGAGGGAGCCGTATCCGACCTGGGCGAGCATCTTGGCCTGGGCCTCGGCATCGGGCCCGATGTGGCGCTGCTCGAAGGGAATGCCCTGCTCCAGCTGGGAGAGCGGAGTGCGACGGGGGGTCATGATGGAGGCCTCCTGGTCTCACGACCTGCGAGGGGCACCACGGCGTGGCTGCCCGAACGGCCTCCCCATCTGTCATCTCGACCTGAGAGCTTCACCGGCACGCCCTGAGGCATACCGGCTTTCACCGTCGGTGAGGATGGGGCCCGCGACGGCACGTGCCGTACGGATCCCGTCCTGCTTTCCAGAGTGACCTCGTCCGTGCGGTACGGGGGCCTGAGAGATTCCGGGGAGGAGTTGCTCCTTCGGCGCCTCCGGATTTCTCCGGAGGACTCTCCCGCACAGGGTCAGCAGCCGTGTTCCAGCCTACCAGCGGGTCGGCGCCGGCCGTCTCGAGTGGCCGAAGGCCCGGATCTGGCCTTTCGTAGTGCCTGTGGAGCAGTTGCGACCACCCTGACCGCAGTGCGACCAGTGGGAGGCACCGTGCAGACCGACATCGATCCGCGCAGCCTGATCGGCCGCAAGGCCTACGACCGCCAAGGCTCCAAGATCGGAACGGTGGACGAGGTCTATCTCGACGACGCCACCGGTGTACCCGAGTGGGCGGCCGTGCGCACCGGGCTGTTCACCCGGGACGCCTTCGTCCCGCTGGAACCGAGCGAATTCGTCGACGGCACCCTGGTGATCCCCTTCGACCGCGCCCTGATCAAGGACGCCCCCGATTTCGGTGTCGGCCGTCATCTCTCCCCCGAGCAGGAGCTGCAGCTCTACCGTCATTACGGGCTGGACTCCGCCTCGCCGGGCGGTACGGGGCCGGACAGGGACTTCGGCAGGCTGGCCGGCCACGAGGAGTAGTCCACGGGGTCCCTCACCAGGGGAAGCGGGTCGGCCGGCTGGAGCTGCGGATCGTCGACGCGGAACGTGCGCACCCGGCCCGGCCGCTCCCCCGGTTCCTCGAACCGGACCGTGACACGGCCGACACCGCTGCCCTGCACCCAGCCGTGGCCGTGGACGTCGTGCCGTACGTCATGGCCTGCGGGCCACCTCCGGCCTGCGAGCCGGTCGGCCTGCTCCTCGGCCGCCTCCTCCTCCGTGACCGGCTCGTCGGGGGCACCGTCCGCCCCGTCCTCCGACTCGTCCGACAGCGCCTGCCGTGCGTCGGCGGCCTGTGCGAAGAGATCCTCCTGGGTGAAGTCCGCCAGGCCGGTGACGCCCACTCCGAGGAGCCGTACGCCCCCGGTGGTGTCAACGGCCTCCAGCAACCGCGCCGCGGCCTCCCTGACGACCGTGGGGTCGTCGGTGGGGCCGCGCAGGGTCTCGGAGCGGGTGAGCGTGGAGAAGTCGTACCGGCGCACCTTGAGCACGACGGTCCGCCCCGACCTCCCCGCGCCCCGCAGGCGCTCCACGCACCGCCCGGCCAGCCCCTCCACCTCGGTCCTGACCCGGACCCGGTCGTGCAGGTCCACGTCGAAGGTGTCCTCGACCGATACCGATTTCGCGTCCCGTTCCGCGACGACGGGGCGGTCGTCGTGCCCGAGTGCCATGCGGTACAGCGCGACGCCGTGCGCCTTGCCCAGCAGGCGGACGAGCTCGGCCTCCCCCGCGTCGGCCAGGTCCTGGACCACCGTCATCCCCGCACGCCGCAGATGGTCCCCGGTGGCGGGCCCGACGCCCGGCAGGATCCGCACGGACATGGGTGCGAGCAGTTCGCGCTCCGTACCCGGCTCGATGAGCAGGAGACCGTCCGGCTTCGCCTCCTCCGAGGCGATCTTGGCCAGCATCTTCGAACCGGCCAGACCGACCGAACCGCTGAGTCCGGTGACACCTCTGATAACCGTGCGCAGCTGCTCGCCGATCGCACGGGCCGATGCCGCGTCGTCGGCGACCCCACCGGCTTCCAGGTCGACGAACGCCTCGTCCAGGCTGAGCGGCTCGACGAGCGGCGACAGCCGCCCGAGGAGCTCCATCACCTGGTCGCTCACCGTCCGGTAGAGGGCGAAGCGCGGCACCAGATAGGCGGCATTGGGTGCCAGTCGTCTCGCCTGCCCCATGGGCATCGCCGAATGCACACCGAAGCGCCGGGCCTCGTACGACGCTGTGGCCACCACCCCGCGCATCCCCAGCCCGCCCACCACCACCGGTTTGCCGCGCAGGCTGGGTTTCGCCGCCTGCTCGGCAGAGGCGTAGAAGGCATCCATGTCCAGATGCAGGATGGTGGGAGCGGATCTCACATCAACCGATGCTGCCCTATGCCACTGACAACGGGCCTGCTCCGCGCCCGTGCGGCGCGCGGGGCAGGCCCGGTGGCTCAGCCCGCGCGGTTGCGCCGCCGGGCCAGTTCGTCCGCGGGGTTGTTGCCGATCAGTGTCTCCCCCGTGTCGACCCGCTCGCCGTGGAGCTGGGAGAGGGTCGCGTCGACATCACGCCAGACGACGCCCACGGCGATACCGAATACTCCCTGGCCCCCCTGGAGCAGATCCACGACCTCGTCGGGCGAGGAGCACTCGTAGACCGTCGCCCCGTCGCTCATGAGGGTCATCCGTTCGAGATCCGTGAATCCGCGGGCCCTCAGGTGCTGGACCGTGGTGCGGATGTTCTGCAGCGCGACACCTGTGTCGAGGAACCGCTTCACGATCTTGAGGAGAACGACGTCCCGGAAACTGTAGAGGCGCTGCGTCCCCGATCCGTACGCCGGACGCACGCTCGGCTCCACCAGGCCCGTACGGGCCCAGTAGTCGAGCTGTCGGTAGGTGATACCGGCCGCCGCGCACGCCGTCGGCCCCCGGTAGCCGATGTCACCTGCCACTACCGCACCGTCCGCTGCCACCGCCGCCGGCTGAACCGGCTGTCTGATGGTGTGGTCGGCCGCACTGCTGTGCTGCCGGTACGGCCCACCCGCAGCCGTACCGTCGCCGCTGCTTCTCACGCCGACCTCCGTCCTTGACCTGCCATCTCGAAGGTAGGCAGTCACCAGGGGTGCGTCAACGATCGCCACACTCGGCACGCCGAGTGATAATCACCCTGAGGGTGGTTTCCCGTGTCTCATTTCCGGGAACGGCTTCTCGGATGCGGGCACCGCGCGGGACGGTCACTGACTGTTCGTACCGAAGTCCTCCGGCGAGATCTGGTCGAGGAACTCACGGAACTTCTCGACCTCGTCCTCCTGCTCGTCCGGGATGGCGATCCCGGCGTCGTCCAGCACACCGTCACTGCCGTAGATCGGCGTTCCGGTGCGCAGGGCGAGCGCTATGGCGTCGGACGGTCGCGCGCTCACCTCGACTCCGCTGGCGAAGACCAGCTCCGCGTAGAAAACCCCTTCTCTGAGGTCCGTGATCCGGACCTCGGTGAGCTCCTGGCCGACGGCCTCGAGCACATCCTTGAAGAGATCATGGGTCAGCGGCCTGGCCGGAGCCATGCCCTGCTGGGCGAAGGCGATCGCGGTCGCTTCCCCAGGGCCGATCCAAATGGGGAGGTACCGGTCGCCTCCCACTTCACGCAGGAGCACGATCGGTTGGTTGGAGGGCATTTCCACCCGGACACCCACAACGTCGAGCTCGTTCACACAGCAACCCTAGGACGTGCCCGCCATGTTTGGATAGTCGGGCTCCGCCGCGGTCAGTGGAACCGGACCTTGAGGGCGGTCTGCACGAAGGCCGCGTGAAGCCGGACGGACAGCTCGGCGAGCTCTCTCGCGGTGGCCTCCGCATGGGCCCTGGTCTGCGGATTCCGGTGCCGGCGCAGGGGCGCGACCACCTGTTCGACCAGTCCTGCCTCACGGTCCGCGGCGGCCTTGACCGCGCGCAGATGCCGAGGTTCCAGACCGAATCGCCCCAGATCCGCCACAAGTCTCGCGACGGTCGCCGCCTCGGCGTCGTAGCTTCCCTCGGGCGAGGCTGTGATCAGCCCGTAGGACTCCCACTCGACGAGCTGGTCCTCGCTGACGTCGGCGGCGGCAAGAAGCTCGGAGCGCCCGATCCGGGCGGCTGTGGCCCGGCCGGGGTCCGGCTCCCAGCGACCGTCCACGAGCTCGCCCTGTCCGCCGCCGGACGGCAGCGTGGCCTGCTCACCGCGGGCGAGGGCGTCGAGGTGCTCACGGATGACCTTGAGCGGCAGGTAGTGGTCCCGCTGCATGCGCAGCACCTGGGCCAGCCGCTCGACGTCGGCCGGGCTGAACTTCCGATAGCCGGAGGGCGTCCGCTGCGGCTCGATGAGCCCCTCGGCCTCCAGGAAGCGGATCTTGGAGATCGTCACTTCGGGAAACTCGTCGCGCAGCTCCAGAAGCACCGTACCGATGCTCATGGCGCGCTCGTCCGCTGCGGCGGTGCCGTGGCCGGCACCGCCTGTCGGTGTTCGCAGCATGAACCTTCCTGGGGGTCCTTCCGGACGCAGTCCGGGGGGTCAGACGCCCCGCTGGCTCGCGTAGAAGACCAGCCGGTACTTGCCGATCTGAACTTCGTCGCCGTTGGACAGCAGGACGGAATCGATGCGCTCACGGTTGACGTAGGTGCCGTTGAGGCTGCCGACGTCGCCCACGGTGAAACTACCGTCCGGGCTCCTGCGGAACTCCACATGGCGCCGCGACACGGTCACGTCGTCGAGGAAGATGTCGCTCTGCGGGTGACGGCCCGCTGTGGTCAGCTCTCCGTCCAGCAGGAAGCGGCTGCCGGAGTTCGGACCTCGGCGCACCACCAGGAGCGCGGATCCCGCGGGCAGCGCGTCGACGGCTGCCTGTGCCTCCGGCGAGAGGGAGGGAACGGCCGTCTGTCCCGTCACCTCGGCCTCGTACGCCTCGATGCCGGAGATCGAGATCGTCGAGGTCGTCTCGGAGGCACGCTCGGGCACTCCGCCCCGCAGCGGCGCACCGCAGTTGGAACAGAAACGGCTGGCCTCGCCATTGCGATGGCCGCACCTCGTACAGACCGGCATGGAGGAGCCCTCCGGGGCGGGGGTGAACCCTCCACCCGTACTTGAGGTT
The DNA here is from genome assembly GCF_042796085.1 of Streptomyces sp. NPDC056452. Taxonomy (NCBI): domain Bacteria; kingdom Bacillati; phylum Actinomycetota; class Actinomycetes; order Kitasatosporales; family Streptomycetaceae; genus Streptomyces; species Streptomyces sp. NPDC056452. Next base: position 311,472 of record NZ_JBHTRI010000003.1, read on the forward strand.
GATGGTTCCCCGAAACCTATGCGCCCGGCACCGGCAGGGTCAACAGACGACGCGCCGGAGGCACTCCGCTGGTCCCCCGGCGATCCCGGCACCTCATCGCGGAAGAGCGGGCGCTCCGAGCCCTGCTCCTCGGCGCCCTGACCCTGGCGCGGAGCACGGTGGCGAGCAGAGCCGCTGTCCTCGCGTGCGCTCTTTCCGAACAACTTCGCAAACAACTTCACGGGCGTTTCCCCTTGACCGAAATAGACCCGCCCGTGGGGCAGGACGAACCCTGAATGAACACACCTGCCGACCCGGACATCCTCACAACGTCCGTATCCACCCGACAGTTTCCACCACGCGCCACCGATCCGATGCGCCGACCCCCCGCAACCCCGTGCCTGTGTCCTGCGGGCCGCGTGCGCCAAGGCCTCACTGGGGCGACGACCGAGCGTAGTCAGGCAGCTTCGCCGGTCGCAAGGCGTCGACGACGATCTCCTCGGCCTGTGCCACCTCAGCCGTGGCCTGCTCCTTCTCGAGCGTCTGCACCACTCCGCCGGGGATGTTCAGCGCCGGCTCGAGGTCCTGCGGTTTGCCGATCACCTTGAACTCGTACGGAGAGCGGATCCTGCGGCCGTCCACCCTCAGGTCTCCTCCGTCGCCGGAGAAGTAGGTATTGGCCACCACCCGCACGCCGTTGATCTCGATCGCTTCGGCACCGGCCGCCCGCAGCTCCTGGATGGCGTCGAGAAGCATGTCCGGTTCGACGGCACCGCTCGGGTCGTTGATGGTGAGGGTGATGCCGGGTCCCTTGGCCGCGACCGTACCCGCGAGGATGCCGAGCTGCCGCTCCTTCTCGCGCGTCTGCTTGCGGGCCTCCTCCGCCTGGTCGGAGCTGTTCTCCAGCTCCGTGCGCTGGTCGTCGAGGCGTTGCTTCTCGTCCTCGAGCCGCTGGGTCCGGTTGTCGAGCTCGTCGAGGATGCGGACCAGGTCCTCCTGGCGGGCACCGCGCAACGCGCTGTTGTCACTGTTCGACCTGACCTGGATCGCCAGCCCCAGCCCGAGCACGAACAGCAGGAGCGCCACGATGAGTTGGGCCCGGCTCACCCTGGGCGGCCAGAGGCCCGCCAGCAGCCGCTGGCGCCCGGAGGACTCCTCGGGCGGGTCGGCGCCGGTCTCGGGGGCGGGCGCGGGGACCTCTGCGGGCAGCTCGCCGGCGGGTCCCTCGTTGCGCGGGTTCTCGTCGTTGCTCATCGGCCTCAAGCCCGGAAGACGTGCCGGCGGATCGCCGCGGCGTTGGAGAAGATGCGGATACCGAGCACGACCACCACACCGGTGGAGAGCTGGGCGCCCACACCGAGTTTGTCGCCGAGGAACACGATCAGTGCGGCCACCACGACGTTCGAGAGGAACGACACGACGAAGACCTTGTCCACGAAGATCCCGTCGAGCATGGCACGCAGACCTCCGAAGACGGCGTCGAGCGCGGCCACAACGGCGATCGGCAGGTAGGGCTCGACCACCGCCGGCACTTCGGGCCGGACCAACAGTCCGACCACGACTCCCACGACGAGGCCCAGTACGGCGATCACGATGTGCCCTTCCCTGTTTCTGCCGCACCACTGCGCGTGTCTGCGGCCTGAGGCTCTGCTGTGCGTACGATCAGGCTCGGCGCGGCCGGAAGGCGCACCTGCTCCTGCTCGGAGATGCTGGTGCGGATGTCGAAGCTCTCGTGCAGCGCCTGCAGATACAGGCCGTCCGCGCTGTCCTGGAAGGCGTCGGCGAGTTTCTTGCCGTCCCCCACCGCCAGCACCGTATAGGGCGGCACCAACGGCCTGTTGTCGACCAGTATGGCGTCGCCCGCCGCGCGGATCGCGGAGAGGGCCGTCAGCCGCTGTCCGTTGATGGCGATCGCTTCGGCCCCGGACTGCCAGAGGCCGTTGACCACGCGCTGCATGTCACGGTCGCGCACCCGCCCGGTGTCCGCGAAGCCGGTCGACTCACGCGGCCCGCCGCCACCCTGGTCGGTGTCCTTGGCGTCATCGACGACGAGCTTGATTCCGGGCCCCTCGACCGCGGTCGCTCCGGAGAGCAGCGCTACCAGCCCGCCCTTGGCCCCGCCGTGCTGTTCGAGCGCCTTGCGCTGCCGTTCGCCGACGTCCTTGCGCAGTTCGTCGACGTCCTCCTGCAGCGCGTCCGCCGCGGTCGTCTCCGCGTTGACACGGTCGATGAGCTCTTCGCGCTCCTTCGCCACGACCGGCGCCGCGACCTGGGCCTCGGCGGCACCGAGCGTCACGACGAGAGCCGCCACCACGAGGCCTGCCGCGAGGCCCAGCTTCGACTTGAGTGTGCGGGGCATCCCCGCACTTCCGTCGGCCTTGCGGCGCGCGGCAGCCTCGGCATATCCCTCGTCGAGGCTGTGGTCCATCACGTTGGTCAGCAGCGACATGGACGCGTCGGGGCGGGGACGCGGCGGGGTGCTACTCCGATCGGGGGGCGGCTGCGACATGCCGCACATCGTCGCACGTCATGACTGCTGCCGCCGAATGGCCCCACCGGTGGCCCGGAAGCCGCTGCACAACGGCGTCCGGGCCACCAGGCCCGACTCAGTCGCCCGCGCTGTCCACGATCGCCGACCACTCGTCGAGCAACGCCTGGGCCGAGGCGTCATCGGGGCCTTCGGCCCACAGATGGGTGACGGCCTCCGCCCTGTCGGGCAGCACCATCACCCAGCGGCCGTCGGTCTCCACCACCCGGACACCGTCGGTGGTGTCCACACTGCGCTCCCCTGCCGCCTCCACGACCCGCCGCATGACGAGACCCTTGACCGCCCAGGGCGTCGCGAGGTCACGGCGCAGCACATGGGCACGCGGAATGCGGGCGTCGATCTGGCTCAGCGTGAGCTGGGTCCGGGCCACGAGCCCGATGAGCCTGACGAAGGCCGCCGAGCCGTCGAAGACGCTGCTGAACTCGGGAATGATGAAGCCGCCGCGCCCGTCACCACCGAAGATGGTGGCGTCCTCGCGCCCCACCCTCGTCAGGTCGTCCGGGGACGTGGTCGTCCACTCCACCTGTGTGCCGTGGTACGCGGCCACCTGTTCGGCGACGCGGGTGGTGGTCACCGGCAGGGCCACGCGCCCGCTCCGCCGCTCGGCCGCCACGAGGTCGAGCATGACCAGCAGGGCCCTGTCGTCCTCGATGATCCGGCCCCGCTCGTCGACGAGGGAGAGCCGCTCACCGACGGGGTCGAACCGCACCCCGAAGGCCGCCCGTGCGGACGACACGATCTCCCCGAGGCGCACCAGACCGGCGCGCCGGGTCTCGGCGGACTCGGTGGGCCGCGACTCGTCGAGACCGGGATTGATCGTCAGCGCGTCCACACCGAGCCGCCCGAGCAGACTGGGCAGGACGAGCCCCGCGCTGCCGTTGGACGCGTCGACGACGACCTTGAGGCCCGCATCGGCGATGCCTTCCGTGTCGACGTTGCGGAGCAGCGACCCTGTGTAGGAGTCGAAGACGCTCGACGGGAAGTGGAGGTCTCCGATCTCACCGGGGAAGGCCCTGCGGTACTCCTGGCGGGCGTAGACGCGGTCCAGCTTGCGCTGACGTGCCTGGGAGAGATCGGCACCGCGTTCGTCGATGAACATGATGTCGACGGAGTCCGGCACTCCCGGCGAGGTCCGGATCATGATGCCGCCGGCGCTGCCTCGCGCGGTCTGCTGGCGCGCCACCGGCAGCGGCACGTTCTCCAGGTCCCGTACGTCGATGGCGCTGGCCTGCAGCGCGGAGATGACCGCTCTCTTCAGTGCACGCGCACCACGGGAGTGGTCACGGGCCGTCGTGACGGTCGACCCCTTTTTCAGGGTCGTCGCGTACGCACCGGCGAGCCGCACGGCGAGTTCCGGGGTGATCTCGACGTTCAGGATCCCGGAGACACCGCGCGCTCCGAAGAGGTGCGCCTGTCCACGCGACTCCCAGATCACCGAGGTGTTGACGAAGGCACCGGCCTCGATGGTCTTGAACGGGTAGACCCGCACGTTGCCCTGGATGATCGATTCCTCGCCGACCAGACACTCGTCGCCGATAACGGCGCCGTCCTCGATGCGGGCCGCCCGCATGATGTCGGTGTTCTTGCCGATCACGCAGCCACGAAGATTGCTGTGCTGGCCGATGTACACGTTGTCGTGCACCACGGCCCTGTGCAGGAAAGCGCCGGTCTTCACAACGACATTCGACCCGATGACGGTGTGTTCACGGAGTTCGACGCCGGCTTCGATCTTGGCGTAGTCGCCGATGTACAGCGGCCCTCGGAGTACCGCGTCGGGATGGACCTCCGCGCCTTCCGCGACCCACACACCGGGCGAGATCTCGAAGCCGTCGAGCTCGACATCGACCTTGCGCTCCAGTACGTCGGCCTGGGCCTTCACATAGCTCTCGTGAGTGCCCACGTCCTCCCAGTAGCCCTCGGCGACATAGCCGTAGATCGGCTTGCCCTCCTTCATGAGCTGCGGGAACACGTCGCCGGACCAGTCCACGGAGGTATCCGCCTGGACGTAGTCGAAGACCTCGGGCTCCATGACGTAGATGCCCGTGTTGACGGTGTCCGAGAAGACCTGGCCCCAGGTCGGCTTCTCCAGGAAACGCTCGACCTGCCCCTGCTCGTCGACAATCGTGATGCCGAACTCCAGCGGATTCGGGACCCTGGTCAGGCATACCGTGACCAGTCCGCCCTTCTCCTTGTGGAAGGCGATGAGGTCCGTCAGGTCGAAGTCGGTGAGGGCGTCACCGGAAATAACCAGGAAGGTGTCGTCCTTGAGGGCTTCCTCGGCGTTCTTGACACTTCCCGCGGTACCGAGTGGCTTCTCCTCGTTGGCGTAGCTGAGCTCCATTCCGAGTTCTTCGCCGTCGCCGAAGTAGTTCTTCACGAGCGAAGCAAGAAACTGAACGGTTACGACGGTCTCATTGAGTCCATGCCGTTTGAGCAGCCGCAGCACGTGCTCCATGATCGGCCGATTGGCTACGGGCAGGAGCGGCTTGGGCATGCTTGAGGTCATGGGGCGAAGACGAGTGCCTTCGCCGCCGGCCATCACGACGGCCTTCATGTCGGAAACGTCCTCCTTGAAGAGACGACGGTCTAGCCGACATCACCCGTCGGGGCAACAACCACAGCATCCGTTGCGGACCGGCGACACTGCGCGGCACCGCACAACGAGCTATTCGGCTACTTCATCCGCCTTGACGAGTCGGCGGACCTGGACCACGTAGAGGATCCCTGCCCACCAATAGAGCGTTGTACCCCAACCAGCGAACGCCCATCCGAAAACGGCGCCCAGCGAGGCCAGCCAACCACTTCCGTCACTGAGCAGCAACAAGGGGAAGGCGTACATCAGGTTGAAGGTTGCAGCTTTCCCGAGGAAGTTCACCTGCGGCGGCGGATAGCCGTGCCGGCGCAGGATTCCCACCATGACAAGGAGCATGAGCTCACGTGCGAGAAGAGCTGCGGTGAGCCAGAGCGGCAGGATCTCGCGCCAGGTGAGCCCGACGAGAGTCGACAGGATGTAGAGGCGGTCGGCAGCCGGGTCCAGGAGTCGCCCGAGGCTGCTGATCTGGTTCCACCGGCGGGCGAGCTTGCCGTCGAGATAGTCGCTGACGCCGCTCAGCATCAGCACCAGCAACGCCCAGCCGTCGCTGTTGGGCCCGCCGAAGACGGGACGAAGGATCAGCCACAGGAAGAGCGGCACGCCGACGAGGCGAGCCATGCTGAGGATGTTGGGGATGGTGAGTACTCGGTTCGTCTGAACTCGAGTCTCCTGGACCTCCACCCGGGGGCCTCCTGTGAAGAACGTGCCAATGATGCACCCTGACCCTACCCTCAGCCGCGGAGGGCCGACGCACGGGGGTGCGAGGGCGTGATGAACGCAGAAAAGCCCCGTGCCACAAGGGCACGGGGCTTTCCCGGAATAATTGTTCGGCGGCGTCCTACTCTCCCACAGGGTCCCCCCTGCAGTACCATCGGCGCTGAAAGGCTTAGCTTCCGGGTTCGGAATGTAACCGGGCGTTTCCCTAACGCAATGACCACCGAAACACTATGAAATTAACCAACACCGGATGAAAACACGGCCGTTCGTTATTTCAGAACTAACACAGTGGACGCGAGCAACTGAGGACAAGCCCTCGGCCTATTAGTACCAGTCAGCTCCACCCGTTACCGGGCTTCCACATCTGGCCTATCAAC